>JAOPYM010000327.1 GCA_025964615.1 Actinomycetes bacterium
GGTTGATCCGTGTTGCCCTGGCGGGCGCCCTTGCGAGACCGCAGCGTACCCTCTGACAAGAGTCAGCATTCTGGCACGGCCACGTATTCCGTACTGGCGTGTCCGGCCCGGTAACAGACCACCTTACGGTGAGCGGAGCTGTCCTTCGTACGGACTACGCCGTCTTCGGAGGAACATGCAGGGCAAGAACGGTCACATCGTCGTCCTGCTCATAACCAGCGAGCATACGGTCGACAAGGAAGTTGACGAGTATCTCAGGATCCCCCACAACCTCAGGTGAGGCGTCCGCCGCGACCCCGACGAGTTCGTCGAGCCCGGCGTCCACCCCACGCCTACGGTTCTCCACCAGTCCATCGGAATAGAAGACCAGAGTGTTTCCGGGCTCGATGGAAAAACTTGTCTGCTGGCGGTGGCTGGGCCAGCCCAGCGGGGTTCCCGGCTCGCTGCCGTTGAGCGTCGCGGGGATGTCCGGGCCGACCAGCAGGGGCGGCGGATGGCCCGCGTTGCTGAACACCCCGGTCCCGGTTTCGGGGTCGAGTACGGCGTAGACGACGGTGGTGAACTGCTCGACGTCCTCGGTGGCGCTGAACAACCGGTCCAAGCCGGACAGCACCGCAGCGGGCCGTGGATCGTTGAGCGCCAGGGCCCTGAGGGCGTTGCGGACCCGGCCCATCCCGGCCGCGGCCTTCACGCCCTTGCCCATGACGTCGCCGACCACGATGGCCATCCGGTCATCGGGCAGCGGGAACGCGTCGTACCAGTCCCCGCCCACCTGGACATGCCGGGTCGCCGGGTTGTACAGCGCGGACAGCTGCATGGTCGGCAGCTGGGGCAGGACGCCCGGGAGCAGGCTGAGCTGGAGCTCCTCCGCGGTCTTGTGCTCGCGTTCGAACAGCAGTGCGCGCTCCACGGCGAGGGCGCACTGACCGGCCAGCGCCTCCAGGAAGACCCGTTCCTCCTCGGTGATCTCCCTCGGGCGGGTGAAGGCGAAGCGGAGCGCCCCGATCGGCGCCCCTGCGGCCAGCAGCGGCAGGCCGACCCAGGCCCGTTCGTCGGTACGCTGGAGGAAGTCGTCGATCTCATTCCTGCCGAGCTGAAGCCGGAGGTCGTCGGGGCTCCGGGCGAGGAAGGGGCGGCTCTCCCGTACCGCGACCGACATCACCGTCTGAGCGCTGACCTGGAACGACTCCTGGGACGCCTCGCGTCCCTGCGGGGCCGCGTCGGCGGCGCCGCTGGGTGTGATGATCCGCAGCCAGAGCTTGTCGTCGTCGAGCAGCGCCACCGCGGAGCGGTCTGCGCCGATGGCCGACCGGCCCACCTCGGTGATCACCTGAACGACGTTGCTGACCGTGAGCGCCTCGGCCAGCATCGACGTGGCCTGCTGCAGGCGTGCGGTGCGCAGCGCGGCGGCCGACAGCTGCTCGGTCAGCCTGCCGCGCATCTCCTCCGCCTCGCGCTGCCCGGTCACGTCGATGTTGGCGCCCACCCACTCGACGACCTCGTCGCCGCGCCAGATCGGGACGGCTCGCACGTCGTAGTACCGGTAGGTGCCGGATCTGGTACGGATCCGGTAGTTGGTCTCGAAGAGGCGGTCGGCGGCGATGCACTCCTGCCAGGTGGCGTCGATGCGGGCCCGGTCCTCGGCGTGCACGACGGCCAGCCAGCCGTCGGCGGAGTAGTCCTCGATGCTCTGCCCGGTGATGGCCCGCCATTCGGGGGCGTCATCGCTGACCTGACCGGACGGATCGGTCACCCAGACGACCTGCGAGCTGGCCTCAACCAGCGATCGGTACCGCTCACCGGTGCGCCTGATGACGTCCTCGGCCCGGCGGCGCTCGGTGACGTCAACGGCGATCAGGGCGACACCGAGGATCTTGCCGTCCGTGCCGTGGGAGGGAAACCAGGACAGCGCCCAGTGCCGTACGCCGCCCTCCTTCACCTCCAGGCTCAGGTCGGCGCTCTCAAGGGCGTGGTCCTCGTCCAGGACCACGTGCAGCGCGGTCTCCATGGCGGTGGCCACGGTCTCGGGCAGCGCCTGCGCCGGGGTGTGCCCGACGATCTCCTCGACCGGCACGCCGCAGATGTCGGCGAGGATCTCGTTGACCCGCCGGCACCTCAGCTCCACGTCGAAGAAGGCGACGCCGATCGGCGCCTCCCTGATCAGAGTCGTGAAGAGCGCGGAGTCGGACGCGTCCAGGCCGGACACCCTGGGGTGCGGCACGGACGTATCTGCACTCATCCTTGGCACCTCCACTGCCAGCGGCATCCGCTTTCGGCACTCATGTTCACGTGCCTCCCGGATACCCTACTGCGAGGTAGGTCTCTATCACTATGGGTGAACGGGAGCAGGTTGGTGCCCCCTCCTCCCCCGGGCCACCACACGAGGTCAGGGTCTCATCATCTCGGTGCGGCACCGGTTCCACAACCTGTTCGCAGCAGACGCTCACTTCTTCGCGGCGCGCTTCGCCTCCTGTTTGTACGCCCGTACCCTGGCGAGTGAGTCCTCATCGACGATGTCGGCCACTGAGCGGTGCGAGCCCTCCTCGCCGTAAACCCCGGCCGCATCGCGCCAGCCCTCGGGCTGTACGTCCAGACCCTTGCCGAGCAGGGCAACGAAGATCTTGGCCTTCTGGTCTCCGAAGCCTGGGAGGGCGCCCACTCGCTTGAGCAGCTCCTCCCCCGTCCCGGCCTCGATCCAGACCCGGGCAGCGTCTCCGCCGTACTGATCGACCAGGACGCGGCAGAGTTCCTGGACCCGCTTGGCCATTGCCTTCGGGAACCGATGCAGCGCCGGCGTCCTGCTGAAGATCCCGACCAGCGCCTCCGGGTCGTAGTCCGCGAGTTCCTCGGCGTCGAGGTCATGGCCGAGACGTTTGGCCAGCTCATATGGCGCGGCGAAGGCCCGTTCGAGTGGAATCTGCTGATCCAGCAGCATGGCCGACAGCAACGCCAGCGAGCTGCTGTTCAGCAGTTCGTTCGCCTCTGGCGCGATGGGCAGAGATAGTGTCACGATTCCGCAACCTTCCAGGTTTCCCGGCGCTCGGGCCTCGACGCGCCTAGACCCATCTTCTCCCGGCGCGGCCCCTGTCCGGCGACGTCCCGTCACAGTCCCCTCGCTCGAGGAAGGCATCGATCACCAGCGTCGCTGCGCCGAGGGTGACGGCGTCCGGGCCCAGGCTGCCCAAGCCGATGGTCACTTGGCTGAACGGGGAGGCAAGTGCCCGGCTCCGCACCGCCGCGCGGATCTCGTCGGGCAGCGTGGCTGCGAGCAGCCGGCCCGTCCAGCCGCCCAGCAGGAAGCGTTCGGGGTTGAAGAGGTTGATCATGTTGGCGATGGCCAGGCCGAGCCAGTCGGCGGTCTCCGCGAGGACCTGGCGGGCTGCCGGGTTACCGTCCTCGGCCATGGTCAGCATTGCGGCGAGACTCGTCTCCTCATCGCTCTCGGTGCGCCTGGCCGACGGCTCGGCCTCCCAGAAACGCTCCAGGATCGCCGCAGCTCCGACGTAGGCCTCAAGACAGCCCCGGCCACCGCATCGGCAGGGCCGCCCATCGCGCTCGACGACGCTGTGCCCCCACTCGCCCGCGCCTCTCGACACCCCGTGATAGATCGAACCGTCGCTGACGATGGCCGCGCCCACCCCGGTGCCGAGGAGCGCGATGATCACATGCCGGGCGCCGCGCCCGGCACCGAACCACATCTCGGCCTGGCCCAGGGTCTTGGCCCCGTTCTCGATGTGCAGCGGCAGCGTCGTCCCCGCTCGCAGCAGGGTGGCGAGCGGCACCGCCTTCCAGCCATAGGTCTGCGCGTCCACCATCGGCTCCGGCCGCCGGCTGACCACCCCGGGTACACCGATTCCCACGCCCAGGATCTGCTCCTCGTCGATCCCCGCGTCGGAGACCAGGCTGCGCAGACCATCCAGGATGTGCTCGGTGACCAGGTCGGGGCCGTGCATGCCATGGACCAGGCCGTACTCCGCCTTGGCCAGACCGTTCAGCCGCATGTCGAACAGCTCCAGCTGGACGCGGGTCTCGCCGACGTCCACGCCGATGGCATATCCGTACGCGGGGTCGACCGAGAGCAGGATGCGGGGCCGGCCGCCGTCGGACTCCCGCGTCCCGACCTCGGTCACGACGCCCTCGGCGAGCAGCTCTGCGATCAGCGTGCTGACCGTCGCGCCGCTCAGCCCGGTGGTCTCGCTGAGCTGTTGCCGGCTTACCGGGCCGTCGTGGTAGAGCGAACGCAACAGGACCGCCCTGTTGCCCCGCCGCAGGCCACGAGTGGTGTTGCGCGCCCCCGAACCCATGCTCACCCCTCCCCCGGAGCAAGTTAGTTCGAATCTTACTTAAAGAAGGAGCGGCCGGACCGGAAATTCGCCTCCGAGGGCGTGGGGGAACGTCCTCGGAGGCGAATCCGTCAGGCGATCGGCTCAGGCCGCCGCGCGTTCGAGCAGCGCAAGGGCCTTCGTTGGATCTCCGGTGAGCAGTGCGTGGTCGGCGTTCGCGATGAGCGCTGCCCAGTCGGCGGGCGCCCGTCCGGCCACGACATTGGCCTGCGCGGCGTCGCGGGCCCGCGAGACGATCTCGTCCGCGAGCTGCGAGTCACCCTTCGACCGCGCCGAAGCGAGCTCGGCGCCGAGCTTCGCGGACGTGCCCGCGTTGCCGTGCACTTCGGTGCGCAGGCCCCAGCCGAACGGATAGAGCGGCTGGTAGTTGGCATCGCCCACGTTGATCGGTTCCTGGTTCGCGCTCTGCGGCCAGCTCACCGGAAGCCGCCCGGTGAAGGGCTTGTTACCGAAGAGCACGTCCGCCACGCCCGCTCCCTCACTGCCGGGCAGCCACGAGGCGACGAGCGCGCTGATCTCGCCAAGCCGGTCAGTGACGATCTGCGGCCGGCCGGAGACGACGAGCACGACGCACTTCTTGATGGCGGCGCAGACCTTGTCGACAACAGCCTTGTCACTGGCCTGCAGCTCCAGGGACTTCGACTCCTGCTGCGGGCCGGAGCACCAGCCGCATTCCGGCCCGCCGACGTCGCCGTACCCCTCGGCGTAGGGCGTCTCGCCGACGACCACGACTCCGACGTCGGAGCCGGCGGTCGGCGCCGACGCGTCTGCGCTGTAGGTGACGGTGGCGCCCGGCGCGACCTGCCGGATGCCCTGGAGGATGGTGGTCCCCGGGATGCTCTGGCCCGAAATGCCCTGCCAGCTGATGGTCCAGCCGCCCGCCTGGTTTCCGATGTTGTCGGCGTTGCGGCCGGCCACGTACACCTTGGCGGTGGGACTCAGCGGCAGCAGATGGTCACTGTTCTTGAGCAGCACCTGCGACTCGGCGACCGCCTGGCGGGCGACCGCCCGGTGCGCCGCGCTGCCCACCTCGCCGGTGTTGCCGGCCGACGCGTACGGGTGCTCGAAGAGGCCGAGCTCGAACTTCTTGCGCAGGATGCGGCTGACCGCGTCGTCGATGCGTGCCAGGCTGACCCGGCCCGCGTTGACCTCGGCGAGCAGCAGCTGCTCGAACTGCGGCGCGGTGTTGGGCTCCATGAACATGTCGATGCCGGCGTTGACGCCCGTACGGACCTTGTAGGGGGTCAGGCCGCTGTTGGTGGGATCGGACGGGTCGGGGATCTGGTGGATGCCCTCCCAGTCGGAGACGACGAAGCCGCTGAAGCCCAGCTTGTCCTTGAGCACTCCGGTCAGCAGTTCCTGGTTGGCGTGCATCTTGACCGGGCTGCTTCCCCCGCCATCGGTCCACTGCACGCTGGAGTAGGACGGCATCACGGAGCCGACGTTGTGGTCGCGGATCGCCGGGCCGTAGGGGGCGAGGGCGAGCCGGGCGAAGTCGGCCCGGCTGGTCACGGTGACGCCCTGGTCGATGGTGTACTTCTTGTTCCACCAGGGCTGTCCCACGTTGGCGGCGGCGATGGCCGTGTTGTACTGGGTGTCTCCGTCACCGGCGAAGTGCTTGGCCGTGGCGAGGACCCGGTCGGGGCCGATCTTCTGTGGTGAGGTTCCCTGCAGACCGTCGATGACGGAGGACATCTGCACCGCCAGGGCCGGGTCCTCCCCGAAGCTCTCGTAGCTGCGGCCCCACCGGTCGTCGCGGACGACGCACAGGCACGGTCCGAAGGTCCACGGGATGCCGGTCGCCCGCACCTCCGCCGCGACCGCCTTGCCTTCCTTCACGGCCAGCGCCGGATCGCGGGTGGCACCCATTCCGACGTTGTGCGGGAAGATCGTGGCACCGTAGGCGTTCCCGTGCCCGTGCACCGCGTCGATCCCGTAGATCATCGGGATCTTGAGCCGGGTGCTGAGCGCCTGTGCCTGGAACTGGTTGACCATCGCGACCCAGGCGGCGGGGGTGTTCTGGGCCGGGGTCGAGCCGCCGCCGGACAGTACCGAGCCCAGCCCCCAGGTCGCGATGACGGTCGGGTCGGTGGTGACCGCGCCACGCTCGGCCTGCGTCATCTGGCCGATCTTCTCGGGCAGCGTCATGCGCCCGAGCAGGTCGGCCACCCGCTTGTCGATCGGACGTGCGGGGTCGAGATAGGCCGGACGGGCGGATGTGGCGGGGGTGGCGGGCGACGCCGCAGCCGGCGAGGCCGCCAGCAAGGCGGCCAGCGTGGCCACAGCACTCATCGCGGCGACGGTACGTGCGTGTCTGCGTTGAGGGGGTGGGCGGGTGTCCATCTCAGATCCTCCTCGGCTCAAGAGCGGACCCCAACACTAAGCAGGCTTATTTTAAGAGTCAATATAAGAGTTGAACTAGTCTCGGACGTTGGCGCGAGTTGAACCAAGAGCCCTGGTTGTGACGTACTCCTTACATGGAGGTGGTACCTATGGCCGTACGGGTCGTATGAGTGCTCGAATGGGGTTGTGACCAGTAAGGAACAAGGAACACCCGTGGGCCGGCGGGTGATTCTCGGCATGCTCGGGCTCGGCGCCGCCGGAATCGCGGTCGGCCCCACCGCGCAGAACGTCGTGAACTTTTTCTTCGGGCCGTTCCGGAGCCAGATCGGCGGGCTCATCCCCGCGGCGGGCGGCTTCCGGTACTACTCGGTCGTCGACTCGGTGCCGTCCATCACCTCCGCCACCTACACCCTGAAGGTGAACGGGCTGGTGACGACGCCCCGTACCTTCACCTTCCAGGATCTGCAGGCGATGCCGCAGACCCATGTGACCAAGGACTTCCAGTGCGTGACCGGCTGGCGGGTACCGGGGGTCCAGTGGTCGGGCGTGGCGCTGCCGGACCTGCTGGACGCCGTCGGGGCGCACGGTTCGGCGATCACGTTCAGCTGCTTCGACGGCGCGTACACCGAGTCGCTGACCATGGACCAGGCCCGCCGCAGGGACGTGCTGGTCGCGACGAGCATGCTGGGCGGCCCGGTCACCCATGATCACGGCGGGCCCGTGCGGCTCTTCGTGGCCCCGATGTACGGCTACAAGTCGGCCAAGTGGCTGAGCGGTATCGAAGTCACCAACAAGGTCACGCCCGGCTTCTGGGAAGTGCGCGGCTATGACGTGGACGCCTGGGTAGGCCGCTCGAACGGACGTAACGATGTCCAGACTTCCTAGCTACCTGAAGAGGTTCACGGGCGGCGAGCGGGCGGTGCACCATGCCACCGCGATCCTCATGATCATCTGTCTGGCCACGGCGTCGGCCCTCTACATTCCGGCCATCGCCACCTATGTGGGACGCCGGGATCTGATCAAGCCGATCCACATCTACGCGGGGCTCGCGCTGCCGGTGCCGATGCTGCTCGGGCTGGCCTCACGGGCCTTCCGCGGCGACCTGCGGCGGCTCAACAGGTTCGGGCCGTACGACCGGGACTGGCTGCGCCGCAGCGACCGCCGGGCGGTCCAGATAGACGGACGGGGCATCGTGCCCATCGGCAAGTTCAACCCGGGCCAGAAGCTCAGCGCGGCGTTCTTCGCCGGAGCGATCTTCGTCATGCTCGGCACCGGGCTCATGCTCACCTTCCCGAACCCGTGGCCGACCAACTGGCGGACCGGCGCGACCTTCGTGCACGACTGGCTGACACTGGCGATCTTCGTGGTCTTCCTGGGGCACCTGTGGTTCGCGCTCCAGGACCGCGGCGCGATGACCGGGATGCTCACGGGAAGGGTGCCCAGGGACTGGGCGGCCCGCCACCATCCGGCGTGGGAAAAAGAAGAGGAAGATGCCCACCAGAGGTCTTGACACCCTCCGCACAGGCGCTGGAATGAGGAGGTGCCTCATGCAGGAGGACGCACATGATGATGGCCGTACGTGCCGAACTCACAGAAGAGGCAATCGATCGGAGACTCGCCGATGAGTTCTCCGGCATCTCCCCCACGACCGTGGAACGCTGTGTGGACGACGTCCGGGCGTGCGTCGCGCACCTCGGGGTCGAGGCTACACCGGGACTCGTCGAGCGGATCGCGCGGGAGCATCTGGTCGGGATGATCAAGTCGGAACCGCCGTCGGGACGCTCGTCCCAGTAACGAAGAGAGCTGCCCGCGGGTAGGGTGACCCTTCGAACGTGGCGGAAACGAGAAGGTGTAACCGTGAGTCCGCGCAGTCGTCGCCGCCCGCCCGCAGGGGATGCGAAGCCTCCCTCCGGCGAGGTCTTCGCGATCTTCGACGACATGCTCGTGCACGCCCGTGAACTCCTGGCGGTACGCAGCCCGCTGGACGCCGAGTTGATCGTGAGCGAGATCCTCGGTTCCTGGTGGGGCCGCCGGCTCGACGACGGCGACGTCGAGGAGGTCATCGGCGAGGCGCTGGCCGGCTACGCCGCGGGCAAGGGGACCCCTGCCGCGCTGGCCCTGCTGACCGGGATGGCCTATCTGGGCACCACCAGGCAGGCAGCCAAGGCCGAGCACGCGGCGCTGGGGCTGATGGAGCGGGGCGTCGCCCGTCCCGGCTGGGCGGACCAGGTCGGCATGGTCGAACCCGACGGGTGCCACGTCTCCAGGGACGTCTACGGCGACCAGGAGTCGATCATCTGCACCTACTCCTACCGCGATGCGGAACGGCACGCGCTCGTGGTCCTGGTCGACCACAACATGGGCGGGATGGTGCGTGACGCCTGGGTCTCCTCGAAGGTCGACACCCTGCTCGGGCACTGCCGCCAGGAGGTCCTGGACAATCCGCTGATGGTGTTCGAGCCGCTGGAGCCGGGCAGTGCGCGCGCCCTGCTCGACACTGCGCTGACCGTCACCGCCGACACCCCCGACCCGCCGGTGGGCGCGGCGTTCAACCGCTATCACGCCTTTGTACGGGCCCGGGTGCGCGCGTTGCCGCCGGGTGCCCGCACGCCGGCGGTGCCTCGTTACGGGCGGGACAGGCGGGCGACCCTGGCCGCCAGGTTCCTGGCCTCGGACGAGGCCGAGGAGCTGTCGGACCGGTCCGCCGCGAGCCGCTGCGTGGACCGGATCATCGACTACGGCTGCGGGTACGACCTGGGCCGCCCGCTGCGGGTCAGCCCGATCAAGTGCGAGATGTTCCTGCTCGAGTGGCTGCCCCGCAAGATCATGCTGTCCCCGGACGAGCTGGAGGCCATGCCGCATGTGCTGGCCGCCTGGGTACGGTGGGCGGGCCGGCTGACCGCGCTGCCCGAGGCCGGGGTACGGGCGACCCTGGACGCGGTCTGGGACGCCACGGGCCGGTTCTCCGAGGCCTACCGCGACCCGACGATGTTCGGCCTCGAACGGGAGCTCGTCGAGCGACTGCTCCCCGACGGCGACCTGGAGGCACTGCCGCGCCGGGCGTTCGCGCTGCCCTTCCTGTCCGGAAAGCATCGCCTGTCCGGAAAACACGGCCAGCTGGACCTTGAGAGCCTCGACCCCGCAGACCCGGACGATCGGCGGCAGCTGATCGCCTTCGAGCATCCTGGCGCGGACGAGGCCCACCTCATGGCGCATGAGCGACTGACCGTCCGGCTCTGGGCGGGCGATCCGCCGCAGCTGTGGGAGACGGCTCAGGCCATGCTGGACGTGGGGTTCGAGCGGCACGAGATCCTGCACCGCCTGATCGGGGCACTGGACGACTCCGGGGATGATCCGCATGCGCTCCGCACCGCGTTGCGTGCGCTGCGTCACGACACCCCCCCGGACTGATCAGATGGTTTGCGAGCAGGCCCCAGGGCCGGAATCATCGGCACCTACGCCTGCGCCGGGGCGGTCAAGGAGTGATCTTGTTGGAGTGGTCCGAGTTCGCCGAACGCTTCGCCCGTGAGCTGGCGGGCCTCGATCGCGACACCATTCTGATCGTGCGGGAGAGCGACGAGAGCCGGCACTACGTGCAGGCGATGCGCGAGCCGGATCGGCTCTATGCCGAGGCGGTCAGCAACAACTTCCTGGACGGGCCGCTGCTGCTCACCCCGTCCGACGAGGAGGTGCTCAGCGAGACCGGCTGGCGCCCGCCCGCGCCGGACGGGTCGCCGGCCAACTGGTGGACCGAGCTGCCGCCGATCACGCTCCCTGGCGACTTCGACCGGCTGGCCGACATGATGGTGACCGCGCTGCGCGACGTGCAGGGGGTCCGCCGGCCATCGGATCTGGTGTACGAGTCGTTCCACCGGTACGGGACCGGGCTGATCGAGCTGGTCGGTTTCGGCATCGAGTCCGCGGACCCGGAACGGATCACCGAACGGCGGTCCACCCGGCCGCTGCCCCTGCCGGCGCCCGCCCCCGAGCCCGATCCGGAGCTGGAGGACCGGCTGGGCGACGCCAAGCAGCGCGGAGATCATTCGGGTTACTTCGACCTGCTCCTGGAGGCCGAGCTGGTGCTGCCCGCGACCGGCCAGGCGGTGGAGGACCCGAGCCTTGCCGAGTTCGTCACGACGGCGATCTCCGGTAGCACCTACGTGCTGGTGTTCACCTCGCCACAGGCGATGTCGCGCTCCCTCGGCCCGCATGCCGGGCTGTACCGCAAGTCGACATTCGGGCAGATCGCCGCCGCCTGGCCGGATCCCACCTGGTCGATGGCGGTCAATCCGGGCCTGCCGAGTGAGATCCATCTGGACTCTGCCACGGTCGCCCGCCTCGACGACCTGCGCCGTACCGCTGGTCAGGCCGGTACCGTTGACGCGGTCGTGTCGCACAAGCGCCCGCAGGGCGTTACGGTACGGCTTCCGCATGGAGCCCGCCTGTGGAGCCTGGGTGAGAGCGGTCCGGGGGTCCCAGTTGCGGTGTACGACGCGATGAGCGCCCGCTGGAGCCCCTCGGCCGCCGACGCCTGGACACCCCGCGGCGAGTGAGCGCAGTGGCCCCGGCAGGATGTACCGTCGGGGGGATCATCGTATGAGCGAGGGCCGAGTGGAGTGGAGCGAGTTCGCACAGCGGCTTACCCGTGAGCTGATTCAGCTACCGGTCGAGGCCTTCGTCATCGTCCAGGCGCCGGGCGGTCTGCCGTACGTGCAGGCCATGCGGTCCGCCGAGGGCATGTCCGCCGAGGTGGTCGGCAACGAGTTCCTGCCGGACGGGCTGAAGCTCGGCCCGCAGCAGGAGGAGCGGCTCGCCGCGTTCGGCTGGCATGCGCCGGGACAGGACGGCAGGGTCAACTGGTGGCGGCAGCTGCCGCTGCCCGATCTCGCTCCGGAGAACGCACTCGAGTGCGGTCACCTGGCCGCCCGGATGGCCGCCGCCCTCGGTGAGGTCTTCGCGATCCGTGCCCCGCTCGATCTCGAGTACCGGGCGGCCCGCAACGGTCCCGGCGGCGGCCCGCTGCCGCTGCCCGGCCTCGGGCTCGCGCCGGTCGGCATGCGCCCCACCCTGACCTGGGAGTCCTTCGCCGAACGGCTGGCCGGTGAGCTCGCCAGGCTCGACCAGGGCATGGTCCTGGTCGTCCACCAGAAGACTCAGGGCAGCCACTACGTCCAGGTGCTGCGTGACAGCGGCGGCTCGGTGCGCGCGGAGGCGGTGAGCGGGCAGGTGCTGCCCGCCGAGCTGCGGTTCGCACCGGGTACCGAGGGGCCGCTGGCGGCCGCCGGCTGGTACCCGCCCGTACCGGACGGCAACTGGACCTCCAGCCTGCCGCCGGAGGCCACTCCCGATGACCATCGCGGGCTCGCGGGGCTCATGGTGGTCGCGCTACGGGACGTGCAGGGGGCCACCTGGCCGTCCCATCTGGAGTACGAGGCGTTCCACCGGGGCGTGGCCGGGCTGATCGAGCTCCTCGACCTGGGCATCGCGACCACCGCGGACCCGGCCCAGGTGGTCGAACGGCGTGCGGGAAGGCCCCTTCCCCAGGCCCTGTCCCCCACCCGGCCGCCCGTCCCCGTATCCGTACCGGCGCCGGTGACCCCGCCCGCGGTCCCGGTGACCGTACCCGTCGTTTCCGGGCCTCCCGCCGCAGCGTCCATGCCGGCTGACACCCCTGCCGTTCCGGTGCCTCCTGCCATGGCGCCCGAGCCCGTACCAGATCCGGCCTTCACCCCGCCACCACCCGCACCACCCGCACCTGCACCGAGCGTGCCCCTGCACGCCCCGGCGCCCGCACCGCCCCGGCCGGTCGCCGTTCCCGGTCGTACGCCCGCCGAGGCGGAGCTCGAGGCGCGGCTGGCCGAGGCGCGGGCCCGGGGGGACCACCGGGAGTACGCCCGGCTGCTGCAGGGCACCGAGCTCTTCCTGCCCGCCCGCGCGGAGGACGACGACCGGCGGTTCGCCACGGCCGCCTTCAACGACGGGACGTACATCCTGGCGTTCACGTCGGCCGCCGCGATGGCGGAGGCGCTGCGCGGCCAGGCCGCCGGGCACCGGCGGATCGCCATGACCGAGCTCGCCCGCGCCTGGCCGAAGCCCGAGTGGATGCTGGCGGTCAACGTCACGCTGCCGAGCGCCGCCTACATCGACGCGCAGACGATCGGGCGGATGGCCCCCGGGCTGCTCGTGCTGCAGAAGACCGTGCCGCACCCGCACGTGGCGCACTACCTGGACAGCTCCTATGACCGGGTGGCCGGGCTCGTCCACCGCGCGTCCGACGTCGCCGACCTTGACACACCGGCCACGCTGGTGCAGGCGCTCGGCCTGGCATACGCGGACTCGCCGTTCTCCACCGCCGACGAGTCGGTGCACGTGATCTGCTGGCCGGTGCACAAGGAGGCGCTGCTCGTGCCCACCGGCGAAGGTCCGCCGCAGGCGTTCCGGATCGACAGCCAGCGGCTGCCGCACGGCGCGGAGATGTATCTGGTCACCGCCTCCGGGAAACGGTCCCGGGTGGCCGCCTACGATGCCGACCTGGTCAGGTGGATCGGATGAGGCGCGACGGGTTCTACGCGGGATGGCGCGGCGTCGAGTACGAGGCCGCACCGGACGGCGAACGGGTCAGGCTGTACAGCCCGGTCCCGATCGACGGTTTCACCGAGGCGTTCCCCGGCAGGTTCGTCCGGGTCGTGGTGCAACCGGAGGTCGATCACCTGGTCTACCTCAGGACGCGGTGCGAATGGCGCGGCGAGCCGTTCCAGGTGCTGGCCGAGACCCCCGACTGGGTGCGCCTGGAGTACCTGGGCGGGACCCCTCCCGCCGATTTCGAGATGGAGTCGTTCGACCGGGATGTCCTCCAGGTCTGGGTGCCGCGTGGTGAGCTGACCGAGGTCCGCGAGGAGCGGATCTGATACCTCTTGACCATGGATCTCAACGCTGATCTGGGTGAGGGGTTCGGGGTCTGGCGGCTGGGCGACGACCTGGCGCTGCTGGCCCTGGTGACCAGTGCCAACGTGGCCTGCGGCTTCCACGCGGGGGATCCGCTGATCATGCGGAGGACGTGTCTCGCCGCGGTGGAGCGGAGGGTGTCGATCGGGGCGCAGGTCTCCTACCGGGACCTGGCCGGGTTCGGCCGCCGGGAGATGGACGTGGTCCCTGAGGAGCTGGCCGCCGAGGTGCTCTACCAGGTGGCCGCGCTGGACGGGATCGCCCGGTCCTGCGGTGGCCGGGTCTCCTACGTGAAGCCGCACGGTGCCCTCTACAACCGGATCGTCCGCGACCCCGTGCAGGCGGCGGCGGTCGTCTCGGCGATCCGGGCGTACGACCCGTCCCTGCCGGTGCTGACCCTGCCGGGTTCGGCGGTCTACGACGTGGCCTCTGGTCTCCAGGTGGTCGCCGAGTGCTACGCCGACCGGGCCTACACTCCGGCCGGAACCCTTGTGTCCCGGCGCCTGGAGGGGGCGGTGATCCACGATGCGGCCCGGGTCGTGGAGCGGGCCGTCAGGATGGCCGTGGACGGGGTGGTCGAGGCCGTCGACGGCTCCGAGGTCGCGATCAGGGCCCGGTCGATCTGCGTGCACGGTGACACTCCCGGTGCCGTCGCCCTCGCCGGCGCGGTCCGCGACGCCCTCGGCGCCGCCGGCGTGGAGCTGGAGCCGTTCGCGTGAGGGTGCTGGCCGCCGGGGACGCGGCGCTCCTGGTCGAGACCGGGGACCTGCCGGCCGCGCACCGGCTGCACGCGGCACTGCGGGCGGCCGACATCCCCGGCGTACTCGACGTGGTGCCCGGTGAGGCCACGGTGCTCGTCAGCGTCGACCCGGCGCGCTGCGATCTGGGCCGCCTGGCCGCGCGGCTCCCGTCGCTGCCACCGGCCGGGTACGGCTCGCAGGACGTGACCGTCGAGATCCCGGTCGTCTACGACGGCGAGGACCTCGACGAGGTGGCCGAACTGACCGGCCTCACGCGGGCCGCAGTGGTCGCACGGCACTCGGCCTGCACCTATGTGGTCGCCTACCTGGGCTTCGCCCCCGGTTTCGCCTATCTGACAGGGCTCGATCCGCTGCTGCACCTGCCGCGCCGCCCCACCCCGCGCACCGCGGTGGCCGCCGGCTCCGTCGCGATCGCGGGCCCGTACACGTCGGTGTACCCGTCCCGGTCCCCTGGTGGCTGGCACCTCCTGGGCCACACCGACACCCCCCTCTGGAACACCCACCGCACCCAGCCCTCCCTCCTCACCCCGGGCATGCGGGTCGTCTTCTCGCCGATCTTGACGCCGGAAACGTGTCCGGGAGGGCCGGCAGGTGCCTGACGTCAAGATCAGCGAGGTTCTCCGGACGGGCATGCTGGCGACGGTGCAGGATCTGGGGCGGCCCGGGTACGCGCACCTGGGGGTACCGCACTCGGGGGCCGCGGACCGGCCGAGCCTGCGGCTCGCCAACCGGCTCGTCGGGAACCCGGAGGGGCATCCTGCCCTTGAGCTGACGCTCGGGGGCGCGGCGCTGCGCATCCGGGGCGGCGCGTGGATCGCGCTCACCGGGGCTCCCGCGCCGCTGCTGGTCGGGGGACGCCCGCAGGGTATGAATGCACCCTGTCATGTGCCCGCCGGGGCACTCGTCGAGGTCGGGGTACCGGTCGTGGGGCTCCGCACCTACCTGGCTGTGCGCGGTGGGTTCTGGGTCGAGCCGGTACTCGGCAGCCGGTCCACCGACCTGCTGTCCGGACTGGGCCCGCCGCCGCTGGCACCAGGCGACCTGCTGCCCATCGGGCCCGTTTCGGGACTCTCCGACCTGGCGGTCGACGTGGCGCCGGTACGCCCGCTGCCGGGCACGCCCGAGCTGCGCATCCTGCCGGGCCCCCGCGCGGACTGGTTCACGCCTGAGGCGCTCCGGACCCTGACGTCCGAGCCGTACGAGGTGACCGCGCAGAGCAACCGGGTCGGGGTGCGCCTGCGTGGCCCGGCACTGGCACGGGTGCGCCACGAGGAACTGCCCAGCGAGGGCATGGTCACCGGTGCCCTGCAGGTTCCACCGGACGGGCAGCCGATCATCTTCCTGGCCGACCACCCGGTCACCGGCGGCTACCCCGTCATCGCGGTCATCACCACCGCGGACCTCTCCCAAGCCGCCCAGCTCCGCCCCGGCACCCCCGTCCGCTTCCGTTGAGCCGTGGCGTTTCCCGCACCGTTTCCCCGAACGGTGCGGGAAACGCCTGCCTTTGTTGGACGACTCAACGACGGTTGAGGTCATTGTGGGCGGCGCGGACGTCGGGGCCGGTGATCGTGGTGAGGTCCGCGGTGCTGACGGCGGCGCCGAGGGCGGAGATCCGCACGTCCCTGGTCGCGCGGGCCTGCTCGTACATCGAGCGGGCGAACCTGCCGTTGCCGAGCTCGTCGATGAGGCCCCGCCCGCAGACCCGCTGGAAGATCAGGGCCAGGTCGTCGAGGGCCGCGTCGTCGAAGAGGTCCCCGCCGCAGGTGGCGAGCAGTTCGGCGATCCGCAGGAGCTCGTCCGGACCGTAGGAGGGGAAGGACACCCGGACGCCGAACCGGGACGCCAGGCCGGGGTTGGAGCTCAGGAACCGGTCCATCTCGCCGGGATAGCCGGCCAGCACCACGACGAGCCGCTCCCTGTCGTCCTCGGCCCGTTTCAGCAGCGTCTGCACCGCCTCCGCGCCGAATGCGTCACCGCCCGAGTACCCGGTCCCCGCCAGCGCGTACGCCTCGTCGATGAACAGCACCCCGCCGAGCGCCGAATCGATCACTTTGCCGGTCTTGATGGCGGTGGCGCCCAGATGCTCGCCGACCAGGTCGGCCCGCTGGACCTCCACCACCTCCGGCCTGGCCAGCAGGCCGAGCGCGGCGAAGATCCGGCCGACCGTGCGGGCCACCGTCGTCTTGCCGGTGCCGGGCGGACCGGTGAAAACGAAGTGGCGCATCGGCGGGGAGGCCACCAGGCCCTGCGCGGCCCGCAACTGCGCCACCTGCAGCTGGGCGGCGATCTCCTGAACCTGCCGCTTCACCGGGGCCAGCCCGATCATGTTCTCCAGCTCGGCGAGCGCGTCCGTGAGAGTCGGCGTCTCGGCATATCCCCGGTACCGTTCGGTCGCCTCGGCGAAGGCCGCCTCGATGTCCTGCCCGTGCAGCATGACGAGGTCCTCCTGGGTCGGCCGGTGCGCCGATTCCACGATCCGGACATCTCGCGACCTGGCCGCCGTCTCGATGAGCGTGCGGACGAACCGGCCGTTGCCGAGCTGGTCGATGATGCCGCGCCGCCACACGTCCTCGAACCGCGTCATCAGACGGACGCGGGCGTCGTCGGAGAGCACGTCGTCGCGGGACGTCGTCTGGTACTCGGCGATCCGCAGCAGCTCCGCGGGGCGGTAGGAGGGGAACTTCACCCGGGTACCGAACCGGGAGGCGAGCCCGGGGTTGGAGTCGAGGAACTCCTCCATCTCCCCCTCGTACCCGGCCAGGATGATCACCAGGTTGTCGCGGTCGTCCTCGGCCCGCTTGAGCAGGGCCTGCACGGCCTCGTTGCCGAACCGGTCCGGCTGCCCCTCGGAGGCGTTGACCAGGCTGTACGCCTCGTCGACGAACAGCACCCCGCCGAGCGCCGAGTCCACCAGGGCATTGGTCTTGATCGCCGTGGCGCCGAGGTACTCCCCGACCAGGTCGGCCCGGTGCGCCTCGACCACTGTCGCGGACGGCAGCAACCCGAAGGCATGGAAGATCTTGGCGAGGACCCGCGCCACGGTGGTCTTACCGGTGCCGGACGGGCCGACGAACACGAAGTGCCGCATCGGCTTGCCGGTCGGCACGCCTGCCTCGGCGCGCAGGTGCGCCGCCTCGATCGACGCCGCGATGGAGCGGACCTGGCGTTTCACCGGGTCAAGGCCGATCATCTCTTCGAGCTCGGCGAGGGCCTCCTCGACGGACAGGGACCTGACGGCTTCCGGGGCCGCCTCGGGCACCTGAGGGGGCGCCTCCTCCTCCTGGACCCACCCGGTCTCGTACTCCTGTGCGGGCACGACCCGGCGCGCCTGGTCCCAGCGGTACCCGAGCAGCAGCAGCGCGGCCAGCCAGGCGGGCCCGACGTGCAGTCGCGGCATTGCCCCGGCGGTGGCGGAGGCGGCGATCCCGGCGACGGCGAGGGCGAGCAGTGCCGTACGCCACGGCTTGTACCCCCGCAGCCGGAAGGCGGCGAACGCGACCGGCAGCGCGAGCGCGGCCAGGCCCACGGCCTGGTACTGCGGCGTCGGGAACAGCCGGCCCAGCGGGATGCAGAGCGCCAGCCAGCACACCACGACCGCGGCCGCGGCCATCCGCACCGGAGAGCGCAGCGTCAGGTCGACGACCACGAGCAGTACCACAGCGGAGATCACCACGCTGAGGACCGGCTGCCCGCCCACGACCGCCACGGCGACCGCGAGAACCAGGATCACGAGCACGGCGAGCGGCCGGACGCCGGGCTGGATCCGGAAGTACCGGGATCGGGCGCGCTCGAACAGATCCCATGCCGGGGTCCAGGCCGCCGGCTGGGAGCGGGATCTGCCGAACTGTCGCATCTCTATGGTGTATAGCGCAGGATCCCGGGCGAGCGGCAGGACCAAACCTCGTTTTTCCGCGATCCCTCCTCGCCGCTGGGGCATTCGTACCGTCGTGGACCGGACTCCCGGCTCTTCCGCCGCCCCACATCACGGCAATAACGTCCCTATCGGCACGTCGCCGGAGTCTGGGAGGCTGACCGCACGGACAGTCAGGCCGAGAGTCTCTCTCCGGCGGCGTCGAGCACGCCGAGGACGTTCCGGACGGCCGTACGACCGGCCCGGTTGGCGCCGATGGTGCTGGCCGACGGCCCGTACCCGACCAGCTGGATCCGGGGGTCGGCGACCACCCGGGTGCCGTCGACCTTGATGCCGCCGCCCGGTTCGCGCAGGTGCAGCGGCGCCAGGTGGTCGAGCGCCGGACGAAAGCCGGTGCACCAGAGGATCACGTCCGCCCGTTGCACGCTGCCGTCGGCCCAGGCGACTCCGTCGGACGTGATCCGCTCGAACATCGGCCGGCGGTCCAGGATGCCGGCGGCGATCGCGGCCTGCACCGCCGGTGTCGCGGGATAGCCGGTCGCACTGATCACACTGCCCGGCGGCAGGCCCATGCGGACACGTTCCTCGACTCGCGCCACCGCCGCCCGGCCGTGCTCCTCGTCGAACGGGCCATCACGGAAGACCGGCGGGCGGCGCGTCACCCAGGTGGTGGTCGTCACCTCGGCGATCTCCATGAGGAGCTGGACGGCCGAGGCTCCACCGCCGACGACCACCACGTGCCGGCCCGCGAACTCGTCGGCGCCCCGGTAGCCGGTGGTGTGCAGCTGACGTCCGTGAAAGGACTTCTGGCCCGGATAGTACGGCCAGAACGGCCGGTCCCAGGTCCCCGTCGCATTGATCACCGCAGCAGCCGACCAATCCCCGGCCGACGTCTCGACGGTGAGCCGCCCGCCCGCTCCGTCGCGTACGGCCCGTACGTCGACCGGACGGCGGACCCGCAGGTCGAAGGCGTTCTCGTAGCGATCGAAGTACTCGGAGACAATCTGCGACGACGGCCTGCTCAGGTCGGCATCGCCCAGGGGCAGACCTGGAAGATCATGGATCCGGTGAGTCTCGCCCAAGGTCAGGGACGGCCACCGGAACTGCCAGGCCCCGCCTGGACCCGCCGAGTGATCGAGGACGGCGAAATCCACCCCGGCCCTTCGCAGGAAATAGGCGCTGGACAGGCCCGCCTGTCCGGCGCCGATCACCACCACATCCGCATTCTCAAAGAGCACGCCATGGGCAACCCCGTCCGCAGGCTGCGGATTCCCACGGCCTCTCGCGCTCAGCAGAGGGAGAGCTGGTCCTCGTCGGGACGACGGCGGGCCTTCTTGAGATGCCGCCACTCGGGCAGGTCGTCGAGGTAGGACCAGGAGAGCCGATGGTGGCGCGTCGGGCCGAAGCGGGCGAGGGCCGCCTGGTGGCCGGGGGACGGGTAGCCCGCGTTCTCCTCGAAGCCGAAGCCGGGATGCCTGGGCGCGAGCGAGGCCATCAGCCGGTCACGGTGCACCTTTGCCAGCACGGACGCGGCGGCCACCGTGATCGACGACTGGTCGGCCTTGATCTGGCATCGCACCGGGAGCCGCCCCATCAGCGGCAGCCCGCGCAGGCCGCTCCGCCCTTGCGACTCGGTGATGTAGTCGTGCCTCCCGTCAAGGATCACCGCGTCCGGCCGGACCGGCAGTGTCTCGATGGCACGCAGCGCGGCGCGTCGCAGGGCCTCGGTCAGGCCGACCTCGTCGATCTCCTCGGGTCCTGCCGCGCCGATCGCGAACGACATCAGCCAGCCCGGCAGTACCTCGGCGAACGCCATGCGGTGGCGGGCGGTCAGCAGCTTGGAGTCGGTGAGCCGTACCGGCGAGCCGTCCGGGCGGGGCAGCTGCGGCGGGGCGCTGAAGTCAGTGACGGCGGCACAGACGACGACCGGCCCCGCCCAGGAACCCCGGCCGACCTCATCGACCCCGGCGATGCGCAGCGCACCGGCTGCGCGCAGTTCGTCCTCGACCTCATAGCCCGCCGTCGCGGGCCGCACCACGGCCTCAAGGCCTGGCAGTGTGTCGCTCAAGGAGTCTCCAGGACGAAGGCGGCGATCTCGTGGCCGAGCCGCTCCCCCGCGTCCTCCTGAAGGAAAATGCTCCGCGCACTAGATCGTAGGGTGGTCGAGGCTCTTCGCGCCGGGAATCAGGTCCCGAAAGATCGGCGAGCGTCCCCGTCCGCAACCTGCGCGTAGCGGGGTGCGTACGGGAAGTCAGCAAGATCGGTGAATCTCTCGTCCGGGGTTCGAAGCGTCTGCATTTGTACATAATGAGTGGGTCGCCAGCCCGAAGGGAAACACGGCCATGCGTACTCGGTCACCGTACGACGTCGTCGCGCTGCTCGCCCGGCTCGGGGTCGGAGTCATCTTCATCGCCCACGGCTGGCAGAAGATCCAGGTGGGTGTCACCAGTACCGGGCACACCTTCAAGGGGCAGGGCGTCCCGTTGCCCACGGTGGCCGCGGTCTACTCCACCTTCGTGGAACTCCTCGGCGGGGCCGCGCTGATTCTCGGGCTCGGCCTGCCGGTCGCCGGGCTGCTGCTGTTCGTGGACATGGCAGGCGCCGTTGCCTTCGTCAACGGCAAGCACGGGCTCTTCATCACCGGCCACCGCGACGGCTACGAACTGGTCCTCGCGCTGGGCCTGGCGAGCCTGCTGTTCGCCACCGGGGCCGGTGGCCGGTTCAGCCTCGACGCGCGGCTCTTCCGGCGCCGCGACCCATCGCCCAGGGCCACACCTACGTCCGTCGCACCACCCGAGGTGGAACCCCGGCTCGCGTCCGAGATCGTCGAGGACATCTCCCGCGACACGCTGGTCGCGGGTTCGAAGGCCGCCGGTTCGAAGCCCGCCGGTTCGAAGAGGCCCGCCGCCGAGGACCGCTAGAACGGCGCGGCCGCGTCGGTGGCGGACCGCATCTCGACGTCCTCGGGTCGAGCGGTGAGTCCGGCCCGCACGGGCCGGACTCACCGCCGCCGATCCGGACGAGCAGCGGGTCGTCGAGCAGGCCCTTGCCCTGGCCGAGCGGGAAGCTTGGTGGTGATGAAAAGCTCGCCGCGCGCAATCCCCGACGCGCGTACGGACCGGCCCACCCCTTCCTCGTTGTACTAGAGCTTCGCGGTGTCGATGCTGCGGTACCCGGCCTCGAGAGCGGTGGCCACCGCCCGGCCGGCCTCGTCGTCGGGCACCTGCCACACACCGAAGCCCAACTGCGGCATACGGACGCCGTTGTTCAGGGTGACTTCAGGAACGGTCATGTGATCCATCATCCCCTGATCGGCTCATCGGACCCAAGGCGGCGAGATCCAGGTGCCGTCGGCGAGCACGGCCTCAAGACCGATGCTGGTGGTGACCCAGGCGGTGGCCGGCTCGGCCGACGGGTTGTCGACGCCGAACCGGGAACCGGCGGGTACGACGATGGCGTCACCGGTGGCCGCGAGCTGAAGCGGCTGGTCGTCGAGGGTGACCCGGAGCTCACCGCTGAGCACGAAGAGGACCTCCTCGCGGGTGACGCGATGCGGAGCACCGATCGTGCCGCCGGGGACCTCGAGCCGCCAGGCGCACAGCTCCCGGCTGCCGCCGGCCGGGTTGGCGAAGGACGTGAACCGGCTGCCGTGCAGGTCGTGTACGACGGCGTCCGCGGAACGGATGACAGGCATGGGATCTCCTCAGAACTAGGCAAGCTACTTGCCTATATACTCAAGCAGCTTGCCTACTGTGTCAAGCTGAACGGGTGAACGACGACGACGCCCTGGCGCTCACCGCCCTCATGCTCGCGGCGAGCCGGGCCCTCATCGACGGCATCTCCACAGGTACCGCAGCTCGGGGGTTCGACGACATCCGGCCTGCTCACGGCTTCGCCTTCACTCTGCTCTCGCGGGGCGGCGCGACCGTCACCGAACTCGCCGGGCACCTCGGCGTGACCCGGCAGGCCGCCGGGCAGCTGACCGACGAGCTGGTCCTCAAGGGCTACGTCGAGCGGCGCCCGCACCCGGTGGACGCGCGCGCCCGGCTCATCGTGCTCACCGCCCGGGGC
>JAOPYM010000340.1 GCA_025964615.1 Actinomycetes bacterium
GCATCGCGTCACTGCGCATCGACCGCCCATCGTTTCCCTGGCCGCCGCTCGACCCCATGGTCGAATCGATGGTCGCCCGGATCACCGGAGTCGAGAGGAGACCGCAGTGAAGGTCGCGGTGATCGGGCTGGGCGAGGTCACCAGTCCCGACCTTGAACCGGGATGTCCAGATAAGAACCTACTCGGCCTCTGTGTCGCCAACGTCCTGCGCATCCGGCCCGCCGCGTTCGACCCCGACCTGTCTCAGGTCGATTCGCAAAGGCTGCCGTGCCTCACCGCCGATGAGGGGGTGAGCCCACCTGGGCAGCGTTTGTGGTCGTGGGGCCGGGCATGCTCCGGGCTGCTCTTCGGGTATGCATGCTCGGTCAAGGGAGCCAGGTCTGGCGGAGGTCCTGATGCGCACCTACTCGCTGCGGGACCGGGAGCGTTCGCCAAGATTTGATCTTGAAAGTCTCAAGGTTTCGCAAAGTACCCTCAACGGGGTAGCAGCCAAATGGCTGCACAGGTGCCGGGGGTTCATCCCCGCAGTCAGCTGCCGATTCATGGTCGGTTCCTTATCGATCATACCGTGTACGGGTGCTCTTGACCGTTGAGCCTGCGCCGAGGCCCCGAATCCTTCGGCTCGTGCCAGGGGTCGGCGGTCGGGTTCGGGTGGTACGTCGCCAACGTGCTGTACGACCTGCCCAAGAGGCCGCCGAGCCAGCGGGCCATCCTCGACATCCTTGTCATGCAGATCCTCGTCGCTGCCGTCGCCGAGTTGCGAGGCGTCGACATCGAGGAGTTCGTCTTCTACCACTCCGACACCAAGGTGGATGTGGAGGCCTCACCGGCGTGAACGTCGTTGTCGGCACGGGCTCGATCGCAGTCGGCGCGGATTCCGCGGGGAGGCTCATGCAGACCGGCTGGAGCAGACCGGCTGGAGCTGGGTTCTCGGTGACGAGGGGGGAGCCCCGGTGATCGTTCGCGAGGCGGCGAAGGCGGCTCTGCGCGCGTACGAGGACGGCCGATCCGCCAACAACACCGGAGGCGATCGATCACGCCTTCTGGCTCGCATGCCACGGTGGGCAACGCAGCTACGCGAGCGGCAGTCGTTTGGACATCGGTTTGCGGTCCGGTAGGTGCCCCTCTCGTCGTGGAACATCGGCTGCACTAGGGCATCCGCCCCCGCTACGCCCGCTGCCCGAGCCAATCGCCGATCAGGAGCAGATAGCCCGCCTTGACATACGTCGTCACCAACGACTCGGCGGCATCCTCCACGAGTACCACCATGCCGCTTGAACTGCACGGATGGAGTTTTCGGCAAGCGCACGGTGGTGAGCCGGGCTTCGACCCGGCTCGCCACCCAGCGGCTTATGCCCCGATGGTCTTCGCGTCGATGACGAACCGGTATCGCACGTCGCTGTTCTCGATGCGCTCGTAGGCCGCGTTGACCTGGTCCGCGGAGATGGTCTCGATCTCCGCGCCGAGGCCGTGCTCGGCGCAGAAGTTCAGCATCTCCTGGGTTTCGGCGATGCCGCCGATGCTCGATCCGGCGAGTATGGTGTTTCCGATGATCAGCGAAAAGGCGTTGTAGGACAACGACTTCGCTGGTGCGCCGACGTTCACCATCGCGCCGCCGACGCGCAGCATGCCGAGGTAGGAGTCGACCGGCAACTCCGCCGAGACGGTGTTGAGGATCAGATCGAACCGGCGCTTGAGCAGGTCGAATGTCGACGCGTCGCCGGTCGCGAAGTAGTCCTTCGCGCCGAGCCTGAGCCCGTCCTCCTGCTTCTTCAGGCTCTGGCTCAGTACGGTGACCTCGGCGCCCATCGCTACGGCGAGCTTGACCGCCATGTGCCCGAGCCCGCCGAGGCCGACGACGGCGACCTTTTTGCCCGGCCCGGCACCCCACTGGCGCAGCGGCGAGTAGGTGGTGATGCCCGCGCAGAGGAGGGGCGCGGCGACGTCCAGCTCGATGCCCTCGGGAATCCGGCAGGCGAACGCGTCCTTCACGACGACCTGGCGGCTGTAGCCACCGTAGGTGTTCTGGCCGTCATAGCCGACGCCGTTGTAGGTCAGGACGGCGCCCTTGGTGCAGAACTGCTCGGTGCCGGCCTCGCAGTACTCGCACTCGCCGCAGGAGTCGACCATGCAGCCGACCCCGACCCGGTCACCGACCTGGTATCTCGTCACGTCGGCGCCGACCGCGGCGACGACGCCCGCGATCTCGTGGCCTGGCACCATCGGGAAGATGGCGCTGCCCCAGTCCTCTCTCGCCTGGTGGATGTCGCTGTGGCAGATGCCCGCATAGGCGACGTCGATCAGCACGTCGTCCGGGCGCAGGTCCCGTCGCTCGATCGTCGTGGGCCCGAGCGGAGCGCCCGGGGACGAAACGGCGATAGCGTGTGTGGTCGTGCTCATGAAACCCTCCAGGAATGGCCCCGATTCCAGGGCGGGATAGATGACCGAATGCGCATTTGAGACACCAAATAAGAGGTATCTTACATCCATGGTATGAGTGCTCTTACGTGCTGCGACCGAGATGGGTGTGATCCACGACATGGGCGGGAAGTACCACCATGGCGACCTGCGTGCCGAGCTGGTGCGCGCGTCGCTCGACCTGATCGCCGAGCAGGGCCTGCGTGGCTTCTCGGTGGCTGAGGTGGCTCGCCGCGCGAAGGTGAGCCCGGGCGCGCCGTACCGCCACTTCCCGGATCGCGAGAGCCTGCTCGCCGAGGTCGCGTGCACCGTTGCTTGCCAGCTGACCGATCGCGTGCGGGTCGCCGCCGGTACCCACGCCGATCCGGTGGAGGCGCTCGCCGCCGCGGCCGGGGCGTACACGGCCTACCTGATCGAGCGCCGCGCCGGAATGCACGTGGTGTTCGCCGTCGGCCTCGAGGGCCCGGAGCACGCCGAACTGCATGACCAAACCCGACAGCTGACAGACGAGTTCCTGATGCTGTGCCTGACCGTGTCCGCCGGCCCGCCGGAGGCGCTGGAGCTGCTGGAGCAGCTGTTCACCCAGGCGCACGGCTACGGGACGTTCTACCTGGACGGGATTTTCACGAAACAGGGCTACAGCACCGAACTCGTCGTGCGAAAGTCCACCGAAGCCGCCCGGATCGTCATCGAGGCACACAGAAATCTTGCCGGGGATGCCGCTGAGTGACGGCATCGCCGTCTCGGCCACCGACGTTGCCAGCGGCTCGTCACTGGTGTCCACACCTCGGGGGGAAGGCCCGACTGGGAGACCTCGTCGCCGGTTACCCCCCGGGCAGAGCGCCCTCGGCGTGCAGGTCGGCGCGGCCTCGCAGCCGCGAGGGAACTCTGACTTCTGTCATACGGATCTTGTGATCGGCGGGACTAACGGCGATCGTCACCGTTTTCTAGCGTTGCTGGCATGACAAACGCAGTGTTCTTCCAGGGTGTGACCAAGAATTTCGGTGCAGTACGGGCCGTCGATGGGCTGGACTTGCGCGTCGACCGGGGTGAGATGGTGGCGCTGCTGGGCGCGAACGGTGCCGGTAAGAGCACGTCCGTCAACATGTTGCTGGGGCTGCTGGCACCTACGGATGGGCAGGTGAGCGTTCTCGGTGGCAGCCCAGGTGAAGCGGTGGCCGCGGGCCGGATCGGGGCGATGCTGCAGGACGGTGGGCTGATGCCCGGCGTTACGGTGGGTGCGCTGGTGGCTCTGGCGTGCCGGATTTACCCGCAGCCGCGGCCGGTGGTGGAACTGCTGGCCGAGGCCGACCTCACCTCGATAGCTCACCGGCGGACCGACCGGCTGTCGGGTGGTCAGGCGCAGCGGCTGCGCTTCGCATTGGCCATCGCCGGCAATCCCGAAGTGCTGGTGCTCGATGAGCCGACTGCGGCGATGGATGTCGAGTCCCGTCGCGCGTTCTGGACCAGCATCCGCGGCTACGCCGCAGGTGGGCGCACGGTGCTGTTCGCGACCCACTACCTGGAAGAGGCCGATGAGAACGCCGATCGCATCATCGTGATCGCCGGTGGGCGGGTCGTCACCGACGGCACCCCCACCGAGATCAAGGCCACCGCCGGCGGCCGCAGTGTGCGCTTCACCTTGGGCAGCGACTCATGCGCAGGCCTGGATCTGCTGCCCGGCGTCACCGCCGTGGAGGTACACGGCGGCACGGTGGCGCTGCGGACCACCGACGCCGAGGCCACCGTCCGCGCCCTGTTCGCCACCCGTGACCGGGTCCCCGATCTCGAGGTGGGCGGCGCCGACCTCGAAGACGCCGTGCTCGCCCTCATCCGCTGACAGCCCGACACCTGGCCACCTCACACGGCCGATACCTGAAGGAGAAACTGACCATGCTCACCTACATGCGGCTGGAAGTCGTACGGATGGCCTCGGACAAGCGTTTTCTGATCCTCATGCTGGCCATGCCGGTAGCGATGTATCTGCTGTTCACCAACCTGTTCGGCGCGGCCAACAACCAGCCGAGCAACGGCCTGGCCCCCAACATCGGGGCGATGATCTCGATGGCGACGTTCGGCGCGATCGGCGCCGCTCTGACCGCCACCGGCCCGCGGATCGCCCAGGAACGCACCAACGGCTGGATGCGGCAATTGCGGATCATGCCTCTGCCCACCCGATCGGTGATCACCGCCAAGATCCTCGCCGCACTGGTCTGGGCGCTCCCGGCGATCGTCCTGGTACTCCTCACCGCCGTCATCGACCACGGGGTATCCCTGACGGCGGGGCAGTGGGTCGCCATCGGCGGATTGCTGTGGCTGGGCACCGCGCCCTTCGCCGCACTGGGTATCTTGATCGGCTACATCACCGATGACTCCTCGGCCTTCCCCGTGATGTACGGAATCTACCTGTTCCTCGGCGCTGTGGGTGGGCTGTGGATGCCGACCAGTGTGCTGCCCAGCGCGCTGCGGCACATCTCCTACGCCCTGCCCTCCAACCGCGTCGCCGAGTTCGGCTGGAAGATCGCCGCGGGACACTCGCTGTCCCTGGCCGGGCCGGCCATCCTGCTCGCATGGCTGATCGCCTTCACCGGCCTGGCTG
>JAOPYM010000363.1 GCA_025964615.1 Actinomycetes bacterium
GAAGCGGTGCTGCCGATCCTCCGCCACCAGGACCAGGACCTGTACTACCGCGAGCGAGGGGACACCATCGGCGTCGGCTACTACGGACACCGACCGATGCCGGTGCGCGCCGAGGACATCTGCCGGCTGGACGAGTCCGCCGTGATGCCATCTGTCCAGGACTTCACCGCGGACGACTTCGCCGAGGCCTGGAAGCAGACGCAGGTCCTGCTGCCGTGCACCCGCGAAGCGGAGCTCGCCGAGGGCATCAACGGCCTGTTCTCCTTCACGACCGACAACATGCCTCTGATCGGCGAATCCCCCAGTGTCAAGGGGTTCTGGGTCGCCGAAGCGGTCTGGGTGACGCACTCCGCGGGCGTGGGCCGGGCGGTCGCCGAGCTCCTTGTCGACGGCCACTGCTCGTCCTTCGACCTGCACGAGTGCGACGTCAACCGGTTCGAGGCGCACCAGCTCTCCCCGGAGTACGTGCTCACCCGGGACTGCCAGAACTTCGTCGAGGTCTACGACATCATCCACCCACTGCAACCGGCCGAGAACCTCCGACCGATCCGCACAGCACCGTTCTACCCCCAGCAGGTCCAGCTCGGGGCTCAGTTCCTGGAGGCCAGCGGCTGGGAGCGGCCGCAGTGGTACGACGCGAACGCGGGCCTCGTAGCGGGCCGGACGGTCCCCGCCCCCAACGACTGGGCCTCGAAGTACTGGTCACCCGTTGTCGCCGCGGAAGCGCAGGCCACCCGTGAGGCTGTGGCGATGTACGACATGACCGCCCTGAAGCGCTTGGAGATCACCGGTCCTGGTGCGGTGGCGTTCCTCAACGGCCTGGTGACAGGCGAGATGGACAAGTCCGTCGGCTCCATCACGTACTGCCTGCTGCTGGACATCGACGGAGGGATCCGCAGCGACATCACTGTTGCCCGGTTGGGCAAGGACCAGTTCCAGGTGGGCGCCAACGGCAACCTGGATCTGGACTGGTTCCAGCGGCATCTGCCCAGCGACGGCAGCGCGCAGGTACGCGACATCACTGCGGGTACCTGCTGCATCGGCCTGTGGGGGCCGAAGGCTCGCGACCTCATTCAGCCCCTGACGGAGACGGACTTCTCGGGGGACGGCTTCAAATACTTCCGGGCGAAGCAGGCCTTCCTCGGCACCGTGCCGGTGACCGCGATGCGGCTGTCCTACGTGGGCGAGCTCGGCTGGGAGCTCTACACCACCGCCGATCAGGGCGCCGAGCTGTGGGACCTGCTGTGGAAGGCGGGACAGGAGCACGGCGTCATCGCTGCCGGGCGTGGGGCGTTCTCCAGCCTTCGGTTGGAGAAGGGCTACCGCTCCTTCGGGGCGGATATGACGTTCGAGCACGACCCGTATGAGGCCGGACTGGGTTTCGCGGTCAAGCTGGACAAGGGCGACTTCCTCGGTCGGGACGCTCTCATCAAGCGCAAGGACAACATCACTCGCAAGCTGACCTGCCTGACGTTGCCGGAGGCCGACGCCGTGGTCGTCGGCAAGGAGCCCGTGTTCTCGGGCGATGCGAGCGTCGGTTACGTGACCAGCGCCGCCTACGGTTACACCGTCAACCAGGGCATTGCCTACGCATGGCTACCCATTGCGCTCACCGAGATCGGCACTGAGGTCGAGATCGGCTACTTCGACCAGCGGGTGACCGCAGTCGTGACCGCCGAGCCTCTGGTCGACCCGAGGATGGAACGGATCCGCGGATAGGCACATCCTTCACCGACCGGGTCGAGCCGAACAGCTCCCTTGAACAGGTCGAAGACGCTGACCGTTACTCGCCCAGCTCCGCGCAGGCATCGATGAGCCAGGCGGCGAAGTACTCCGCGAACGACGACCGAACGAGCAGCAGGAAGTCCGACGAGGTCTCGTCCCGCACCAGAATGGTCACCCCGGTCTGGGCCAGCAGGGTCTGCACGCAGGAACCGGCGGGGGCCGCCTTCGGGTGCAGGTCGATCGAGCACCCACGCGCGAGCACCTCGCGAACCCGCGGGCCGGTCAGGGCGACCGCGGTGCGTTGCGCCGAGACATCGGTCACGGCACCGTCGGCCTCGCCGATCGCCCGTCGCACAGTTGCGGCAAGAGCCTCCTCCTGCCCGCTCGGCGCCAGCAGCAGCCACTCGTCAGGACCGAGCCACAGCACGTCCACCTCGCCGAACCGTGAAGCCGTGCTGGGCACCACAGGCAAGGTGCCTCCCAAGGCCCTACCGATGGAGGCCGCGGCCGGGCCGTCCGGGTCGGCGCGCAGGTTGAGCTGGGTGAGGAACGGCAGCTCACGGGCGCTGATGGGAAGTCCCGCCAACGCGGGGGCCTGGCCGGCGAGCGGGCTCCGGCGGGTCGTGGTGTCAACCATCGCGCCGTGCTCCTTCCTTGTCGTACAAAACGGAGTCGGCCACAGTGACGGCCAACAGCTCGCCGTCTTGCCACGCGTACAACGTCTCGCCGAGACGGTCTCGGCCGGCCCGCACCAACGCCAGCGCGAACGTGCGGTTCAGCGCAGCGCTGCGGTAGCTCGAGGTGACGTGGCCCAACATCGGCACCGGCGGCTCCGGTACGTCAGCACTGGCCAGGAGCTGGGCGCCCTCGGCCAGCAGCTTGGTCGGGTCCACCGGGAGCAAGCCGACCAGCTGCTTGCGGTCCGGCCGGTTGTTCTCGGCTCGGGCGTGTGACCGCTTGCCGATGAAGTCGACCTTCTTCTTCGACACCACCCAGCTCATGCCGAGGTCCTGAGGCGTGACAGTGCCGTCGGTGTCCTGCCCGATGATGGGGTAGCCCTTCTCGGCTCGCAGCACATGCATCGCCTCGGTGCCGTAGGGCGTGATGCCATAGGGCGTTCCGTGCTCGATGACGGTCTCCCACAGCGCCAGACCGTCCCAGGCGCTGACGTTGATCTCGTACGCGAGCTCGCCGGAGAAGCTGATCCGGCAGATCCTCGCCGGTATGCCCGCAACCTCGGCGTCTCGCCACGTCATGAACCCGAACCCCTCGTTGGACACGTCGAGATCGGGCGCCAGGGAAGCCAGGACCTCCCGTGACCTCGGACCGACCAGTGGGACGGTGACCCAGTGCTCGGTCACGGAAGTCAGGCTGACTCGCAGCTCCGGCCACTCGGTCTGGGCGAACTCCTCCATCCATTCCAGGATCTTCGCCGCGTTGCCAGTCGTCGTGGTGAGCAGGAACTCGGTCTCCGACACCCGGGTCACGGTGCCGTCGTCCAGGATCATGCCATCCATGCCGCACATGACGCCGTAACGGATGAAGCCGGGTTTCAGCGTGCTCATGATGTTGGTGTAGAGCCGGTCCAGGAACTCGCCGGCGTCCGCGCCCTGCACGTTGATCTTGCCGAGCGTGGACGCGTCCATCAACGCCACGCCCTCCCGTGCGGCCCGGCACTCGCGGAGCACTGCAGTCTCGAGGTCCTCGAACGACCCGGAGGCATCGCGCTGTGGGTAGTACCAGGGCCTCTTCCACTGCCCCACGTTCTCGAACAGGGCGCCGTGCTTGACATGCCAGGGATGGATGGCCGTGACACGGACGGGGTCGAAGATCTGGCCGCGGTCCCGTCCGGCCAGGGCGGCGAACGACACCGACGTGTACGGCGGCCGGAACGTCGTGGTCCCCAAGGAGGCGATGTCGACGCCCAAGGCGTCGGCCACGATCCCGGAGGTGATCACCCCGGACGTCTTGCCCTGATCATGTGCGGTCCCGATCGTGGTGTAGCGCTTGACGTGCTCCACCGAGGTCATCCCACTACCCGTGGCACGCAGGACGTCCGCGACGGTGGCGTCACGCTGCAGGTCGACGAACGAGGAGCACGGCGCGTTGTCCTCGCGATGATCCGGCACCGACCACAGCACGTGTCCGGGAACCTCCTCCGGCTGCTCCGGCGTGCCTGGAAGGGGAACGTCGCCGGGGGCGATCCCGAGGGCGGTCAGGGCGTCCTGTGCCGCGAGCCGGCCCTCCGCGAGGCACGCGGCGAGCGTGAAGGCCCCCCGTGCCGAGCCTGCGGCCCGGACGTCCAGTAGCTCGGACGCCGGCACGAACGCGCCGAGTTTCGCATCGTAGCGGAGCGTGCCGCGCGCCTGGCTGTACAGGTGCACCGCGGGGTTCCAGCCCCCCGAGACCAGCAGCAGGTCACATCCGATGCCTTGCCTCGGTCCGGAGGATCCGTCGACCGCGGTCACGACGTGCGCGGAGGTCACCCGGCCGTTGCCGCTGGTCCCGATGACGACCGTGGCGGGCCGGACCGCGATGCCGCGGCGGGCGCACTCAGCCGCCCAGTACGGCGAGATCTCGGGGCGGGCATCGACAACGGTGACCTCAGCGCCGGCATCGGCGAGGTCGGTCGCAGCGGCGTAGGCGCTGTCATTGGTGGTGAAGACGACCACCTCGCGTCCTGCCAGCACGGCGTAGCGGTGCAGGTAGGTGCGGGCGGCGGACGCCAGCATGATGCCGGGCCGGTCGTTGTCGGCGAAGATCACCGGCCGTTCGTGTGCGCCAGTTGCGATGACGACCTGCTTAGCCCGGATCCGCCAGACCCGTTGCCGGGAGACCCCGGCAGGCGCAGCGGCACCGAGATGGTCGGTGCGCTTCTCCAAGGCGAGCACGAAGCCGTCGTCGTAGTAGCCAAAGGCGGTGGTCCGCTGCAGAACCCGCACCTCGGGCGACGCAGCGAGCTCGGCAACGGTGGCGGAGACCCAGGTGGTCGCGGGGACACCGTCGAGCTGCTCGGCGCTGCCGAGCAAGGAGCCGCCGGCCTCCGGCTGATCATCGACCAGTACCACCCGGGCGCCGGACCGGGCTGCCGTCAGTGCCGCGACCAGGCCGGACGGGCCGGCGCCGACAACCAGGACGTCGCAGTGCGCGTGGATCGCGTCGTAGCGTGCCGGATCCGGCTCCGCAGCCAACCTGCCCTGACCGGAAAGGCCGCGGGCCACCAGTCCGTCGTACAGCTCGATGGTGGTGGCTGTGAGCATCGGCTCCGAGAAGGGGGCCTCGACCTGCACCAGGGCGTTGGCGTCCTCGACCCCGGCGGCCATGATCCCGCGCGGCCGCCCGAACCTGATGCTGGTAGCGACCTGATGCACCCCGTTGGCCAGCAGCGCCGACGCCAGAGTGTCACCGGGATGGCCCAGATAGTCCTTGCCGTCGAAGGTGAACCGAAGGTCCGTGCCGCGGTCGATCCGGCTCGTCGCATCGAGCCGGCTCATCGTGCCACCTCCGGCTTCGGGTCGGTCAGCTTGTAGACAGCGAGGAGCTGGTGGGTCGCGGTGTCACGGACCGCGTTGAACCAGCGCCGGCAACCGGCGGTGTGCACCCAGCGCTCGGCGAACGCACCCTTGGGGTTGTCGCGGAAGAAGACGTACTCAGCCCAGTCGCGGTCGGACGTCTCCGCCGGGTTCTCGGGGTAGGCGACGTGGGCCTGCCCGCCGTAGTGGAACTCGACTTCTTCGCGCTGCCCGC
>JAOPYM010000384.1 GCA_025964615.1 Actinomycetes bacterium
TCCCCGGCGTGTGGCGGCGCGAGCTGCTCGCCTGGCCGGACGGCCGGCGCGACACCACCACGACCGTCCTGTGGGTCCAGGGGCCGACGTTCTACGCGGACCTGCGGCAGGGCACGGACGGCCAGGAAGGGTTCGCGGGCGAACTGGTCCTGGCCGGCGGGGTCTTCGAGTGGTGCCGGTGGCTGGATCTGAGCCCGCCGGGCCCGTACGGCGATCGGGGCAGGTTGGCTTTCGACGGCGACGTGCTGGTGGAGGACGGCGCGGACGTCTCTTACGTCGAGCGCTGGCGGCGGCTGCCGCGCTCCACCGGGATCTCGGCCGCCCTGCACCTGACCCGCCCCGGTGAGGAGGCCGTGCTCGTACGAGCCGGGGTCTATCTCGCGTGCGCACTCGGGGTGCCCGGCGCCCAGGACCCCGAGATCCACATCTGCGTGGACCAGACGATCGCGTGGTCGAGCGTGCCCGGCTGCGTGGGCGGGCGCTTCGAGCCCGTACTCGACGGTGACCGGCTGACCCTCGGCACCGAGCACTGGCAGGTACAGGCCGCTGAGGGAGACCTCACAGCATTCGGCCAAGCCGGTACGACCCGTACAACCCACGAGGAGAGGACCTTCCCATGACCTTCACCCAGATCCCGGTGATCGACGTCTCCGGCTTGCGCGACGGGCGAGCGGGGATGGTGGCCGAGCAACTCGGCCGCGCCGCCCGGGAGGTCGGCTTCATGTACGTCTCGGGCCACGGCATCGATCCGAAGCTCTTCGACGAGCTTCTGAAGGTCACCGAGCGCTTCTTCGACCTGCCCTACGAGGAGAAGATGCAGGTCTGGATCGGCCGGTCGAGCGACCACCGGGGGTACGTGCCCGAGGGCGAGGAGGGGTTCGCCCGCACGGTGCCGGACCGCAAGGAGGCCTACGATCTGGCTCTCGACCTGCCCGCGGACGACCCCGACCACCTTGCGGGCAACCCGATGCTCGGCCCGAACCAGTGGCCCGGCGTGCCCGGCTTCCAGCTGGCCGTGACCGCCTACTACGACGCGGTCCTGGCCCTCGGCCACCAGCTCTTCGCGGCCTTCGCGATCGCCCTGGGGGAGGAGCCGGGCTTCTTCGACCCGTACCTCACCAAGCCGCCCAGCCAGCTCCGCCTGATGCACTATCCGTTCGACGCGGACGCCGAGGACCGGATCGGGGTCGGTGCGCACACCGACTATGAGTGCTTCACCCTGCTCCGGCCGACCAGGCCCGGCCTCGAGGTGCTGAACGGTGACGGGGAGTGGGTGGACGCCCCGCCGCTCGGCGACGCCTTCGTGGTCAACATCGGGGACATGCTCGAACTGTGGACCAACGGCGAGTTCGTGGCGACCACCCACCGGGTCCGGAAGGTCAAGGAGGAGCGGTACTCCTTCCCGCTGTTCTGCAACGTCGACTACGCCACCAAGGTGATCCCACTTGAGCGGTTCGTCTCGGCGGACCGGCCCGCGAGGACCGGACTGGTCGCCGGCGAGCACCTGTTCGCCCAGACGGCGCAGACCTTCGCCTACCTGCGGGACCGCATGGCGGCGGGGGAAGTCGAGCTCCCCGAGGGCTCGCTGCCCCCGGCGTCCTTCGGCGCGCTTACCCGGGCGTGACATGCCAGTGGGCACAATGCCCCCGTGACTCAGCAAACTCCGCCAAACCATCATGGAGCGCAGTATCTGGCAGGCGTGATGCGCCGCCAGACCGCGCATCTGGAGAAGGTCCTGCACACTGACGCCCACCTGCCCGACTGCTTCGAGGACGTGCACCTGCCGGCCTGGCTGCGCTGCACGGAGGGGGAGCAGCGGCTGCCGGTGACGCTCACGGTGATCCTCGCGATCATCCTGCAGGTGGAACTGCCCCGCAGATTCGCCCTGCAGCCCCGCTACCTGCTGCCCGGCTTGGAAGTGATCCTGGCGGGCGGGCTGATGGCCGCCAACCCGCGCCGGATCAACCGGAAGTCAACGGCGCTGCGCGGTGCCAGCCTGGCGCTGATCGCGATCATCAGCGTGGCCAACATGTACTCGGCGTTCAAGCTCGTGACGGAGCTGATCGCCGGGACGGCGGGGGAGAGCGCCGGGCCGCTGCTGGCCACCGGTGCGTCGATCTGGGGCACGAACGTCATCGTGTTCGGGCTCTGGTACTGGGAGCTGGACCGGGGCGGCCCGGTGGCGCGCGCGTTCGCGCACCGGGCCCATCCCGACTTCCTGTTCACCCAGATGCAGGTCCCGGAGATGGCGCCCACGGACTGGGAGCCGGGCTTCCTCGACTACCTGTACCTGTCGTTCACCAACGCGACCGCGTTCAGCCCCACCGATGTGCTGCCGCTGGCCCGCTGGGCCAAGATGACGATGCTGATCCAGTCCGCGGTCTCGATCGTCGCGGTCGCCCTGGTGATCGCCCGGGCCGTGAACATCCTGAAATGACCACGGCCCGGGTCCGGGCGGTCAGTCGCGGCACCAGGTGGCGGCCGGAAGGCCGCGGCACGGGTGCGGCATCGAGGTCAGCGCCGACGTGATCGTTGTTACGGAGGCTAGAACCGAATGAAACTCACGTTAAGGCAGCGGCCGGATGTGGCCACGGACGGTACGCTCGCCGGATGATATGGGGGTTGCTCTGCGCGGTGCTGGCGGCGGTCTGCTACGGCGTCGGCTCGGTGTTGCAGGCGGTGGCGGCACGGGCGACCGCCCGATCCGAGACGGTGGATCCCCGGCTCCTGGTCCGGCTGGTCGGGCAGCTGCCGTTCGCGGTCGGCATCGGCCTGGACATCGCGGGATTCGCCGCGCAGTTCGTCGCGCTCCGGATCCTGCCGATCTTCGTGGTCCAGGTGGCGCTCGCCGCCGCCCTCGCGGTGACCGCGGTGGCCTCCATCCCGATCCTGCACGCCCGGCTGCACAGCCGCGAGTGGCTGGCCGTCGGCGCGGTCACCGCCGGGCTGGCGCTGCTCGGCGTGTCAGCGGGCAGCGAGGGCTCGGTGGACGCCGGCACCCGGTTCCAGTGGGCCCTGCTCGGCTGCGGCCTGGCGCTCGGCGTGGCGGGGATGCTCGCCGGGCGGATCAAGGGGCGGGCCGGGTCGGTGCTGCTCGGCCTCATCGCGGGACTCGGCTTCGGCGTCGTCGCCCTGTCCGCCCGGGCGCTGACCGACCTCTCGCTCCCGCACCTGCTGACCGAGCCGGCCCTGTACTCGATGGCGGTCAGCGGCCTGATCGCCTTCCTGTTCTACGCCACCGCACTACAGCGCGGCTCGGTCACCACCACCACCGCGGCGCTGATCGTCGGCGAGACCTTCGCGCCCGCCATCGTGGGCCTGGCGGTCCTCGGCGACCATGCGCGTCCCGGCTTCGTGCCGGTCGCCGTGGCCGGGTTCCTCATCGCGGTGGGCGGCGCGATCGCCCTGGCCCGGTTCGGGGAGGCCGCCGCGCCGACCAGCACCGCCGATCAGCAGCGCCATGGCGAGGGGCCAGGCGCCGAGGACGTCGGTGAGCCAGTGGTAGTCCAGGGTGACGACCGCGGCGCCGACGGCGGCGCCGGCAAGGGCCCCGGCGAGAAGGCCCCTCCAGCCCCCGCGGAGTAGCCCGAACGCGACCACGGCCGTGGCGGTGTGTCCGGACGGGTAGACGCCGCCGTCCGCGCCGGCCACGGGCGCACCCCGATCGACCAGGTGCTTGAACACGATGAAGATCAAGGTCACGGCGGTCAGTGTCAGCGCCGTGTGCGCCAAGGGCCGTATGGAACGGCTGCGCCGGGAGCGGATCGCGGCGACCACCAGAACCACGGGTCCGGCGATCCACCAGTTGCCGCAGTCCCCGACGGCGACCACGAGGAGGTTGCCACGGAACTGGCCATGGCGCTGCGACCAGTGCGACAGCGGAAGGTCGGCGTGCGTCAGCGGGCCGGCGGCGACCACCTGCCAGGTGACGACGGCGGTCACCAGCAGGAGGAGCAACACCGCCCAGGGCCGGCGCCGGGTCACCAGCCGCGTTTCCACCACTCGGGGATGGAGGCGCGCTCCTTGCCGAGGGTGGTGTCGCGGCCGTGGCCGGGATAGATCCAGGTCTTGTCGGGCAGCCGGTCGAAGACGCGCTCGGTCACGTCGGTCATCAGCTGCTTGAACATGCCGGCGTCGCCCCAGGTGTTCCCGACCCCGCCGGGGAAGAGGCTGTCGCCGGTGAACAGGTGCGGGGTGTTCGCCAGCTCGCCGCCCGCGTCGTACAACAGCGCGATCGAGCCGGGAGTGTGGCCGCGCAGGTGGATGACCTCAAGGGTGTGCCGGCCGACCCGGATCGCGTCGCCGCCTTCGACCGCCTGGGTCACCGGGACCGGCAGTACGTCCGCGTCGTAGGGGTGCGCGATGATCGACGCGTGCGTGACCTCGGCGACCTGGACCAGGCCCTCCCAGTGGTCCTGGTGGCGGTGCGTGGTGACGATGCGGCCGAGCGGCCCGTCGCCGATGAGCTCGAGCAGCCGCCCGCCCTCGTTGGCGGCGTCGATGAGCACCTGCTCCCCGGAGGCGGTGCAGCGCAGCAGGTAGGCGTTGTTGTTGTAGGGACCGACCGCCACCTTGGTGATCGTCAGCCCGGGCAGTTCGCGGACGTCGGGCCGCCCCCCGACTTGGACGTCTCCGGTGTAGCTCATGAGCTGCCTCCCAGTGGGGCCGGAAGCGGCCAGCGCGGTGGCGCCGGCCACGAGGGTGCCTCGGTACGGCCCGTCAGCCAGCTCAGGAGCTCGCGGGCGGAGCCGCGGGCCTCCGGGCCGGGCCCGTCGAGCCGTACATCGATATCAGCGTCGATGGCCCGTACCCGTGTCACCGTCAGTCCTCCGTGGGAGCGCAGCGCCGCGAGCGTGTCGGTCAGTTCCCACCGGATGTACGCCTCGGACCAGTCCTTGTCGGAGAAACCCGCTGCCAGGTCGGCGTGGTGGACCTCCACCTCACGCCACCGCCGGGGGATCGTGTACGAGGCGGGATGGGCCCAGCCCGCGCGGGCCCGGACCGTCGCCTGCCAGGCGGCTTCCGGCATGGTGTGCATCTGCGCGGCGAAGCGGGCGGCGGCGATCTCGTTCTCGGCCAGCAGTTCGGCGGCGGGTCGTCCGGCGCTCGCCTCGACTCCCGCCTCGCGGACCTCGTCATTGGGGTACTGCGGGACCTCCACGCCGGTACGCGCCCATTCGAGCAGGTTCCAGCACGAGTCGGCGTTCCGCGCGATGTGCGCGACCACGTGCCCGCGGGTCCAGCCCGGCAGCGCGGACGGTTGCCGCAGGTCCTCGTCGGTCAGCTTGGCCACGGTCGCGAGCATCCGCTCGGTCGCCGCGTCCAATTCCGCCATCACCGCTCGCAGGTCATCCACGCCTCACATCCTCCCTCATCCCCGCACCGGCGCGCAGCGCCGACCGGGGGACCGGCATGCCGGGCACGCCCGCGACCTGGGCTCGATGGCCCTGTTGACCTGAGCTGGAAAGGAAGGTAACTATCCGGGTAACCCTGGGTCACAAAACTGGAAATAGGACATACCATTTCCTGGTGGCCTCCTGTGGTGTGACCGTCGAACCCGTGGACCCGGCAAACCCCCGCGAATGTTCCTGCGGAGAGCCGGCCGACTTCCTCGTCTTCACCCTCTGGTACCGGGGCCGGCGGTCTCAGGACGCGGTGTGCGAGTACCACCTGCAGCCAGTGGTGGGCGGGATCAAGAGAGAGCTCGCCAAGCGCAACGGCGGGTAGTCCGCCGGAACGTGTGGCGAGCATAGTTCGAACACGTGTACGGTCTGGTGGCGAGGGGAGTAGGCCGCATCCCGTTCGGGAGTATTTTGTCGGCCCCCCTGGTTAGCCTTTGAGCTGACCTGTGTGACCAGGTACTAGGGGAGCCGGAAGACACCGTGCATGATCGACTGATTGTTCGTGGCGCGCGCGAGCACAACCTCAAGGACGTCTCGCTCGACCTGCCGAGAGACGCCCTGATCGTCTTCACCGGGCTCTCCGGCTCCGGCAAGTCGAGCCTGGCTTTCGACACGATCTTCGCCGAGGGCCAGCGGCGGTACGTCGAGTCGCTCTCGGCGTATGCGCGGCAGTTCCTCGGTCAGATGGACAAGCCCGACGTCGACTTCATCGAGGGCCTGTCCCCGGCGGTCTCGATCGACCAGAAGTCGACCAACAAGAACCCCCGGTCCACGGTCGGCACGATCACCGAGGTCTACGATTACCTGCGGCTGCTGTACGCACGGATCGGGCACCCGCACTGCCCGCAGTGCGGGCGGCCGATCACCCGCCAGGCCCCCGAGCAGATCGTCGACCGGGTCCTCGAGCTGGAGGAGGGCACCAGGTTCCAGGTGCTCGCGCCGGTGATCCGCGGCCGCAAGGGGGAGTATCTCGAGCTGTTCCGCGAGCTCCAGGCGAAGGGCTTCGCCCGGGCGATGGTGGACGGCGTCTCGATCCGGCTGGACGAGCCGCCTGTGCTGAAGAAGCAGGAGAAGCACGACATCTCGGTGGTCGTCGACCGGCTGGCCGTCAAGGACGGGGCCAGGCGCCGGCTCGCCGACTCCGTGGAGACCGCGCTCCGGCTGGCCGGCGGCACCATCGTCCTGGAGTTCGTGGACCTGCCCGAGGACGACGAGCACCGGCAGCGGATGTACTCCGAGCATCTCTACTGCCCCTATGACGACCTGTCCTTCGAGGAGCTCGAGCCCCGCTCCTTCTCGTTCAACTCACCGTACGGCGCGTGTCCCGACTGCACCGGGCTCGGTACCCGGATGGAGGTGGATCCGGAGCTGATCGTTCCCGACGAGGAGAAGACCCTCAACGACGGGGCGGTCCACCCCTGGTCCAACGGGCACGTCAGCGAGTACTTCCTGCGGCTGCTCGGCGGCCTCGGCGACGCGATGGGCTTCGACCTCGACACCCCGTTCGAGCGGCTCCCGGCGAAGGCCCGCAAGGCCATCGTGTACGGGCACGACGAGCAGGTGCACATCTCCTACAGGAACCGGTACGGGCGGCAGCGCTCCTACTACACCGCCTACGAGGGTGTGATCCCGTGGGTCCAGCGGCGGCACGCCGAGTCGGAGAGCGACGCCACCCGGGAGCGGTTCGAGGGCTATATGCGGGAGATCCCGTGCCCGACCTGCGAGGGCAGGCGGCTCAAGCCGATCATCCTCGCGGTGACCATCGGCGACCGGTCCATCGCGGACGTCGCGGCCATGCCGATCGGCGAGTGCGCCAAGTTCCTGCTCAGCCTGGAGCTCAACGACCGCGACAAGCACATCGCGGAGCGGGTGCTCAAGGAGGTCAACGCCCGGCTGGGCTTCCTGCTCGACGTGGGCCTGGACTACCTGACCCTGGACCGGGCCTCGGCCACCCTGGCGGGCGGCGAGGCGCAGCGGATCCGGCTGGCCACCCAGATCGGCTCCGGTCTGGTCGGGGTGCTGTACGTCCTGGACGAGCCGTCCATCGGCCTGCACCAGCGGGACAACCACCGGCTCCTGGAGACCCTCATCAGGCTCCGCGACATCGGCAACACCCTGATCGTCGTCGAGCACGACGAGGACACCATCCACGCGGCCGACTGGGTGGTCGACATCGGGCCCGGCGCGGGCGAGCACGGCGGTGAGATCGTCGTGTCCGGCACGGTCGAGGACCTGCTCACCTCGGAGCGGTCGCTGACCGGCGCCTACCTGTCCGGCCGCCGTGCCATCGCGATCCCGGCCGTGCGCAGGCCGCGTACCAAGGGCCGGGAGATCGTCGTCAAGGGCGCGCAGGAGCACAACCTGCGCGGCGTCGACGTCGCCTTCCCGCTCGGCATCTTCACCGCCGTCACCGGGGTCTCCGGGTCCGGCAAGTCGACCCTGGTCAACGAGATCCTCTACAACGCGCTGGCCAAGCAGCTGCACGGCTCCCGTACGGTGCCCGGCAAGCACAAACGGATCACCGGCATCGACGACCACCTCGACAAGGTCGTACACGTCGACCAGTCGCCGATCGGCCGGACCCCCCGGTCGAACCCGGCGACCTACACCGGCGTGTTCGATCACGTGCGGAAGCTGTTCGCGCAGACCACCGAGGCCAAGGTGCGCGGCTACCAGCCGGGCCGGTTCTCCTTCAACGTCAAGGGCGGCAGGTGCGAGAACTGTTCCGGCGACGGCACCATCAAGATCGAGATGAACTTCCTGCCGGACGTGTACGTCCCGTGTGAGATCTGTCACGGCGCCCGGTACAACCGGGAGACGCTCGAGGTCCACTACAAGGGCAAGACGATCTCCGAGATCCTGGACATGCCGATCGAGGAGGCGGCGTCGTTCTTCGAGTCGATTCCGGCGATCCACCGGCACATGAAGACCCTCAACGATGTCGGCCTCGGTTACGTCCGGCTCGGGCAGCCGGCGCCGACCCTGTCCGGTGGTGAGGCGCAGCGGGTCAAGCTCGCCTCCGAGCTGCAGCGGCGCTCCAACGGGCGGACCATCTACGTGCTGGACGAGCCCACGACGGGTCTGCACTTCGAGGACATCCACAAGCTCCTCGGGGTCCTCAACGGGCTGGTCGAGAAGGGCAACACGGTGATCGTCATTGAGCACAACCTGGACGTCATCAAGACCGCCGACTGGGTCATCGACATGGGCCCCGAAGGCGGCTCCCGGGGTGGCACGCTGGTCGCGGCCGGTACGCCAGAGGACGTCGCCAAGGTAGAGGCCAGCTACACCGGCCAGTTCCTCGCCAAGATCCTAAGCGGCTGACGACGCCCTGTTCCAGGCGGCCCTCCGGGCCCCGCGCTGGGCCTATGCCGGAGTCGGCCGGAGAACTCTTATCGAATTCTCATGATCGTCCGGCGTCAGCGTGGCGTGAGCACTCTGACAGGTCCGGCATCATGTGGTGTGACTTCTGAGACTGATGGAATCGGCCGCCGGGTTCTGCTGAGCGGCATAGGGGTAGTGGGCGTGGCCGCGGTGGCGGGCTGTGCGAGCGGTGCGGCGGGGTCGGCGACCGCTCCGACGACCCCGGGGGCCGCTCCGGCGAAGGCCAAGGTGCTTGCGAAGACCTCCGACATCCCGGTCGGCGGCGGCAAGATCTTCTCTGACGCGCAGGTCGTTGTGACCCAGCCCGCCGCAGGGACGTTCAAGGCGTTCACCGCGGTCTGCCCGCACCAGGGGTGCACCGTGGCGAGTGTCGCGAGCGGGAAGATTATTTGCCCGTGCCACGGCAGCCAGTTCCAGACGTCGGACGGCTCGGTCGTGCAGGGCCCCGCCTCGACGCCGCTCACCGAGGTCCCCATCAAGGTCACGGGCGGCAGCATCACCCTGGCCTGAAGACCAACAACTGAAATTGAACCTGTCGCGGGTACCTCACGTACATGATGGTGTGTACGACTACCCGTCCGCCGTATGGGGTGGAGGGTGCGGAGAGGAAGAGGACTGATATATGCGACAGGAGTCCGCATCGGGTGAGAATGGTACCCGGAGAGAGACCGAGCCACCGGAGGGGAACACCCGGCGCGGGCTCCTGACGGGGATCGGCCTGGTCGGAGCGGCGGGGTTGGTCGCCGCATGCGGCAACAGCGGAAGCGCGACGACCTCCCAGGCGTCCCAGCCGGCTGCCGGGTCGCCAGCCGCCCCCGGCGGGGGTGCCGCCCTCGCGAAGACCTCCGACATCCCGGTCGGCGGCGGCAAGATCTTCGACGCGGAGAAGGTCGTGGTGACCCAGCCGGTCGCCGGGGAGTTCAAGGCATTCACCGCCGTCTGCCAGCACATGGGCTGCACGGTCGCCTCGGTCTCCGGAGGCACGATCAACTGCCCCTGCCACGGCAGCAAGTACAAGATCACAGATGCCTCGGTGGTCGCGGGACCCGCGCCCCGGCCGCTGCCGGCCAAACAGATCACGGTCAAGGGCGGCGACATCACGCTCGGCTGACGGGCCCCTCAGATGAGGAGTCCGAGTTCGGTCTCCAGGCCCGAGTCGCCGACGGAGATCACCGTCAGTGGCAGTCCGAGGAATTCGGCCGCCTCCCGCGCCGCGCCGGACAGCTCCGGCGAGGGGTCCTGGTCCTGGGCCAGCCAGACGACCCTGCGGTAGTGCCGGAAGTAGTCGTCGCGCAGCTCCGGATATCGGTCAAGGCCGAGCTGCGCGACGACTGTCTGCCGGAA
>JAOPYM010000407.1 GCA_025964615.1 Actinomycetes bacterium
GCCCCGGCGGACCGTACGACCGCCAGGATCAGCTCAGGGTCGATCTGCCCGTCGCCCAGGTTGGCGTGCCGGTCCGCGCCCGAGTCGAAGGCGTCCCGGCTGTCGTTGCAGTGCACCAGGTCGATCCGGCCGGTGATGGCCTTGATCCGGTCCACGGCGTCGACCAGGTCCTCGCCGGCGGCGTGTGCATGACAGGTGTCCAGGCAGAAGCCGACCTCGTGACCCTCGAGCACCTCCCAGAGCCGGGCGATGCGGTCGAACTTGCGGGCCATGGCGTTGTCGCCGCCTGCGGTGTTCTCGATGAGGATGGGCACCCCGGGGTTCTCAAGGCGCTCGAAGACCTTCCGCCAGTTCTCGAAGCCGATCTCGGGATCGTCGCTCTTGAGCACGTGCCCGCCGTGCACGATCAGCCCCTTGGCGCCGATCGACGCGGCGGCCTCGAGCTGCTGGGTGAGGATCTTGCGGCTGGGGATGCGGATCTTGTTGTTCGGGGAGGCGACGTTGACCAGGTACGGCGCGTGGACGTAGATGTCCACGTCGGAGTCCCGGATCGCCTCGATGCCCTCGGGCATCACCGGCTTCCCCCAGCCCTGGGGGTCACCGAGGAAGAACTGCACGACCTCCGCCTTGCGGGCGTTGGCCGAGTCCAGCGGGTTGTTCTGATCGACGTGGGCTCCGATGCGCATACCCCGAAGCCTAATCCGCCACTGCGACGGTCGGAGGGAGTCAGGGGAGGAAGCCGCCATGCGCCAGGCCCAGGGCCAGGCCGACGAAGGCGCTGACCATGCCGATGACGTTCAGCCAGCGTTCCCCGGTCGTCTCCGAGGTCATCTGGGAGTACAGGCCGAGCGGGAACCCGATCACCCCGAAGATCGAGGCGAACAGGTGGGCCTTGACGATGAACCCCAGGATGAAGGCCATCATCCCGAAAATGATCACCGCCACCGCGAGGGAGTTCTCCCGCGGATGGCGCTTGCCGTCGGTGTTCAGAGTGATGCGGGCCCTGGTGCGAGCTGCCTGCTGGGGCATGTGGGCCACCTCCTTCTGAGAGTCGCCACAGGGAGTGATTCCCGCCCCTCCGGGGCGCAAGCCCGCAGGGCTGACGCATTCTGTCGGTGGCACGCGGTAACGTCGAACACACCATCGACCGAGGAGGGACAAGACGATGGCCGAACTGGTCAACGACCCTGGCCTCGCGGCCGGGGCTTTGAGGTACGGACCCGTGCACCTATAGCCCCGTGTTGACCAGCCCCAGCCATCGCTATTGGAGGTGCAACCAGATGGCTATGTTCGATACAAGACAGCAGACCCACCAGCGAGTGCTTCCTCAGCTCGCTGCTCTGGAATCAGTGGGAGCAGACACCCCGCAGGGTCGGGACGAAACGGCTCACGGACACCCGGCCGGCAGCGGCCTGGTATCTGGTATCGAACCTGGGCGAGGGGAGATCCACCAGGCAGCACCATCTGGTGGGCGTCACCCCGACCTGGCCGAAGCCGGGGAGGGAGCGAACCGTGAGGTTCACCCGGTCGTGTTCGTCCTCGACGCTCACGGCCGCCCGCTCGACCCGTGTCATCCGGCCCGAGCCCGGCGTCTTCTGGCGTTGGGGCGGGCGGTGGTGGCCAGACATACCCCGTTCGTCATCCGGCTGCGTGACCGGACCGTGGAACAGTCCACAGTCCAGGGCGTCGACCTTGGGATCGACCCTGGTTCCAAGCACACAGGCATCGCCGTGTTCACAACGGCGAGCGGGAACCGGACCGGCCGGTTCACGCTCCGACTCGACCACCGGGGCGGGCGGATCCGCGACAAACTCAGCACTCGAGCCGCCTACCGGCGGGGCCGACGGACCCGGAACCTGCGCTACCGCGCCCCGCGTTTCTTGAACCGTACGAGGCCGAAGGGGTGGCTCGCCCCGTCCCTGCAGCACCGTGTGGACACGACGATGTCGTGGGTGACGCGCTTGGCCCGCTTCCTGCCTGTTCGGGCGGTGCATGTCGAGCTGGTCTCCTTCGACACCTGCGCACTCACCGCCGGACGCGACCTGCAAGGGCTGGAGTACCAGCAGGGCACTCTGGCCGGGTACGAGGTTCGCCAATACCTCCTGGAGAAATGGGGGCGGGCTTGCGTGTACTGCGGGCGGGACAACACCCCATTGCAGGTCGAGCACATCCACCCCAGATCGCGCGGCGGCTCCAACCGGATCTCGAACCTGACGTTGGCCTGCGAGCGGTGCAATCTCGCGAAGAGCTCGACCCCGGTTGAGGTGTTCCTGAACGACAAGCCCGCGCTGCTGGCCCGGGTCCTGAAGCACGCGAAGGCCCCGTTGCGGGACGCTGCCGCCGTCAACTCGACCCGGTGGGCGCTGTGGCGGTCCCTCACCGAGACGGGTCTGCCCGTGGCTACGGCGAGCGGTGGCCGCACCAAATGGAACCGGTCCCGCACCGGTTCCCCGAAGAGCCATACCCTCGACGCACTCCATGTCGGCGAACTCGGCCAGGTGGCCGCGTGGCCGCGCGTGGTCTTGGTCGCCTCCGCGACCGGGCGGGGAACGTACTGCAGGACCCGGACCGACAAGTATGGGTTCCCCCGGCTGCGCCTGCCCCGGGTCAAGGCCATATGCGGCTATGCCACCGGGGACCTGGTCCGTGCAGTCGTCCCGTCCGGGAAGAACGCCGGAACCCATACAGGGCGAGTCGCTGTCCGCTCCTCCGGCAGCTTCAACATCAAAACCCGCAACGGATTAGTCCGAGACATCAACCACAACTATGTCCGGTTGCTTCAACGAGCTGACGGTTACGGCTACACCACCCAGAAGGAGACCACCGATGATCAGTGATGTGGAGCTGGTCGAGGAGCTGTCGCTGCTCACCACGCAGGCTGCCCGGATGCGCGCCCGGATGGCGGATATCATGGAGGAGCTCGAAAGACGCAGGCAGCATTAGGTCATGGCCTCATCAGCTGCTCGTTGTTGATAACCTGTGTCGGTCCCGCGGTCTGTCCGCGGGAGACGCAAGAGCCCTCCTGTCACGGAGAGACCGTGACCGCATCAGTCCAGAGGAGGTAGGGACCTAGCATGCGTCGCTACGAACTCATGGTCATTCTTGACCCCGCTCTCGAAGAGCGCACCGTCGCCACGTCTCTCGACCCGTTCCTTGGGGTCATCAAGAGCGATGGCGGCAGCGTGGAGAAGGTCGACGTCTGGGGCCGCAGGCGCCTGGCGTACGACATCCAGAAGAAGTCCGAAGGCATCTACACAGTGATCGACCTCACGGCCGAGCCCGCTACGGTCAAGGAACTCGACCGGCAGCTCAACCTGAACGAGACGATCCTGCGTACGAAGGTCATCCGTCCCGAGGTTCACTAGAGCCGAAGCACAGCCGGAGCGAGCCCCATGGCAGCAGGCGACACCACGATCACGATCGTCGGCAACCTCGTCGAGGATCCGAACCTCCGCTTCACCGCGAGCGGGCAGCCGGTCGCGACCTTCCGTATCGCGTCCACTCCCCGCTTCCTCGACAAGCAGTCGAACGAGTGGAAGGACGGCGAAAGCCTCTTTCTGACCTGCAACGTCTGGCGGCAGGCGGCGGAGAACTGCGCCGAGAGCCTCCAGCGGGGCATGCGGGTGATCGTGCAGGGCCGCCTGAAGCAGCGGTCGTACGAGACCAAAGAGGGCGAGAAGCGCACCGTCTACGAGATCGAGGTCGACGAGGTCGGCCCGTCGCTGAAGAACGCCACCGCCAAGGTCAACAAGACCCAGCGGCAGGGTGGCGGCAACTTCGGCGGAGGCGGTGGCGGCTACTCCGGTGGCGGTGGAGGCGGCGGTGGCTACTCCGGTGGAGGCGGTGGTGGCGGCTACTCCGGTGGCGGCCCCAGCGGACCTCCGGCCGACGACCCCTGGGCGACAACCGGGGGCGGCGGCGCCGGCGGTGGCTTCTCCGACGACCCGCCCTTCTGAATCCTGATCCCACTCAATTCGTGACCATCCCCGTGCGAACGGGGCTCTGCACAAAGGAGCACCACGATGGCCAAGCCGCCACCGCGCAAGCCCAAGAAGAAGGTCTGTCTCTTCTGCCAGGAGAAGATCTCCTACGTCGACTACAAGGACACCGCCCTGCTGCGGAAGTTCATCTCCGACCGCGGGAAGATCCGCGCCCGTCGGGTCACCGGCAACTGCACCCAGCACCAGCGTGACGTCGCCACGGCGATCAAGAACGCCCGCGAGATGGCGCTGCTGCCCTACACCAGCACCGCGCGCTAAGAGAGGATCAGAGATATGAAGCTGATTCTGACTCAGCAGGTCGCCGGCCTCGGTGCGCCGGGCGACGTCGTCGAGGTCAAGGACGGCTTCGGCCGTAACTACCTCGTCCCGCGCGGGTTCGCCCTCCTGTGGACCCGTGGCGCCGAGAAGCAGATCGCCTCGATCAAGAAGGCCCGGTCGGCTCGCGAGGTCGCGACCCTCGACCACGCCAAGGAGATCGTCGGTCAGCTCAAGTCGCTCAAGATCAAGCTGGCCACCCAGGCCGGTGCGAACGGCCGGCTGTTCGGTGCCGTGACCACCGCCGCGATCGCGGACGCGGTCAAGCGCGCGGGCGGTCCGGACCTGGACAAGCGGCGGATCGAGGTGCGCAACCCGATCAAGACGATCGGCACGCACGAGGTCTCGGTGCGTCTGCACCCGGAGGTCAGCGCGACGATCGAGTTCGACGTCGTCGGCAGCTGATCAGCTGTAGCTGAGAGAGGGCCGGATCCCGATGGGGTCCGGCCCTCTCGGTGTTCCACGTGAAGCGGGTCACCTGCAACATCCTTGGTTCGCGATCCGAATATGACTACTGTCCGTAGTTGGTCGGATGCGAGGGGGGAACGTGCGGGGAACACTTTCGCGACGGGGTCTGCTGGGCGGTGGCCTGCTGCTGGCGGCAGTGCCCTGGGGATGTACGGAGGCGTCCGCATCCGCCCGAGGCGGTCCGGTCCCAGAGGCGGTCCCACTCGTATATCCCCGCAGGCAGTGGTGGGCGAGGTCGCCCAAACGCCACGCGCGGATACTCGGCCACGGCCCGGACCACCTCGTGGTGCACCACACCGACACGGCCAACAGCGCGGACCTGTCCATCGATCACGCGTTCAGGCTGTCCCGGTGGATCCAGGACTTCCACATGAACACCAGGGGCTGGGACGACTCCGGCCAGCAGTTGACGATCAGTCGCGGCGGCTACGTGATGGAGGGACGGAACCGTAGCCTCGCCGCGATCCGAGCCGGCGTCAACGTGATGGGCGCCCAGGTCCTCGGCCACAACGATCACACGCTCGGGATCGAGAACGAGGGCACGTACATGACGGTCGCGCCGCCGCCGCTGCTCTGGTCCTCGCTCGTGGCGGTGTGCGCGTGGCTCTGTGACCTGTACGGGCTCGACCCGCACACCGCGATAAGCGGGCACCGCGACTTCAACTCCACCGACTGCCCGGGTGACATGCTCTATGCCATGCTGCCCGAACTGCGTCGCAGCGTCGCGGCCAGGCTGACCCCGCAGGTGGACGCCAGCTGGCCGTAATCCACAGCCTGTGGACAACCCGGTGGTCAGGACTCGGGTACGTAGTAGTGGGTCCGCCGCCGGGCGATCTCCGGGTCCAGTCCTTCGACGAGCGACCAGATGCCCGCGACCCGCTCGGCCCAGGCAGCCGGCGGCAGCCCAGTGAGACCTTCGGTCGCCAGTTCGTCGATCGCCTGGGTCAGCCGCGCGAGTCGCTCGCCATGGGTTGAACACATGTTCGAACCCTACCGGAACCGGGTAGACCTTCGAGCACGTTTTCGAAACCCCGTTGACTCGTGGCGTTTCCCGCACCTCAAGCCCCACCGGTGCGGGACACGCCACGAGTCAACGGGTGGGGCCGGTGATCAACCACGCGGTGGAGCGGGCTCGGAGGGAGAGGGTGAGGGCGCGTACGACCATCCACAGGGTGATGGCGAGCCAGAGGCCGACCAGACCGCCGCCGAGCGCGTACACCCCGAACGCCGCGAGCAGATAGACCGTCATCGCGGCCACCCCGGCGTAGGCCAGATAGCGCATGTCGCCCGCGCCGATCAGCACCCCGTCCAGCACGAACACCAGCCCCGCCAGCGGCTGCATGAGCGCCACCACCAGCAACGCGGACGCAGCGAGGTCCCGTACGGTCTGGTCGGCGGTGAACAAGCCGGGCAACCACGGCCGTACCACCAGCACCGCCAGGCCGAAGACGACGCCGGCCGCCACGCCCCACTGCACCATCCGCCGGGTCGCCGCCCGCGCCCCAACCACTTCCGAGGCGCCCAGATAACGCCCGGTGATCGCCTGCCCGGCGATCGCGATCGCGTCCAGCGCGAACGCGAGGAGCGTCCAGATGTTGAACGCCACCGCGTACGCGGCGATCTCCGCGTCACCCAGATGCGCGGCCACCCCGGTCCCGACCAGCAGCACGACCCGCAGAGTGATGGTCCGGATCAGCAGGTCGAACCCCGCCGACAGCGAGGCTCGCAGGCCCGCGGCGTCGGGGAGCAGCGGCGCCCCGTGCCGCCGTGCGCCACGGATCACGGCGATCACATATACGGCGCCGCCGGTGTTCTGCGCGATGACCGTGCCCCACGCCGATCCGCCGATCCCCCAGCCCAGGCCGAGGACGAACACCACGTTGAGGACCAGGTTCAGCGCGAATGCCCCGACGGAGACGTACAACGGGGTACGGCCATCCTGCAGCCCGCGCAGCACACCCGTACCCGCCAGCATGATCAGCATCGCGGGCACGCCGAGCATGCTGATCTGGAGGTACGTTACGGCCTGCGGCGCCGCGGTCGCCGAGGCGCCGAACGCGCCGATGATCGCGGGGGTCAGCGGCCAGGCGACCACCATGATCGCGAGGCCGATGCCCAGCGCCAGCCAGAGCCCGTCGACGCCCTGGCGGAGCGCCGCGGTCAGGTTGCCCGCCCCCACCTGGCGGGAGACCGCGGCGGTGGTGGCGTAGGCCAGGAAGACACAGACGTTGACCAGCGTCGCCATCGTCTGCCCCGCGACGCCGAGCCCGGCGAGGGGGGCCTCGCCCAGATGGCCGACGATCGCGGTGTCGGCCAGCAGGAAGAGCGGCTCGGCCACCAGCGCACCGAAGGCGGGGACGGCGAGCCGCAGAATCTCACGATCACGTTGCTGCAAGGTCATGGCGGGCACCGAGGATAGCAGTCAGTAAGGGCCATCCCGCTACTTCGATCCTTACCTCTGCGAGGGTGGAAACTTTCTTTTCCCCACAGGCAGTGGATTGTGTCTCCGCAGTTCAATGGGGGTGCTGTGGATGGTTTCGCGGAGTTGTCCACAAGGTTGCCCACAGGTCGTACACACCGGAACCGGCGTGTTGCACAGCCGGTCCACAGGTCCCTCCACAGATCATCTTGGCGGTATGCCGCGAGTAACCGGAGAATGTCACACCCCTGGGGTTCTATGGGAGTCGCAGGTCTGAAGGTGAAGGGGGTGCGCGTTGAGTCTCGCTGAGCTCGGTTCACACGAGCAGGAATTCGAGAGGACCCCGCCCCACGACATGGCCGCCGAACAGGGTGTCCTCGGCGGCATGCTGCTCTCCCAGGACGCGATCGCCGAGGTCATCGAGACCCTGCGCACCACGGACTTCTACCGCCCCGCCCACCAGGTCATCTACGACGCCATTTTGGACCTGTACGGCCGAGGCGATCCGGCCGACGCCCTGACCATCGTCGGCGAGCTGACCAAGAGGGGCGAGATCAACCGGGTCGGCGGCGCACCCTACCTGCACACGCTGATCAACATGGTCCCCACGGCGGCCAACGCCGGCTACTACGCCAAAATCGTGCAAGAGCGGTCGGTGCTGCGCAAGCTGGTGGAGGTCGGCACCCGGATCGCCCAGCGGGGGTACGCGGCGGACGGTTCCGACGCGGACGCGATCCTGGACTGGGCCGAGGGCCAGGTGCTCGCCATCGCCGAGAAGCGCGCCGGCGAGGACTACAGCCCGCTCAGCGACATCATGCCCGGAGCCCTGGACGAGATCGAGGCCATCGGCAGCCGCGGCGGCCAGATGACCGGCGTCCCCACCGGCTTCGCCGACCTCGACTCTCTGACGAACGGCTTGCATCCGGGGCAAATGATAATCATTGCTGCGAGACCTGCGATTGGCAAATGCATTTGGGCCCAAACGATTATCGTGGACGCGGCCTCCGGTGAACGGATGCGAATCGACGAGTTCGTCCGCCGGGGCCTCGCCGGCGAGGCCCTCGCCGTGCACACCCTGAGTGAGGACTGGACCCTCCAGGTCGTGCGGCCGTCGGACTTCGTTGACAACGGCAGACTTCCAGTACTCCGGCTCACCACCGTCGCCGGTCGTACGATCACGACCACGCCCAGCCACCCGTTCCTGACCAGGCGCGGCTGGTTGCCGCTCGAGGACTTCAAGCCGGGCGAGGAGATCGCCGTACCGGCCGCGCTCAAGACCGGGTCCGGTGTGTGCTGGGACGAGATGGCCTCGATCGTGGATGCCGGGATCGAGCAGGTCTACGACCTGACCGTGGACGGCACTCACAACTTCGTGGCGAACGACATCATCGTGCACAACTCGACGCTCGCACTGGATCTGGCGCGGACGGCGTCGATCAAGCATGGCCTGACCTCGGCGTTCTTCAGCCTGGAAATGAGCCGGAACGAGATCACCATGCGGTTGCTGTCGGCTGAGGCCAAAGTGGCGCTGCATGCCATGCGGTCCGGGACCATGACCGACGAGGACTGGACCCGGCTGGCGCGGCGGATGAGTGAGGTCGCCGAGGCGCCGTTGTTCATCGACGACTCGCCGAACATGTCGATGATGGAGATCCGGGCCAAGTGCCGCCGGCTCAAGCAGCAGCATGATCTGCGGCTGGTCATCATCGACTACCTGCAGCTGATGTCGTCGGGGAAACGGGTCGAGAGCCGCCAGGTCGAGGTCTCGGAGTTCTCCCGGTCGCTCAAGCTGCTCGCCAAGGAACTCAAGGTCCCCGTCATCGCACTGTCCCAGCTGAACCGTGGCCCGGAACAGCGAACGGACAAAAAGCCAATGGTCTCGGACCTGCGCGAGTCGGGCTGTGTGACCTCAGCGACGCGGCTACTTCGAGCGGACACCGGAGGTGAGATCACGCTTGGTGAACTCATGGAGGGTCAGCTTCGGGATATCCCCGTGTGGTCGCTGGATGATCGTTTGACGTTGGTTCCTCGTACTCTGACACATGCCTTCCCCAGCGGCGCCAGAGAAGTCTTCAGAGTACGGCTGGCTTCTGGCAGAGAGGTGGAGGCAACGGCTAGTCACCCATTCTTCACTTTTGGGGGATGGCAGGCATTGAGCGATTTGACGTTGGGATCGCGAGTAGGCGTGCCGCGTCATGTTCCGGATCCTCAAGCGACGGTCGAGTGGCCGGAGCCGGAGATAGTGATGCTGGCCCATCTTATCGGCGATGGGTCGTTCGTAAAGCGCCAGCCTATCCGATATGCGAGCATCGACGAGGAGAACATATCTGCGGTTACTGATGCTGCTCGTCATTTCGGCGTGACGGCTGTTCGGGATGAACATGAGGCGGCAAGGTGCACTTCGCTGCGACTTCCGGCGCCGTACCGACTAACCCATGGTCGACGCAACCCCATCGCTCAATGGCTCGACTCATTGGGCCTATTTGGGCTGCGCAGTCACGAGAAGTTCATTCCGGCTGGAATCTTCTCCTTGCCGAAACCCCAGCTCGCGTTCTTCCTTCGTCACCTATGGGCTACGGATGGGTCGATAACTGTAGCCCGTAACGGTGCAGTCCGTATCTACTATTCATCAACGAGTCGGCGAATGCTTCAAGAGTTGCAGATATTGCTGCTTCGTTTCGATCTCAAGGCCCGGGTGCGGGCTGTGAATAACACATATGGCCACCCGCAGTGGACCATTGATGTTTGCGGGGTTGAAGATCAACGGAGATTCCTACGTGATATTGGCGTTCACGGAGCGCGTGGACGCAACGCGGCCAAAGCGGAGGAGCGGCTAGGAGAAATGAAGGCCATGGGTAGATTTGACACGATTCCCATAGAAGTATGGGATCGAGTGCGCGCTGCCATGGAAGAGCGGTCGATGACGACATCCAGGTTGAATGCCTCAGTTGGTGCTGGTGGTCGTGGCGTCATCGGCGGCCCAAGGTGCCCATCCCGCAACCGTTTGGGGCAAATCGCCTACGTTCTTCAGGACAATCAACTCGAAATGATGGCCACCAACGACGTCTTCTGGGACGAGATCGTGTCAATCGAGAGCCTAGGAGAGCAGCTCGTTTATGATGCAACGGTCTTGAGCACGCATAATTTCGTCGCAAATGGTATATTTTTGCACAATAGTATAGAGCAGGATGCGGATATGGTCATCCTTCTGCATCGTGAAGACGCGTATGAGAAGGAATCGCCCAGGGCGGGTGAAGCTGACCTGATTGTGGCCAAACACCGTAACGGCCCGACCGCCACTGTGACTGTCGCCTTCCAGGGTCACTACAGCCGCTTCGTGGACATGGCGCACTGAGGCGTGCCGCCGCTGTTGTAGGGTCACCGGCGTCTCGGAAGTCCGGGTCGCGATCGAGCTGCTGATCGACAGTCGCCGTCCACGCTCTCGGCAAGAAGGAGACCGACCACCTTCTGCTGGCCGACCTGGACCTGCCCGCCGGACGACTTCACCTGATGCGCCACGGCTCTCGTCACACCGTCTACCTCGACGAGCTCACCCACGCCCTGGCCATCGAGTGGCTGCGTGAGCGTCGCCGGCTCTAGCCTCGCACCACCAACCCTCACCTGCTGGTCAGCCAGATCACCGCCGCCGACCCCACCCAACCGCTGATCGCCCACACCGTGACCGACGCCTTCTTCCAGCGCCTGGGCATCAGCCCCGGCAGGCTACGCCGAGACCGCATCCTGCACGAGGCGGCGCACACCGTCAACCCCATCCACCTCATGCGCGTGTTCGGCATCAGCGCCCAGGCCGCCATGACCTACGTCCGAGCCGCCCACCCCGAACGCCGCGCCACAGGACCCCGATAGTGATGCCCGGCGAGGCAGCCCAGCCGATCCTTGGCAGACTCTTCACGTGATCGATCTGACCGACGAGTTCCTCCAGCCCTCGACTGGGACAATCTGCTACTGGCCGACACATCTCGACAGCCCGGTCGCGGGAACCTGGAGCATCACCATCCCGCTCGCACCCTTCTCCGCGGACGATCCATATGAACCGGCGACCTTCCGGCCCGGAACAGGCGGACCTGAACTCGTCACGACCGAGATCATGCTGGACTTCATCACCCTGCCCGCCGACACCCTGGCCGTGCTAAGCCAGCGCACGTTCACCTTCCCAGTGAACTATGCCGACGGGTATATCGACGGCTCGATCTACCTCATCGCCGCCCACTGCCTCGTCAACGTCGCTCGCATTGAGTTCGGCCCAGCCGCCGGCAACCAGATCTCAGCCACCCTCGACGCCCACTTCGACTTCGACGCCGCCAGCGGCATCGAGATCCGCAACCGCACCGCCGTTCTGAGGACCGCCCTGCGTCTCGAGGTGGGCCAGCCCCTTTCCAGCCCTCAGGCTCCACCGAAGGGTGCGGAGCCGGTCTAAACACGGTCACCAGGCAGCGTTCGGGACAACCCTCACACCCAGCTCGGCACGTCGGCAAGGTGCAGGCCGACCCCGGGCGCCCCTCAGATCGACCAACCCTCCACTTTGCAGAGCCAGTAAGAACGCTGTCATGAGCCGCAAACCGGTCCTTCCTGGCCGACGTGACCGCCGGGTAGCCCGGCGGGCGGTGCTGTTGGGCGGCATGATCGTCGGCCGTGGGTCGGTCGAGTCAGTTCCAGTGGCCTGCGGCGGCGGTCTCGGCGACGTAGTCCTCGAACGGCCTGGGTGACCGGCCGAGGGCTCGTTCCACGCCGTCGGAGAGGGC
>JAOPYM010000412.1 GCA_025964615.1 Actinomycetes bacterium
TTCCTCACCGAGTACGGAGCCCGGTTGCGCCAGGCATACCCGGCCACCCCGCAGGGCACGGTCTTCCCCTTCCGCCGGATCTTCGTCGTCGCACAGAGATCCCCCTGATCTGGGTGCCGTCCGCCGCAGGGCAGTGGTCAACTCGTTCCCCTGCGGTGTGCCCTGCCTCGCGGCGGGCGGCACCCTCCAAGGTCACGCGGCGCCCCGGCCATCCTGATCCGCGCGGCCCCGCGAGCCGTGCGAGCGGAGCGAGCACAATGAGCTCCGCAACCCGGAACCCGTACCGAGATGGCACACCGGCCCGGGACGAACTCCAGGGGCTGGTGTGCCACCGCTCACCCCGCCTGGGCGCTCTGCTCCCAGTCGGTCAGCACCAGGTGCAGCCGGTACAGGACCCGGCGGAACTCCGCCACATGATCGGCCTTGCGGGCCGCGTGGGCGAAGGCGTTCTCGTCGGCCTCCTCGATCTCATCGAGGAGCCAGAGCGCCTCGTCCAGTTCACCGAGGAAGCCCTCCGCGCAGTCGTCGGCGACCGTGTCGTGGGCGGTCCTCACCTGCCGTTCCTCGATGAAGTCCTGAACCCTCGCCATCAGGTCCGGCAACTCGACCCGGTCCGGGTCCCGCCGGGCGGTCACCTGCTCGGTCCCCGGGCGAGGGCTGGCAGGAATAACCCGGCGCGGAGCCCGCTGAGAGCCCTGGGCCGGGAGATCATCGCTGGTCCGTTCATCAGTCCGCCTCCTTGATGAGCTTCCGACCGAAGGCTAGGCGTGGGGTCTGACAGTTCTTGTGATGTCCATCACGCGGCCATGCCCTTTACACCCCCTGCGGGCAAGGGACAAGTGGCCGCCACGATGGATTTGAGGGGATTTTACCCGCCGGTGTGCCAAACCTACGCAACCGTAGGTTACCTTGGCGTAGGTCAACCCATTCACAGAGAGATGGCCCGCCCATGACAGCTGCCCCTGTGGCCGGGGCGCCGCGCGCCCAGGCCAGGCCCGACATCGACGCCACGCCGAAGAGCAACTTCGAACTCATCCTGCTGGTCGTCTTCATCGTCGTCCCGTTCCTGGCGGTCCTCGCGGCGGTTCCGCTCGCCTGGGGCTGGGGGCTGGGCTGGAGCGACCTCGCCATCCTGTTCGTGTTCTACGCCGTCTCCGGCCTCGGCATCACCGTCGGCTATCACCGCTACTTCACGCACGGCTCGTTCAAGGCCAACAGGCCGCTGCGCGTCGCGCTGGCCCTGGCCGGCAGCCTCGCCCTCGAAATGGGTGTCATCGACTGGGTCGCCACCCACCGCAGGCACCACAAGTTCTCCGACAAGGAGGGCGACCCGCACTCGCCGTGGCGGTTCGGCGGCGACTGGCGGGCCCTCACCAAGGGGTTCTTCTGGGCGCACATGGGCTGGCTCTTCGACCGGGGCCGTACGTCCTGGCAGAAGTACTGCCCGGACCTGGTGGCCGACAAGGACATCAAGGCCATCTCGCGGTACTTCCCGCTCATCGTGCTCGGCTCCCTCGGCGCACCCGCGCTGCTCGGCGGCCTGCTCACGATGTCCTGGCAGGGGGCGGTCACCGGGTTCTTCTGGGGCTCCCTGGTCCGCATCTCACTGCTCCATCACGTCACCTGGTCGATCAACTCGATCTGCCACATGATGGGCGAGACCCCCTTCGACTCCCGCGACAAGGCCCGCAACGTCTGGTGGCTCGCCATTCCGTCCTTCGGCGAGTCCTGGCACAACCTCCACCATGCCGACCCCACCTGTGCCAGGCACGGCGTGCTCAAGGGCCAGCTCGACAGCAGCGCCCGTACCATCTGGATCTTCGAGAAGCTCGGCTGGGCCAGCGACGTGCGGTGGCCGAAAGCCGACCGTCTTGCGGCGAAACGGTTGGCTTGACCGTCATTATTGACGACGTGAGTGAACCAGCCCCCCGGTCTCGCCGCAAGAGGATGACCGGCACCGAACGACGCCAGCAGCTCCTCGACATCGGCCGCACCCTGTTCGCCGAGCGCGGCCTCGACGGCACCTCGGTCGAGATGATCGCGGAGAAGGCGGGGGTCTCCAAGCCCGTCGTGTACGAGCACTTCGGCGGCAAGGAGGGCCTCTATGCGGTCGTCGTCGATCGCGAGATGGGACGGCTCATCTCCACCGTCACCCGTGCGCTGACAGACGGCGTCCACTACCGGGAGAAGCTGGAGAAGGCAGCCCTCGGGCTCCTCGAATACATCGAGGAGCACAGCGACGGCTTCCGCATCCTGGTCAGGGACTCGCACGGCGCCTCCGGTACGGGCAGCTACGCCAGCCTGCTCAGCGAGATCGCCAGCGAGGTCGAGGACATACTGGGCCGCGAGTTCGACCGGCACGGCTACGACGACAAGACCGCCCCCATGTACGCCCAGATGCTCGTCGGCATGGTCGCCCTCACCGGTCAGTGGTGGCTCGACGCCCGCAAGCCCAGGCGTGAGGAGGTCGCCGCCCACATGGTGAACCTCGCCTGGAACGGTCTGTCCGGCCTGGAGCCCAAGCCGTCCCTCGACCCCAGGCAACGCCGCAAGGAGAAGGAACGCCTCAAGAAGGCCGAGGAGAGGGCCGC
>JAOPYM010000473.1 GCA_025964615.1 Actinomycetes bacterium
GTGCCAGGCCAGTGCGGTGGACTGCCTCCAGGCCGATGTCTCGCGCTGCGGCGGCATCACCGAATGGCTCCGGGTCGCCGCTGTCGCCGCGTCGTACGGTCTGCAGATCTCCGGGCACTGCGCCCCGCACCTGCACGCCCACGTGGCCGCAGCGATCCCGAACCTGCGGCACCTGGAATGGTTCCACGACCACGTCCGGATCGAGTCGATGTTCTTCGACCGCACTCTCGACCCCGCCGGGGGATTCATCACGCCGAACGCGCACGCGCCAGGACACGTCCTCGCCCTCCGCCCCAGCGCAGCCGCCCCGTTCCGAACACGCTGATGCCGCTGTTCACGCCAGGGTGCGCACAGGCCATCGGGTCGTTTCCTGGCCGAGGCTGATGTATCAGAGAGGGCGTCGTGCGGGTGATCGGCCGGGTGATCGGCCGTAGTGATGAGCTCATCCGGGAACGGCTGTTGTCGGTACGGCTCAAGCGGGCTTGGCTCAAGGAGTGAGTGCGAACGGCCGCCCGGTGGGCGTACCTGAGGCCCCTGGTCGTACCCGCAAGCTCGCGGGTACATCTCGGGGAGGGCGTCACGTGACCTTGCTCGCCAGCGGCGTCGCACTCCTGCTGGTCGTCGGGGCGATCCTCAAGCTCGCCCTGACGACCGGTTCCCCACCCGGCGGTGACCTACGCATCGTGGAAACCATGCTGGTGCTCGCCGGCGCTGTGCGTCTCGCTCCTGCCCTGCTGAGGCACCTCGGCCGACGCGCGTACCGGCCGGCCCGCCGCGGCAGCCCGCCCATCTCCGGTGATGAGCAGCGGCAACACCTCACGCCCGGCCACCACCCCGCCGACGATGCGCCCGGTCAGGACCACCCCTCTGGTGACGGGCACCCAACCCGGGCGCGCCATAGTCTGCCCGAAACCGGGGCGATCTCATGAGCGTCCTCGATGCCGGCGGTGGGCAGGGCTGGCCGGATGGGCTGCTCCTGATCGCAGTGTGGCTCACGGGACTCGCCGTCGCGTGGCTGTTCATCGCGCTGCTGAGCCTGCTCGCGTGAGACCCTCGACCGGCCGCCGTCAGGCGAAACAGCCCGCGAACATCAGGCGCCCGGGCCCAGCACCGTACGGGCATCCTGGTCAGCTACACCCTTCACACTGATGCGAGCCGGCCTGAGAAGGGATCCGGGCCGCCCGACGAGCTGACCATCGGGCGGCTCCGGCCATATCGGCGCACGGCGGGTCGGACAGGCGCCCTCCTGGTCGTCGCGGAGCAGGGGGTATCGGGACCGTTGCTGGTCATGGTGCTCGCGGGCCGCTGATCCGGCAGCTGCGGGACGTCTGGTTGATATACCAGTGTTGCCCGTCAGGTGAGTAGGGCCAGCAGGGCGATTTCCAGCCATGCGGCGGCGAGCGCGGCGGCGAAGACCAGGATCGGCGGGAGTCCCTTGCCCGTACCGTCTGTGCGTTGGGTGTCGAAGATGCTCATGGTCGCCTCGTCTGGTGTTGTGGCGGGTTGGTGTCAGGCGGCCAGCGCGCCGATCAGGGGTACGGCCTGTTCGCTCGCCTGGGTGGGGGTCAGCCACTTCAGTCGCTGTGCGAGGGCGTGGGCGGTGGTGAGGACGGTGTTGACGTCGGCGGAGGTGTCGGCTGCGCGCCACAGGATCGACCAGGGGTAGCAGGAGGCAGGCTGGGTGAGGGGCCGCCAGGTGGTGCCGGGGAGGTCTGCGGTGCCGGAGCAGGGTAGGCAGTACAGGCAGCGGCCCTGGGCGACGAGGTCGGTGGCGGCGTGGATGCTCTGCACGGTGCCGTCGTAGACGGCGGGGGTGAACCCGGCGTCGCGGCACATCTCGGCGGTGAACTGGTTGAACTCGGGTGCCCGCGCGTGTTCGACGAACAGCAGCGCCTGGTGGGCGAGGGCGGTGACGGGGACGGCGTCCGTGGCGGCCCTGGTAGGGGGTGGATTGGGGGGCGGAGCCGGGCGTGCGCCGCGTAGCGGATGCACGGTCAGCCTCCCGGCCGGTCCGGGTCTCGGCTGGGGGGCCGGGCGCTGGTGTCGGTACGGATGAGGGCCGGTGCTTCCAGCAGGAGAAGCAAGCCGTCCAGCCCGGCCTCAGCCGGTAGGGATCCCGCCTCGGCGGGGGACGGCACGGCAGCGGCAACATCAGGTGGCAGGTCCATCGCGGTCGCTCCCTGGGGACTATCCACTGGAAATAGTTCGTGGACGCCGCCGAGGTCCAGAGCGACACGATCGGCCGCACCAGGCGGGAACCCGCGGAGCGGTAGATCAACTCTGTCTTCACCGTACGCCTTATGGGCCGACCCCGGAAAGGCCTGGACAGTGCGGCGTTCCCGCAAGCCCGCTCATCGGGCCCACCGCGGCCGGTGGAGTCTGGGCCAGTGACTTGGAGGCGGGCCGGGGAGCGTGCCGGGCCCGCGGACGGGTTGATGCCTGGTCCAGGCCGGGGAGGACCGGATGGTCCGCAGCCCTGCGATGCCCGCGAAGTGATCTTCTTCCCTGCCAGGGTGCGGCCAGGCCGGCGGTGCGAGCTGGGGCTCGCTGCTCGCGGGGGGCTCGCTGCTGTTGGCGTGCGCCATCGCCGGTTCCGTCCCGGCGGCGGGCGAGGTGGCGGCGATGAGGGTGGGGTAGACGTCGAAGTGCGCGTCCAGGCGCATGAGCATCAGGAGCCGGGTGATCGGTGCGGTCATGGCCGCCAGCCGCAGGCGGCTGCCGGTGCGGGCGGCTCGCTGGTCGGCCTGGAGCAGGACGCGCAGGCCGCTGCTGTTCATGAACGTCAGGGCGCTCAGATCCAGTACCAGATCACCGCCGCCCTGTGTGGTGCCGGGGATGGTGGTGGCGGCGTCGTGCAGGTAGTCGTGCAGGGCCGGTGACGTGCACAGGTCGACCTCGCCGGTCACGGTGATGACCTGGTGGCCGTTCACGGACTCGGTGCTGAGCTGAAAGTAAGGGGGTTGCCGGTCCATGGCTGCCTCTCCTGCCGATCCAATGCGGGTGGCCGCGTGTTCAGCGGCTGATGGCAGGGCCACAGGGTTGGCTGTGACCGGGCTCCCGCATCGTAGGGCGCGTTGGCGGTGAACGCCGCCAGGGTCTGGAGCAGCAGGGTCTGGGCAGGCCGCACACCATCCGGGGGACGGGTGTGCTGTCAGGACCAGGAGAATCCGAATGCGCTGATCCCCCAGCATAACGCGTCCGGCATAGGTGCAGGTGAACAGCGTGTTGCGAGAAACTCGCGGGACCATCAAATGTGCTGATCCATCAATTTGATCTCGCCTTCGGCGTTTGTGATGGATCTTCGGGGTCACGAGGTCGTGGCGGGCCGCCAGGGGGTTGGCCGGCCCGCCGGTTGCGGGTCCTGCCAGCAGTGTCAGGGCACGTAGGGGGCGGGGTGCCCGTGGGCTCAGGAGGCTGCGGCGGGCACCCCCAGCCTTGCCTTGCGCCCTAGTGTTTTCCGGCGCTTTCAGGGCTGGGTGCGCTGCGGGTGGGACAGGTCGGCGACGTTGGGGTGGTTGTCGATGACGGCCAGGGCCACGTCGGCGAGTTTGCGGTTGTTGTTACGAGCGTAGACGCGCAGCGTGATGAACGCCTGGTCCATCGACAGGCCATGGCGTTCGGCCAAAGTGCCTTTGGCCTGTTCGATGATGATCCGGGTGTTGAGCGCGATCTGCAGCTGCTGCGACAGCAGGTCCTGCTCCCGGGCGGCCCGCTCCGACAGCAGGCCGATGGTGGCGATGTCGGCGAACGCCTGACCCAGATCGGTGGTGTCCTCGCCCAGACCGCCGGGGGTGGCGCTGAAGAGGTTCAGCGCACCGATGACCTGGTCGCGCAGCCGCATCGGCAACGCGTGCACCGCGACGAAACCCGCCTCGGCCGCGCCGGCGGCGAAGACCGGCCAGCGTTGCGGCTCGGCGCTCAGGTCGGCGCACAGCACCGGCTGCCCGGTGGCGAAGCAGTCCAAGCACGGGCCCTGCTCGGACTGCAGCTGGAACAGCTCCAGATCCTTGGCCTTCTGCGTGGAGGCGGCGACCAGCTGCAGGTGGTCGCGCTGGTCGGTCAGCAAGATCCCGACCGCGTCCACTCCCAAAAGCCCGGCGCACCGTTCGGTGAGCAGATGCAGGAAGTCGATGACGTCGAAGTCGGCGACCAGGGTGTCGGCGAGCTCGACGAACACCTTCGCCAGTTGCTGTTGTCCGTGTGCCATGTCCGCTCTCGTTTCTCCTGCCCCGGCGCCGGTGCGCCGGGGGTTCGCCGTGCGTTTCAGCCGCTGCCATGATCGGGGCTGAACCGCAGGGTCCGGTCCACCACCAGACGGGCGACCTCGGCCAGCGGCAGCCCGCTGGTGAACGCCCGTGCCCGTAGCCGCAGCAACGCCTCGGCCAGCCCGCTGCCGAGCTGAACCGCGACCATCCCGGTCGCCTGATACACCTGCGCCCGCCCCTCACCCAGCCCATCAACCGACCAGTGCCCCTGCACGCCGTCCCCGCCGCCGGTGCCCGGCAGGGGTGGCGGGTGGCTCGCGGTCAGCACCACCGACAGCGCCACGTCGCAGAACGCCAGCGCGTCCGACAACTGCTCACCCGACAACGAACCCGGCGCCGCCCGGTACATCTCCAGGGTGCCTACCCGGATCGCCCCGGCCTGCAACGGGAACGCGAACACCGCGCCCGCCCCAGCCGCGCAAGCCGCCGGCGCGTACACCGGTCACCTCGCCGCAGCCTCCGCCGAGCCCACCTCGCCCACCAGAACCGGCCCCCCACCGGCGAACGCGTCCACACACGGGCCCTCACCCACGCTGAACTGCAGATCATCCAGGCCAGCGGCCACCTCATCGGTCGCGTGCGCCACGGCCCGCCGATCCGGCGACGTCGCCAGGGCCAGCACCGCACCATCGGTCCCGATCGCCCTCACACACGCCCCGCACACATGCGCGACCGACACCGCGTCACCATCGGCCGCCGCCTGCCCGGCGATCAACGCCCAGACGCGTTCGGCTCTACCGCGCCCGCCCATCGACGGCATCGGGCCATCCACCACCTCAAGCAGGCACAACCCGGCATACGATCACTCTCAGCATGTCACCCCGCGGACCTACCGGTGGCCGGTAGCAGGCCGCAGGCCGGCACCAGCGACAGTTACTCTTGCCCTTCTCCTGCGGCGCTCACCCTGCCTTGTCTGCCCGAGCGGGGGGCGCGCGCCACACCCCGGGACTGTCCAGTTTTTCGGCACCTCTCTGTGTCAAGCCGCTGTGATCAGAGAGGTATCCAACTTGTTGAATCGGTGGCGTTGATCGTGGTCTGCAGCCAAGATCAACGAGGCTGAGGCCAAGGTCGCTCGAGTTACACCCGCCCGTTGGAGTTGGCTCTTCTACGCTCTACGGCCGAAAACTGCATTCTGCTCGGCTCCGCGGCGCATGGCTTCGGTGTTCGGGGTCAGTAGGTGTGGGCGGGCCGCCCGGGGGTTGGGTTGGCCCGCCGGTTGCGGACCTCCGCCCCGGGGTCCGCAGCGGGGTGGGGTGCTCGCCCGGCGTCCAGTCCCACAGCAAGGACGCGGCGAGCACCCCCAGCCGACCCGAGTGCGGTCGGCGGGGGTTGCCCGGTCTCAGGTCTTCATCCGGTTTCGGCCGGTTCCATGGCCGGATGCCGGTACGCGCGCTGCTCGAGACCCTGGTCGGCGGACGGTAGGAACTTGGTCACCGGCTCTGGCGGGCATACCTCGAAATGCCGGTCAAGCCCGGTGATGCACAGCAGGCGAGCGACACGCGGGTGCGGTGCGGCCAATTGCAGGCGGGCGCCGCAGGCGTGGGCTTCGCAGCGCAGGAGGGCGGTCAGGCCGCTGGCGTCCATGAACGTCACCTGCGACAGGTCCGCCACCAGCACCCTGCCCGCCTCACCGGTGCCCGCATCGATGGCGTCGCACAGGCGGGCGTGCAGTTCCGGTGCGGTGGCCATGTCGACGTCCCCGGCCACCGCGATCACGCTGTGGCCGCGCGTATGCGTGACACTGAACCGCAGGGTCGGCGATGATTTCGTCGGTGAAGAGATAGCGACCCCTGTCCAGGAGGCAGGGGGCCCAAGCCGTGGTCCCGTCAAGGAACCCGGCGTCCCCTCCCGCACCCTTTGAGAATGCGTGAGCGATCAGGATGCCGCCGGGGTCTCGGGCAGCTGGGCACAGCCACTACGCAACCTCGCGCCGTTACCGGCGCTCAGGTGACGCTCGACCAGAGATGTCCATGCACTTTCTGTACGAAGAGTAGCGGTGCGCCACCGGCCAGATCCTGCGGATCAGGTGACGCTCACGTTCCCGACCAGGCAGAACGCCGGAAACACCCGCAGTCGCAGTAAGTAGATCGAGGGAGAGGCATTTGACGGGATCGCGGACACCAGTTCTCACACTGGAAGGAGAGACAAACCTCATCTGGGCGCAATCGAGCTGGCAGCGATGACCCCACTCCGGGTGCAGGACACCGACCACATCCCAGTGGCCTTCCAGGGCGTCCTCCCCTGTCCGCGCACCACTATGAGGCAGATGGCATGTTCTGGGGATGTTTCACGCCGTGCGGGGTAGCGAGGGTTGATGCACATGAC
>JAOPYM010000485.1 GCA_025964615.1 Actinomycetes bacterium
GCCCCGGCACCCGCCCCGCCGGTAGCGGCTCCCGCCCCGGCCCCGGCGGCTCAGGCACCCGCGGCTCCCGGTCCGTGGCCGCCGGCTCCGGCCGCCGCTCCCGCCCCTGAACCCGCCGCTCCGGCCGCTCCGGCCGCTCCGGCGGCCCCAGGCGCCGACAGTCCGTACGTCACCCCGCTGGTCCGCAAGCTCGCAGCAGAGCACGGCGTGGACCTGACGGGTCTGGAGGGCACCGGTGTGGGTGGGCGCATCCGCAAGCAGGATGTCCTGGAGGCCTCCCGGGCCCGCCAGGCCGCCGCCGCGGCGGCCAGGGCCGTTCCCGTGGCTCCTCCCGCGCCCGTCACCGTCAAGGCGGCCCCGGCCCCGGCACCGTCCGCCGAGCTCGCCCACCTGCGCGGCCAGACCGTGAAGCTGACCCGGCTGCGGCAGACCATCGCCCGCCGCATGGTCGAGTCGCTGCAGACCTCCGCGCAGCTCACCAGTGTCGTCGAGGTGGACGTCACCCGGATCGCGCGGCTGCGGGACCGGGCCAAGGGCGACTTCGCCGCTCGTGAGGGCGTCAAGCTGTCCTTCCTGCCGTTCTTCGCGATGGCGGCGATCGAGGCGCTGAAGGCGCACCCGACCGTCAACGCCGTCATCGACACCGAGAAGAACGAGGTCACCTACCACGCCGCCGAGCACCTGGGCGTCGCGGTCGACACCGAGCGTGGCCTGCTGGTACCAGTGATCAAGGACGCCGGCGAGCTCAACCTCGCCGGGCTCGCCCGCAAGATCGCCGACCTGGCGGACCGGACCCGGTCCGGCAACGTCAGCCCCGACGAGCTGGGCGGCGGCACCTTCACGCTGACCAACACCGGCAGCCGTGGCGCGCTGTTCGACACGCCGATCATCAACCAGCCGCAGGTCGGCATCCTCGGCACCGGCGCGGTCGTCAAGCGCCCTGCCGTGATCGACGACCCGCAGCTCGGTGAGGTCATCGCGGTTCGCTCGATGGTCTATCTGGCGCTGACGTACGACCACCGCCTGGTGGACGGCGCCGACGCGGCCCGGTTCCTCACGACGATCAAGCACCGTCTGGAGACCGGCGACTTCGAGTCCGAGCTCGGCCTCGGCTGATCTCTCTGGCACGTCGGGCCCCCGCACTGCGCACCGCAGTGCGGGGGTCCTGCCGTTTCAGCGGCGGCCACATTCGGACAGATATGAAAGATCTTGAACAGGAATCTTGACGGAAGGTAAACGGGGCCGGATCTTCGGGTGACATTTCCCCCGATATGTCCGGAGGTACCCCATGAAGTCCCGACCGTCACTTGCACGCCTGGCCCGGTGGCCGGTTCTCGCCCCCGTCGCCGTACTGGGGGTGATCATCGGTTCCGGTACCGCGCTGGCCAACGTCGCCATGACCAGGGTGGGGACTGACCCGTTCACCAACACGACCAGCCAGCACGCCACCGAGGTGGAACCGGACACGTTCGCGGCGGGGAACACGATCGTCACCGCCGTCCAGACCGGCCGGTTCTTCGACGGCGGCTCCTCGGACATCTGCTTCGCGACCTCCACCAACAACGGCACCACCTGGACCCAGGGCTGCCTGCCGGGGATCACCAAGTTCCTGGGAGGCGGCGCGTACGACCGGGTCAGTGACCCGAGCGTCGCCTTCGACGCCAAGCACAACGTCTGGCTCATCACCGGCCTTGCACTCACCGACACCAGCGGTGTGGTCGGCAAGGCGGTCACCGTGAGCCGGTCCACCGACGGTGGCCTCACGTGGGCCAGCCATGTCAACGCCGTGACCGCAAGCGGCAGCGCCAACCTGGACAAGGAATGGGTCGTCTGCGACAACACCGCGACGAGCGCCCACTACGGCAACTGCTACGCCGAGTACGACGACAACGGCGCCGGAAACCGGATCCACATGGCCACCTCCACTAACGGCGGCCTCAACTGGGCCGACGTCCAGACGAGCTCCACCGGCCTCGGCGGCCAGCCCCTCGTACGGGCCAACGGCGACGTGATGGTGCCCTACGAGAGCAACACCAGCCAGATCCGCTCATTCCGCTCCATCGACGGCGGCTCCACCTGGCGTTCCTCGGTCGCGGTCTCGACCGTTCAGGAGCACACCGTCGCAGGCGGTCTGCGCACCAGTTCGCTGCCGTCCGCCGAGATCGACTCCGCCGGTACGGTCTACGTCGCCTGGCAGGACTGCCGCTTCCAGTCCGGCTGCCCCGCCAACGACGTCGTCATGAGCAAGTCCACCAGCGAGACCACCTGGGGCGCGGTGACCCGCATCACCAGCGACGGCGGTGATCACTTCATCCCCGGCATCGCGGTCGACGCCACCACCTCCGGAGCGACGGCCAAGCTCGCCGTGGCCTACTACCGCTACCCGACGGCGAACTGCACCGCCGCCACCTGCCAGCTGACCGCCGGCTACACCTCCTCCATCAACGGCGGTACGAGCTGGGCCGCACCCACCCAGCTCACCGGTCCGATGACGCTCTCGTGGCTGGCCAGCACCAGCCAGGGCACCATGGTCGGGGACTACATCTCCACCTCGATCAACGGCGGCAAGGCGTGGCCCGCGATCGTGATCGCCAACGCCCCGACCGGCGGCGTCTTCGATGAGGCCAACTACGTTCCGACCGGCGGCCTCGCCATCACCGGCGGCGCGCTGCAGTCGGCCGCCACCCCACTGGTGACCGCAGGCCACCAGGCGACTCACACCGTCCCGCCAAGGCTCAGGTAGCCCCACACGGACCCTCTGTTGAGTCGTGGCGTTTCCCGCACCGATTTGCGCTGTGGTGCGGGTAA
>JAOPYM010000487.1 GCA_025964615.1 Actinomycetes bacterium
CGGCGACGTAGCCGGGGATCTCCACAGCAGTCGAGCTCATTGAGCCTCCAGGGATGTGTGTGTGCAACTGCGACGCTGAAGTGCGTTACCAGGTAAGACTACCCGAAAATTGTTGAAGCGTCATGCAAATCGGCAAGATTATTGAAGTGTCATGCATCTCGGCGGGCCACCGGCGGTCCTGGGCGGGCGCCGGCCCGCCGGCGGCGCCGCGGCGGGCGCGTGTTCCACGCTACGCCGGGTGGGCGGGGTGCTCCACCCGGGGGCCGGCGTGCGCGGACACGAAACGGGCCCGGCAAGCTGCCGGGCCCGTTCGGAGTGCTACCGCTATTGGGGTTAGGAGACCGACTCCGCGGCCGGCTCGAACGAGCCGGGCGAGACCGGCGGCTGCAGCGCGAAGTGGCAGGCCGCCAGCCGGCTGGCGGTGCCGTACGGCTTGAGCTCCGGCTCCTTGGTGGAGCAGATCTCCTGGGCGATCGGGCAGCGGGTGCGGAAGCGGCAGCCGGACGGCGGGTGGATCGCGCTCGGCAGCTCACCGCTGATGCCCTCGTGCACCTTGGCCCGCTCCGTCTCCGGGTCGGCGGTCGGCGCGGACTCGATGAGGCCCTTGGTGTAGGGGTGCGCGGGGCGCAGGTACACCTCGTCGGCCGGGCCGATCTCGACCAGCTTGCCCAGGTACATCACACCGATGTGGTTGGACAGGTACCGGACGACGGACAGATCGTGCGAGATGAACATGTAGGTCAGGCCCAGCTCCTTCTGCAGGTCCCGCATCATGTTCAGCACCTGCGCCTGGACCGACACGTCGAGCGCGGAGACCGGCTCGTCGGCCACGATGAGCTGCGGGTTGAGCAGCAGCGCGCGGGCGAACCCGAGCCGCTGCCGCTGGCCGCCGGAGAACTCGTGCGGGTACCGCTCGGTCCACGACTCGGGCAGGCCGACCTTAGTCAGCATCTCCCTGACCTTGGCCTGCTGCTCTCTCCTGGACCCGATGCCCTGCACGATCAGCGGCTCGCGCAGGATCGACCCGGCCCGCATGCGGGGGTCGAGCGAGGCGTAGGAGTCCTGGAACATGTACTGGATGTCCCGCCGCTCCCGCCGGTACTGCCGCCCGCTTGACCTGGCCAGGTCCTTGCCGTCGAAGCTGATCGAGCCGGCGGTCGGCTTGTCCAGGCCGACCAGCATCCGGCCGATTGTGGTCTTACCGCAGCCGGACTCGCCCACGATGCCGAGCGTCTCGCCCTTGCGGATGTCGAACGACACCCCGGCGACCGCGCTGACCGTGCCGACCCGGCGCTGCAGCGCTCCCTTGGTGACCGGGAAGTCCTTGATCAGGCCCTTGGCCGAGAGCACGATGTCGCCGATGGCGGCCGTTTCCAGCGCCACCCGCTCCACCGGCGCCTGCTCCGGCTCGGTGATGACGAGCTGGCCGGCGACCTGCCGCTCCTTGACACCGACGGGGAAGAAGCAGCGGTAGACGTGCGCGCTGGTCTCGCCCGCGAGCATCGGCGGCTCGGTCCGGCAGCGGTCGGTGGCGTACCGGCAGCGCGGCGCGAAGCGGCAGCCCTTGGGCGGGTTGACCAGGTCCGGCGGGGCGCCGGGAATGGAGTACAGCCGCTCCCGGGTCTCGGCCGACTTCTCCGGCAGCGCGTGGAACAGCGCCTCGGTGTAGGGGTGGCGGGGGTTGGCGTAGAGAGCCGGCGTGTCGGTCGTCTCCACCACCTTGCCCGCGTACATCACCGCGACCCGGTCCGCGCGCCCGGCGATAACGCCGAGGTCGTGGGTGACCATGATGACCGCCATGCCGAGCCGTTGCCGCAGGCCGTCGATGAGCTCGAGGATCTGCTTCTGGATGGTGACGTCCAGGGCGGTCGTCGGCTCGTCGGCGATGAGCAGCTTGGGGTCGCACGCCAGGGCCATCGCGATCATCACGCGCTGGCGCATGCCGCCGGAGAACTGGTGCGGGTACTCGTCGACCCGCTCCCGCGCCCGCGGCATGCCGACCAGGTCGAGCACCTCGATGGCGCGCTCGCGGGCGTCCTTCTTGGACACCTCCCGGTGCAGCAGCACGACCTCGGCGATCTGCCGGCCCACGGTGTGCGTCGGGTTCAGCGACGACAGCGGGTCCTGGAAGATCATGCCGATCTCGTCGCCGCGGATCTTGCGTATCTCGGGCAGGCTGAGGCCGGTGATCTCCCGGCCGGCCAGCTTGATCGATCCGCTGGCGATCCGGCCGCCGTTGGGCAGCAGGTCCATGATCGACAGCGCGGTCATCGTCTTGCCGCAACCGGACTCGCCCACGATGCCGAGCGTCTCGCCCTCGTCGACGTGCAGGGAGACCCCGTCGACGGCGTGCACGACACTGCTCTTGAGCTGGATCTCGGTATGCAGGTCCTCGATCTGCAGAAGCGCCACTGTATCCCCTTACCGGCGCTGCAGCCGGGTCTCGAACGCGTCTCGCAGCGCGTCACCGATGAAGTTGAACGAGATGCAGGTGAGGATGATCAGTACGCCTGGCGGATAGATCAGCCACCAGTAGTTCCCGCCCTGGATGTAGGTCAGGCCGCCGGAGAGCATCGATCCCCAGTCGGTCGACGGCGGCGCCACCCCGAGGGTGAGGAAGCCGAGCACCGACAGGGTGAGGATCGAGTCCGCGACCGCGAACGTGGCCTGCACGATGATCGTGCCGATCGCGTTGGGCACGATGTGCTTGACCACGGAGCGCAGCGGGCGGCCGCCGATCACCTTGACCGCCTGCACGTACTCCCGGTTGCGGAGCGACAGGGTCTCGCCGCGGACCAGGCGGGCGACGCCGAACCAGTAGAAGACCGCGATGATGAAGATGATGACAACCGGGGTCGGGTGGAAGATGACCGACAGGATGATGATCACCATCAGCGATGGCAGCGAGAGCCCAGCGTCCACGATGCGCATCATGACCGAGTCGACGAAGCCGCCGGCGAAGCCGGAGATCGCGCCGTAGAGGGTGCCGATGAAGACCGAGACAACCGCCGCCGCGAGGCCGACCTCGATTGAGGTCTGACCGCCGACCATCAGCCGGCCGAGTTCGTCGTAGCCGAGCTCGTTGCAGCCGAGCAGGTGCTGCGACCCCGGGGTGCACAGCGAGTCGATCAGGTCGGTGTCGACCTGATTGGTGACGTAGAGGTGCGGGCCGACGAAGCAGAACAAGACGATGAACGCGATGAAAGCGAGCCCGGCGAGGGCGAGCCTGTTCTCGACGAACACTTCCCAGGCCCGGCGGAGCATGCCGCGCTGGCTGGACGACGGCAGGAGCCCGAGCTCGGCGTCGCTGGCCTCAATGGCCTGCACGCTTTCCATTGCCATCTCAGTACCTCACCCTCGGGTCGAGGACGGCATAGCCGATGTCCGCGAGCAGGTTCCCAACGACCGTCGCCACCGTGGCGAGCACGGTGAACCCGAGCAGCACCTCATAGTCCACGTTAAGCGCCGCGCTGTAAAAAGCGAGCCCCATGCCCGGGTAGTTGAACACGACCTCGATCAGGATCGCGCCACCGACCAGGCCGGGGATGGACAGGCCGAGCAGCGTGATGATCGAGACGAGCGAGTTGCGGAACACGTGGCCCCAGACGACCCGGCGCTCGCTGGCGCCCTTGGCCCGGGCCGTCCGCACGTAGTCCTGCACCAGGTTGTCGAGGACCGACGAGCGCATGTACCGAGACCACAGCGCGTAAAGCAGGAAGGCGTAGGTGAAGACCGGCAGCACCAGAGCCTTCGGATCCCCCAGGATCGCCCCGACCGTGGATCCCTGCGGCGCGAAGGGAGGGAAGATGTGGACGTCGACCGAGAACCAGTCCACCAGCACGATCCCGAGGAAGAAGGTCGGGGTCGAGTAGCCGAGGAAGGAGATGGCGGTCAGCACGTAGTCGGCGGCGCTGTTACGGTGCACCGCCTGGTAGACCCCGAGTGGGATGCCGAACAGCAGCGAGACGATCGTGCCGAGCAGGACGAGAATGATCGTCTTCGGCAGGTCCTGGGCGATCAGGCTGGTGACCGACTGGTTCAGGTGGCTCGAGAAGCCCAGGTTGCCGTGGATCAGCTGGTTGACCCACTTGATGTACTGCACATAGATCGGCTGGTCGAAGCCAAACTGCTTGTTGTAATAAGCGATCTGGAACGGAGTCGCCCGATCGCCAAGCAGCGCCCGGACGGGGCCGCCGGGGAACAGGTGGATCAGCAACAGCGTGGCGAGTGTCACCAGGAACAGCACGAAAATCGCCTGTCCGGTCCGCCTGATCAGGAAACCGACCACGGTTTCAGTGTCCTTTCTCGCGTCGGCCGCGGTCCCCCCCCGGGGCAGGGGCGGGACCGCGGGCGAGGCTAACCC
>JAOPYM010000507.1 GCA_025964615.1 Actinomycetes bacterium
CGGCCCCTTGCCAGGAGCCAGGCCATGGCGGCCAGGCCGGCCACCTGGAGGGGCCAGCCCAGGGCGATCTTGGACACGCCCAGCCAGCCGACCTCGTTGGCCTGGTAGAGCGGCCACTGCACGACCACCCGGATCAGGCAGGGGATCAGCAGCAGCCAGGTCAGCCGGGAGCAGAGCCGCACGATCCCCGGGTCCTTGTGCCAGGCCGTCGGGTCACCGGTCACCGAGCCGATGAGGAAGCCGACCACGGGCCATCGGACCAGGATCGAGAGCAGCATCGCCGCCGCATATCCGCCGTTGTACAGGATTCCGGGCAGGAACGCCCCGGATGCCTTCCCCGTGCGCAGCGCGAAGAACGCCGCTATGGCGATGCCCACCAGGCTGTTCAGCACGAACTGCGGGGACGACCTCTGCACGAGCCGTACCGCGAGGAGGACCAGCGCCGAACCCACACCAATGATCAACGAGAGCTTGAGTTCCTTGGTGATCAGGTAGGCGACGGTGAAGCCGACGGTCGGCACCGCCGCCTCGACCGTCCCGCGTACCCCGCCGAGTGCCTTGCTGAGCAGGGCCCGTACCGCCGCCTCGACCGTGTCGTGCGAGGTCATCTCGCTGATCTCGGTCACGAGCTGTCCCGCAGCTCGTAGCGCGGGTTGAACATGACCTTCCGGCCGTCCTGCACGCTGACCAGCCCCTCGGCGCGAAGTCGGCGGCCGGGGTCGATCCCGGCGATCTTGCGCCGGCCCAGCCAGACCAGGTTGATCACGTCAGTGCCGTCATAGAGCTCGGCCTCCAGTGCTGGGGCTCCGCCACGGGGTCGCAGGGTCACGGTCCGTAGCGTACCGGCGACGCACGACTGGCGCCGTTCTTTGCACTCGCCGATGGGCGTAGCACCCTCGCCGCCGGTGCTCCGCTGAAGCTCCTCGGCCTCGAGTTCGGCCTTGCTCGACGCCAGCCTGCGCAGGAAACGCCGCAGGCCACCGCCCTCTGCCGCCGCCGGGGCGGACACCTCATCCATGACGATCCATGATTCGCAAGAGTACGACATCCGCAACCGAACGGTACCGCCCGGTTTGCTCGTTCAGGAGATGCCGGACCTGACCCGGTGGCGGGCGGCGAGCCGTCCCTCCTCCTGCCTGGTCAGGGCGGCTCCGTCCTCGGCGAGGGCCGAGCCCAGCTGCCACGGCACGCTGGTCACCATGACCCCGCCGCGGAACAGCAGCCGGGCCTTCAGCCGGAAGGCACTCTGGTTGTGCAGCAGGTGCTCCCACCAGTGTCCGACGACGTACTCGGGGATGAACACGCAGACCACGTCCCGCGGGCTTCTGCGGCGGATCCGGGCGACGTAGTCCAGGACGGGCCCGGTGATGTCCCGGTACGGGGAGTCCAGGATGGTCAGCGGGACCGGGAGGTCCCGCTCGGCCCACTCCCGCTGCAACGCCTCGGTGTCGGCCTCCGAGGTCCGTACGGTCAGCGCGGTGAGCGTGCTCGGCCGGGTCGCCCGGGCGAAGGCCAGCGCACGCAACGTCGGCGTGTGCAGTTTGGAGACCAGCACGACGCCGTGGATCCGGCTGGGCAGCGTGACCGGCTCGTCGGTGGGGAGCAGTTCGGCGGCCACCCGGTCATAGTGCCTGCGGACGGCGCGCATCATGACGAACAGGATCGGCATCGCGATGCAGACGATGTACGCGCCGTGGGTGAACTTGGTGATCAGCACCACGACCAGGACCAGGGCGGTGAGCACGGCACCGATACCGTTGATCGCCCGTGATCGGTGCATGGCGGCCGCGGTCCTGCCGGTGGCGGTGCGGAGCAGCCGGTTCCAGTGCCGCACCATCCCCCATTGGCTCAGGGTGAAGGACACGAAGACGCCCAGGATGTAGAGCTGGATCAGTTTGGTGGTACTGGCGTCGAAGGCCCAGATGAGAAGAGCCGCCAGCACCGTCAGAATCACGATGCCGTTGCTGAAGACCAGGCGGTCGCCGCGGCGGGCGAACTGGCGGGGCAGGAAGCCGTCCTCGCCAAGGATGGAGGCGAGGATCGGGAAGCCGTTGAACGCGGTGTTGGCGGCCAGCACCAGGATCGCCGCGGTGAAGGCCTGCACCAGGTAGAAGAAGATCGAGTTCGGCCCACCGAAGACCGCCGAGGAGACCTGCGCGATCACTGTCTTCGCTTGGTAGCCGGCCGGGGTGCCGGTCAGGTCGGCGGGGTCGGGGGTCACATGCACGTGCGAGGCAAGGGCGAGAGCGGTGATGCCCGCGAACATGGTGATCGCGAGTACCCCCATGATCACCAGGGTTCCGGCCGCGTTCTTGCTCTTGGGCGGCTTGAAGTTGGGGACTCCGTTGCTGACCGCCTCGACGCCCGTCAGTGCCGTACAACCCTGGGCGAACGCGCGAAGCACCAGCGCCACAAGGAGCAGCCCGCTCGCGTTCTGGGTCGCGTGGATACCGAAGTGTGCCGACTCGGCCATCGGAGTGTGGCCGGTCAGGGCGTGGTACGCCCCGACGACGATCATCAGCACGACGCTCGCCACGAACCCGTACGTGGGGACCGCGAAGGCGGTGCCGGACTCCCTGACGCCGCGCAGATTCACCATCGCGAGCAGCACGACGGCCACGATGGAGATCACCACGGTGTACGGGTTGAGCACCGGGAAGGCCGAGGCGATGTTGGCCACCCCTGCCACCACCGAGACGGCCACCGTGAGCACGTAGTCGATCAGCAGCGCGCTGGCCGCGATCAGCGAGGCGTTCACGCCCAGGTTCTCCCTGCTGACCGTGTACGCACCGCCGCCGTTGGGATAGGCGTAGCAGGTCTGCCGGTACGAGGCGACCACCACGACCAGCAGTACGATCACCGCCGCCGCCACCCACCAGGTGAAGTGCAGCAGCGCGAGGCCGCCCAGGCTCAGCACGAGCAGGATCTCCTCGGTGGCGTAGGCGACCGAGGAGAGCGGGTCACTGCAGAAGACCGGCAGGGCGAGCTTCTTGGGCAGGAGCGTCTCGCCCATCTGCTCGTTGCGCAGCGGACGGCCGACGAGGAACCGTTTGGGCAGGCTCAGGACGGCGTTCTTCACTCCCCAAGAGAACCGCCCACACGGACCCTTTACGGATGCCCTAACGCAATCCTGACGCCGACCGCCGCGATCTTAACGCGTCCTTAACGGCGTTCGAAGCGGTAGCCCATGCCGGGCTCGGTGATCAGGTGGACCGGGTGGGAGGGGTCGGGTTCGAGCTTGCGCCGCAGCTGGGCGAGGTAGACCCTCAGGTAGTTGGTCTCGTGCTCGTACGCGGGACCCCACACCTCGCGGAGCAGCTGCTGCTGGCTGACCAGCTTGCCGCCATTGCGGACCAGCACTTCGAGGACGTGCCATTCGGTCGGCGTCAGCCGTACGTCCGCTCCATCCCTGTGCACCTTCTTGGCTGCCAGGTCCACGCTGAACGCCTCGGTCTCGATCAGCGCGGTCTCGGCGGCGGGGGCGGCCCTGCGGACGGCCGCCCGCAACCGGGCAAGAAGCTCGTCCATACCGAACGGCTTGGTCACGTAGTCGTCAGCGCCGACGTCGAGGGCCTCGACCTTCTCGTCGGAGGCATGCCTGGCCGACAGGACGATGATCGGCACGCTCAGCCAGCCGCGCAGTCCCTTGATGACCTCGACGCCCTCCATGTCAGGCAGGCCGAGGTCCAGGACGACCACGTCGGGATGGCGGCGGGCGGCGAGCTCCAGCGCGGTACGCCCGTCAGGTGCGGCGTCCACCTCGTACCCACGGGCCTTGAGGTTGATCCGGAGCGCCCGGACGATCTGCGGCTCGTCGTCCACCACCAGGACCCGTATCTGCTCGCTCACGGCGCCTCCTCGATCGGCAGGGTGAAGACCATCGTCAGACCGCCTCCCGGCGTGTCCTCCGCGGTCAGCGTGCCGCCCATCGCCTCCAGGAAGCCCCGCGCCACGGCGAGACCGAGACCGACCCCGACACCGTGCGGTACGTCGCCGAGGCGCTGGAACGGCTCGAAGATCGCCTGCTTGCCCGAGTCCGGCACCCCGGGACCCCGGTCGACGACCCGCAGTTCCACCCGGTCGGGTTCCTTCCCGAACCGCAGCTCGCTCGCGGTGACCAGCACGGGCCCGGCGCCGTAACGGGCCGCGTTCTCGACCACGTTGGCCAAGGCCCGCTCGAAGAGGCCTGCGTCGGCGACGACCGGCGGCAGGGTCTCCGGCACGTCTACCTCCACCTTCGCCCACGGCACGCCGACCAGCGCGGCCGGCACGATCTCCTCCAGGGCGACCAGCCGCTTCAACGGGGTCACGACCCCGGTCTGCAGCCGGGTCATGTCCAGCAGGTTGGCCACCAGCCCGTCGAGCTGGTCGGCAGACTCCTCGATGGTGGCCAGCAGCTCCGCCTCGTCCTCGGGGTCCCAGGAGATGTCGGGCTGGCGCAGGCTGCTCACGCTGGCCTTGATCGACGCCAATGGGGTACGCAGGTCGTGCGAGACGGCGGCCAGCAGGGCTGTACGGATCTTGCTGCCCTCGGCCAGACGCCGGGCGAGCCGCGCCTCCTCGGCCAGCCGCTGCCATTCCATCGCGGCTGCCGCCTGGGAGGCGAACGCGGACAGCACCCGCCGGTCGGCGGCGGGCAGCACCCTGCCGCAGAGCGCCAGAACGTAGGAGTCGTTCACCGGCGCCTGTACCTCCGCGTCGTCGGGCCGTCCCGCGCAGTCGGGACCGGTCGCGGCGACCGTGGCCCAGCCGTTCGGAGTCTGTTCGAGGAGCGACACCGAGGTCACCCCGAAGGTCTCACGTACCCGGGCGAGCAGGGCGGGCAGCGCGTTCTCGCCGCGCAGCACGCTGGTGGCGAGCAGGCTGAGCGTCGCCGCCTCGGCGTTGCTGCGGGCGGCCTGGTTGGTACGGCGGGCGGCGAGGTCGACCACGGAGGCCACCGCGACCGCCAGCGCGACGAAGACGATCAGCGCCAGGGTGTTCTCCAGACGCGCCACGGTGAAGGTGTGGATCGGCGGCGTGAAGAACCAGTTGAGCAGCAGGAACGCCAGGATGGCCGCGGCGATGGCGGGCCAGAGGCCACCGGCCAGGGCCACTCCGATGGCCAGTGCCAGGAAGAGCAGCACGTCGGAGGTGAGGCCGAGGTGGTGTCGGAGCTGGGACAGCAGCAGGGTCAGCAGCGGCGGGCCGAGCACCGCAAGGCCCCAGCCGGCCGCCTGCCGCCGGACACTGAGCGCGGTTCCCGCGACCTTGCCCAGGCTGCGCCCCCTTCCCGCCTCCTCGTGGGTGACGAGGTGCACGTCGATATCGCCCGAACCACGGGTGACCGTCTGTCCGACCCCGGGGCCGAAGACGTGCTGCCAGCCGTGCCTGCGGCTCTGGCCGAGCACCACCTGGGTGGCGTTGACGCCGCGGGCGAACTCCAGGAGCGCGGTCGGCACATCGTCTCCCACCACCTGGTGGTAGCTGCCGCCCAGGGTCTCCACCAGGTCGCGCTGCCGGTCCAGCGCCTCCGGTGATGAGCCGGTGAGCCCGTCGCTCTTGGACACGTGCACTGCCAGCAGGTCGCCCGCCCCGATCCGGGCGGCGATCCGGGCGGCGCGGCGGATCAGGGTGTCCCCCTCCGGGCCGCCGGTGAGCGCGACCACCACCCGTTCCCTGGCCTCCCAGGTCTCGGTGATGCCGTGCTCCTCGCGGTACCTGGCGAGGCCCTCGTCGACCCGGTCGGCCAGCCACAACAGCGCGAGTTCACGCAGCGCGGTGAGGTTCCCGACCCGGAAGTAGTTGGCCAGCGCGGCGTCCACCTTCTCGGGCGCGTACACGTTGCCGTGCGCCATCCGGCGGCGCAGTGCCTCGGGTGTCATGTCGACCAGCTGGATCTGCTCTGCCAGGCGGACCACCTCGTCCGGCACGGTCTCTCGCTGCGGAACGCCGGTGATCCGCTGGACCACGTCGTTGAGCGACTCCAGGTGCTGGACGTTGACGGTGGAGACCACGTCGATGCCCGCGTCGAGGAGTTCCTCGACGTCCTGCCAGCGCTTCTCGTTGCGGGATCCTGGGACGTTGGTGTGCGCCAGTTCGTCCACCAGCGCCGACTCCGGCATGCGGGCCAGTACGGCGTCCACGTCCATCTCGGTGAAGGCCGCTCCTCGGTAGCCGAGCTCCTTGCGGGGTACGACCTCGAGACCTTCGGCGAGCGCCGCGGTCTTGGCACGGCCGTGCGCCTCGACGTACCCGACGACCAGGTCCGCGCCGCGCGCCACGCGGCGGTGCGCCTCGTCGAGCATGGTGTACGTCTTGCCGACCCCGGGCGCGACCCCGAGGTAGATCCGCAACGTGCCCCGCACGTCCCACCTCCTCGGGTACGACGGTATGGGACGTACCCGGACCTCCCCGTCATGGGGCCTGCCGAACCGGATTCGGGTCAGTCCCGCTCGTTGAGGCCGGTCTCCTCGAGGTCCAGGAGGCGCTGCAGGTTCCGCCGGGTCTCCTCGCCGATCTGGTGGGTGTCGTGCAGCCTGTGCAGTTCGGCGGTCTCGGCGGCGATCAGGTCCCGCCGCAGGGAGCGGTACGCGGCGGTCACCGAGCCGGCGTCCCCGTCATCGCGGGACGTCAGGACGGCCCGGTCCAGGCGGTCGATCAGGCCCGCCCGCAGCCGTTCGAGCACGACCTCGGGTGCGGCCTCGGCCAGGTCGAGATCGTCGAGCCTGGCCATCGCGGCCTGGGCGGTCCGCAGCCTGGCCAGCGTGTACTCGTCCCTGGCATCGTCGGGATGGACGACGACCCCGGCCAGGCGCACCAGCGGGGCCAGCGTGAATCCCTGCACGACCAGGGAGATCACGATGACGGCGGTGGCCAGCACCACGACCAGTTCCCGGCCCGCCAGCGGGGCTCCCCCACCGGTCGTCAGCGGGATCGACAGTGCGGCGGCCAGCGGGACGACGCCCCGCGCGCCCGCCCAGGACACCACCGCGGGGACCTGCCAGGACGGCCGGGCGCCACCCCGCCACTGGGCCAGCGCCGACAGCGGGAACACCCAGGCCACGCGTACCGCGATGAGGGTCGCAGCGATCAGCACCGCGGGGCCGGCCCACTGCCCGGACACCTCCCGGATGAGGGTGGGCAGCTCAAGGCCGATCAGGCTGAAGACGACGCTCTCCAGCAGGAACACCACGGTCCCGTACACCGCGGTGAGCTGTAGCCGGGTGCCCGCGTTGGTCAGCGCGGGCGCCTGCCGGCCCAGGATCACCGCCGTGGTGACCACCGCGGTGACCCCCGAGGCGTGCAGCGACTCCGCCAGGACGTACGACGCGTACGGCGTGACGAGCGCGATCACCGTCTCCAGGACCGGGTCCTCGGTGCGCCGCCGGATCAGCGTGACCCCGCTCGCGAGCAACGCTCCGGCCGCCACCCCACCCCCGGCGAGCAGCGCGAAGTCGCCCGCCGTGGCCCGCCACGACAGCGCCCCGCCGGCCACCGCGATCGTGACCGCCACCTTGAACAGCAGCAGGCTGGTGGCGTCGTTGAACAGGCTCTCGGCCTGGACGAGGGTCTGCACCCTCGGCGGCAGCGACAGCCTGCGGCCCAGCGCGGCGACGGCCACCGGGTCGGTGCTGGCCAGCACGGTGCCGAGCAGGAACGCCATGGCCCACGGCAGCGGGGTGATCCAGGCGGTGACCGCACCGACCGCCGCCGCCGAGGCGAGGACCAGGCCGACGGCGAGCAGCGACACCGGTTTCCAGACCTGGCGGAGCACCGGCCAGGACATCTCCTCGCCCGCCGCGTAGATCAGCGGGGGCAGTACGACAAGGCTGACGATCTCCGGTGGCACCCGTACCGGCGGCACCCAGGAGAGCGTTCCGGCGAGCACGCCGACCACGACGAGCAGCGAGGGGGCCGGGGCGCGCAGCCGTTTCGCGCTGACGGCCACCACGGTGGCGAGCGCCACGAGGGCCAGCACGATCTCGACGCTGCGCATGGGGTACGCCTCCAGGCCGGCCGACAATGGAATCGCCGACCAGACTTCCCGGCACACCTGTAGGAAACGCTAGCAGCACTCAGATGCGCCGATGCCACCAGTGGTTGATCCGGCGGGCCAGGGTCAGCGCGATCGCCGCGAGGACGAAGCCCGCGGGGTGTACGCGACCATTGCCATCATGCTGGGAGCACATGCGATCACGCCCGGTTTCACGGCTCGAAGCGATAGCCCATTCCGGGTTCGGTGATGAGGTGCCGCGGGCGGGACGGGTCGGCCTCCAGCTTGCGGCGCAGCGAGGCGAGGTAGACCCGCAGGTAGTGGGTCTCCTTGATGTGACTGGGCCCCCAGACCTCGGTGAGCAGCTGCTTCTGGCTGATCAGCT
>JAOPYM010000581.1 GCA_025964615.1 Actinomycetes bacterium
GCGGCCCAGCAGCGTCCAACGTCGAGGACGCCGACCACCCCACGCACGGCCATGGCCACGGCCTGGTCCACGCCCTCCGGCACCTGCCCCGCCTCATCCGTTCCCGGGTGGCGCACAGCCCAGTCGTAGCCCGCAACCATGGCGACGGCATCGTCGCGCTGCTGGCCGAGGCCGGGTTCGGCGACGCCCGGGAGGTCGCGCACGCCGACCACAGGTTCGGCCGAGTCACCTTCGTGCAGGCGACCCGCCCTTGAGCTGAATACCTGACGGAGTTGTCGACAGACCCAACCACGCCACGCAATGGCAACAGTTCCAATGCCGCAGGCCGGTAACCGCCACCAGCATCCGCTCATCGGCAGAAGAGGATTGCCGTCGAAGACCTAACTGGACGGACATCAGTCACTCAACGTGACGCGGTTGATTGCACTGCTCAAGTAGCGAGGAGCCCCGACCCTCACGATCGTCCCTGAGCTGCCGGAACTCGGCGGCGGAAGCGAGCGCACAGTCGAGTTCAGCAAGGACGAGGTGTATCTCGTCGCCGCGGGCGAGCGCGAAGGCGAGGCAGAGTGGTACTTCACGGCCACCATCGCGGTCGCCCTCGCCGGCAGCCACAGCTTCTCCTCGTCGTCCGGACGCCTGCGGCGGCGGAGGTCGAGATGCTCGTCGGCCTCCAGGCCAAGGTTCGCCGCCGCCCTGGGCGGCATCATTCCCTACCGCGCCGATCTGGCTGATCCCGGCCACCGCCTGCTGATCCCCGCGACGACTTCGCCCTGACCCCGGCAGAGCCTCCCGGCTACCGCACCCAGGATCACCGATGTACCCGCGCATTCATCGACTGGCTTACCAGCCGGTAGCTCCCCTCGGGCAGGACCGCTGAGCTGCCCGGGTGTGATGAAGCCTTCATTCAACCTAGCTTCAGTTGCGCGGAGCGCACTGGCAGTGATCTGCCCAATTCGCGCGGTTACTCAGAGCGTTCTCCATCGGCTGCCACCGGACGTCACTGGACACCACTCGATCTCGGCAATCGCCGGTTACTAACGAGTACGCTAACGGATGATCTAGAGGTGGAGGTTTCCTGCGGTGATCATTGAAGCGCGAGTAGGGGCCTTGGCGGCCCCATGGGGGCCGGTTCTTCGGGCGGTTCAGCCGACCTTCGGAGCGGCTCGTTCGATGATCGTTCCGAGGTCTAGTCCGGGTGCCAGGGTGCCGTATGCGTGGCCCCAGTCGCCGCCGAGCCGGGAGGCGCAGAAGGCGTCGGCGACGGCCGGATGACTGTGTCTGACCAGCAGAGATGCTTCCAGCACCAAGGCGAGCCGCTCCACCACCCGGCGGGCGCGTAGCTCGATCGTGTCCACGTCGGTGAGGGAGTCCTTGACCTGCCGGACGGCCGCGTCGAGCCGGGCGTCCGCGCCCGAAGCCAGCTCGACCTCGGTGAAGAACGCATCCACGGTCTTGGGTTCCCGTACCATGGCTCGCAGTGAGTCGAGAGCTGCAACGTTCCCAGATCCCTCCCAGATGCCGTTCAGCGGCGACTCACGCAGCAGCCGGGGCATCCCGGACTCCTCGACGTAGCCGTTGCCGCCCAGGCACTCCAGCGCCTCGGCCGTGTGCGCAGGCCAGCGCTTGCACGTCCAGTACTTGCTCACTGCCAGGGCCAGCCGCTTGAAGGCCGACTCACCCCGGTCCGTCGCCCCGGCCAGCCGCATCATCAGCACGGTGGCGGCCTCCGACTCGATGGCCAGGTCGGCGAGGACGTTGCGCATCAGCGGCTGGTCCACCAGGTACTTTCCGAACGCCTGCCGGTGGGTGGCATGGTGGGTCGCCACGGTGACGCCCTGCCGCATCCCGGCCGCCGCGCCGATGACGCAGTCGAGCCGGGTCATGTTGACCATCTCGATGATGGTGCGGACCCCCCGGCCCTCGTCGCCCACCCGCCAGGCGACCGCGTGCTCGTACTCGACCTCGGCGGAGGCGTTGGACCTGTTGCCCAGCTTGTCCTTGAGCCGCATCAGCCGCAGCGGGTTCAGCCCGCCGTCCGGCAGTACGCGGGGGACCAGGAAGCAGGTGAGGCCGTCAGGCGCCTGGGCGAGGGTCAGGAACACGTCGCACATGGGCGCGGAGGTGAACCATTTGTGGCCTTTGAGGAGGTATGAGCCGTCGCTCTGCGGGGTGGCCGTGGTGGTGTTGGCGCGGACGTCGGAGCCGCCCTGCTTCTCGGTCATCGACATGCCGGCGAGCAGGCCCCGCTTGGTCAGGGGCGCCCGGAGCCCGAAGTCGTACACCCGCTCCGTCAGCAGCGGCTCGTAGAGTGCGGCCAGGTCCGGGCTCTGCCGCAGCGCAGGTACGGCGGCGTAGGTCATCGAGATCGGGCAGCCGTGCCCGGCGTCGACCCGCCAGCTGTAGAACTTGGCGGCCCGTGCCACATGCGCGCCCGGCCGTGCGTCGGCCCAGGGCCCGCCGTGCAGGCCGTGCGTGACGGCGACGTTCATCAGCTCGTGCCAGGCCGGATGGAACTCGACCTCGTCGATGCGGTGGCCGTACCGGTCATGGGTATGCAGGACCGGCGGGTGCTCGTTGGCCAGCCGGCCCCACTCCTGCGCCCGCTCGGTCCCTGCCAGCCGCCCCAGCTCGTGCACCTCCGCCGCGGCCCAGCCCGCGCCCTCCCGCTCAAGGCCCTCAAGAAGGGAGGGGTCCTCGGCGAGGTCGTGGCCGACCAGCGGCGGAACCTGGTTGAAGACATCGTGCGTGGTCATTGTTCTGCTCCAGTCATTCCCAGGGCGCGTCGGGCGAAGGCGATGAGTTCGGCGGTGGGGGCGGGGGTGCCGCTCGCGAGCGGGCCGACCAGGGCCTCGCCGATCGCGCCCACCAGGGCCGCGGCGGTGACCTCAGGGTCCTGCCAGGTGAGTTCACCGGTATGGACCCCGTGGGCGATGGCCTCGGCGATGACCCGGGCGTATGCCCGCCGGAAGATGAGCCGTTCGGCGTCCACGGCGGGGTCCACGGGCTCGGCGAGCAGCGCGTACGCGATCTTCGGTGCGCGCAGGGCGCGGCTCGCGAACGTCTCGATGGCGGCGGCGACCTTCTCGACGGTCGTGGACTCCAGTGCGGCGGCCCTGGTGAAGGCGTCGACCTCCCGCTGGGAGGCGGTGCGGAACACCTCGGCGACCAGGTCGGCCTTGGCGGGGAAGTGCCGGTAGACGGTGCCGGTGGCCAGCCCCGCCCGCTCGGCCACGGCCGCCACGGAGCACCCGGCGTAGCCGTGCTCGGCCACCAGCTCCAGCGCCGCCGCCAGGATCCGCTCCCGTGACGCGCTCAGGCGCGCCTCGACACGTTCCGTCCTCCGATAGGCCATGCAAAGGATTGAACCCGAATTCACTCCTTCGCGCAAGCACACCCCCTCGTTGACTCGTGGCGTTTCCCGCACCGAACCGCAGAACGGTGCGGTAAACGCCACGAGTCAACGGAGGGTTACAGGCGATTGAGGCGGGTCTCTAGGAAGGCGCGCTCTACGGTGTTCTCGGTGAGCAGCAGCGCCTCACCGTAGGCGGTGCGGGCCTCGGCGGTACGGCCGAGGCGGGCCAGGAAGTCGGCACGCGCCGCCGCCAGATAGCCGTAGCCCGCGAGCTGCGGTTCCGTGGCGAGCGCGTCGAGTGCCCGCAGGCCCTCGGCGGGTCCCTCCGCCTGGCCGACCGCGACGGCCCGGTTGAGGGCCACCACCGGGGACGGCCACAGCTGCACCAGCAGGTCGTACAGCGAGACGATCTCCCGCCAGTCGGTGTCCTGCCAGCTCGGGGCCTCGGAGTGGACTGCGGCGATGGCCGCCATCAGGGCGAACCGGCCGGGCGGCCTGCACCGCAGGGCATCCCGGACGAGCGCGATGCCCTCGGTGATCGCGTTCCTGTCCCATCGGGTACGGTCCTGATCCTTCAGCAGCACCAGGCTCCCGTCCTCGGCGACCCGGGTCGTGCGCCTGGCATCGGTCAGCAGGATCAGCGCGAGCAGCCCCGCGACCCCCGGATCGGCGGGGAGCAGGACCCGCAGCATCCTCGACAGGTCGAGTGCGCGCTCGACCAGGTCGCGCCGTACCAGACCATCGCCGACCGGGGCGGTGTGCCCGGTCGTGAACAGCAGGTTCACCACCGTCAGGACGGCGTCGACGCGCTCGGGCAGCTCATCGGCGGGCGGTACGCGGAAGGGGATGTGGGCATTGGCGATCTTCTTCTTGGCCCGGGTGATGCGGGCCGCCATCGTCGGCTCGGACACCAGGAACGCCCGTGCCACCTCCGCCGTGGTGAGCCCGCAGAGCAGCCGCAGCGTCAGCGCGACCTGGGCCTCCTGGGCGAGCGCAGGGTGGCAGCAGATGAGGATCAGCCGCAGCCGGTCGTCCTGGACCGTGGGCGGTACGGTCTCGGGCTGCTCATCGAGGAGCAGCGGAAGCCGCCGCCGCAGCGCGGCATCCCGGCGGAGCAGATCGATGGCCCGCCGCTTGGCGACCGTGGTGAGCCAGGCCCCCTTGTTCGCAGGGACACCGCTCGCGGCCCACACGGTCAGGGCGCGGGCGTAGGCGTCCTGGACGCACTCCTCGGCCAGGTCCAGGTCGCGGGTGACGCGCACCGTCGCGGCGAGCACGAAGGCCCACTCGTGACGGTGCGCGTCGGCGACCTCGGCGGCGACGGTCAATCGAAGACCCGGATCGGCCGGACCTCGACGCCGCCGAACGACGCCGGGACCTGCTTGGCGATCGCGATGGCCTCGTCGAGATCGGCGGCCTCGACGAGGTAGTAGCCGCCGAGCCCCTCCTTGGTCTCGGCGAACGGCCCGTCGGTGATGGCGAAGCCACCATCGGCGTCCTTGCGGATCGAGGTGGCCGTCCCGTTGGGCTGCAGCGCGTTCCCGCCCAGCACGCTGGAGGCGTTGTTCTCGCTGAAGGTGAGGTGCCCCTTCATGACCTGGTCGTAGGTGGCCTGGTCCGCGGTGGCCCAGCCGGCCTCGTCCTCGTAGATCAGGATCAGGTACTGAGACATGACGCTCGTCCTCCCTTTTCGGGCCCTCCGTCCGGGCCTCGTATCCATCCCGACGAACGGACGATGCCCCGGATCGACAGCCCCCCGCCACTATTTTCCGGCGACCTGGATCCTGGCCTGTGGCCGGGTCGACAGGTGGGCCGGTCAGACCGCCACGGCGGTGCGCGCGTGGCGGAGGGCCTCGGCGTAGCGCAGCAGGATGAGGTCGGCGATCTCGGAGGCGGCGCCCAGGACGGGGGAGACCGCGGTGGCGCCCTCGGCCAGCGAAGCGGTACGGACCTTGTCGGCGAAGTGGCCGGGGGCCAGGAAGTACGACGCGACCACGACGCGGGGCGCCCCCGAGTCGTACAACTCCCGTACCGCCGAGGCAGGGCCGGGGCTCGCCGCGGACGCGTAGGCGGGCCGTACCGCCCACCATCCGGCCGCCGACCACGACCGGGCCATGGTCGCGATGGTCGCATTGGCCGCCGGGTCGCTGGAGCCGGCGGCGGCCAGCACGACCGCCGTGGACGGGTCGCCGATCTGCACACCCGCCTCGGCCAGCCGCCGCTCGAGCGCGGTGACGAGGAGGGGATGCGGGCCGAGCGTGCCGGCCGTACGGACCCGCAGGCGCGGACGCCGCGTACCGGCCTGGGCCAGCATCCCGGGGATGTCGATCTTGCTGTGGTAGGCGGCCGTGAGCAGCAGGGGCAGCACCACCGCCTCCGAGCCGGACAGCCCCTCCAGGACCTTCACCGGTGCGGGCGGTGCGTGGTCCAGGTACGAGGTGAGGACCGCCGCCGCCGTCCGGGCCCGTACCAGCGAGAGCAACGACTCCACGGTGGCGGCGGCACGCGGGTCGCGAGACCCGTGCGCCACCGCCACCAGCGGGATCTGGCTCATACGTGGATGCCGCATTCGGTCTTGCCAAGGCCGGCCCAGCGCCCGCTGCGCGGGTCCGCGCCCGGGGCCACCGGGGAGGTGCAGGGCTCGCAGCCGATCGACGGGTAGTCGTCGTAGTGCAGCGGGTTCACCAGGATCCCGTTGTCGGCGATGTAGTCGTCCATCTCCTGGTCGGTCCAGTTCAGGATCGGGTTGACCTTGACCATGCCGCGCTTGCGGTCCCAGTCGACCACCCGCATCTTCTTACGGCTGGACGTCTCGTCCCGCTTGACGCCGCTGAACCAGGCCATGTAGCCCTCAAGGGCACGGCCCAGCGGCTCCACCTTGCGCAGGTGGCAGCAGAGGTCGGGATTGCGGCCGTTCAGCCGGGGCCCCAGATCCCGCTCCTGCTCGGCGACGGTCCTGGACGGCGTCACGTTGATCACGTTGACCGGGTAGACGGCCTCGACCGCGTCCCGGGTTCCGATGGTCTCGGCGAAGTGGTAGCCGGTGTCGACGAACAGCACGTCGATGCCGGGCTTCACCTTCGAGACCAGGTGGATCAGGGCCGCGTCCGACATGGACGAGGTCAGGCAGATCCGGTCGCCGAAGGTGGCCGAGGCCCAGCGGATGATCTCCAACGCGGAGGCGTCCTCGAGCGCATGGGCTGCGGAGTCGACGATGTCCTCAAGATCGAGGGTGGGGCGGGCGGTCTCCAGCACGGTCATTGAGGGGTTCCAATCGTTCCGGTCCCGAGGTACTTCAACCTGAAGGCGCGGACGCAGCTCCGGCAGTACCAGCCCCCGTCGGACTCGTACGGTTCCAGGTCCTCGTCCCCGCAGTACGGGCAGTAGAACGGAGCGGCGCGTTCGCTCATTCCGGGCTCACTGCAGGTCGCTGTCGGCGGCGCGGTGGACCCAGCCGGTGAAGGTCTCGCCCTCGGCCCGCTGCTCGTCGTACTTGCGCACGACCCGCTCGACGTAGTCGGTGAGTCCCGCCGAGGTGGTCTTGAGGCCGCGGACCTTCTTGCCGAAGGAGGCGCCGAGCTGTCCGCCCAGGTGGATCTGGAAGCCCTCCACCTGCTGCCCGTTCTCGTCCACGACGAGCTGGCCCTTGAGCCCGATGTCGGCGACCTGGATGCGGGCGCAGGCGTTCGGGCAGCCGTTGACGTTGATCGTCAGCGGCTGGTCGAAGTCCGGCAACCTTCTTTCGAGGTCCTCGATGAGGTCCATCGCGCGCTGCTTGGTCTCGACGATGGCGAGCTTGCAGTACTCGATGCCGGTGCAGGCCATGGTCTGCCTCCGGAAGGTCGACGGGTGCACCTGCAGGTCGTGCTTGCTCAGCTCGGCGGCCAGGGCGGCGGCCCGCGCCGGTGGCACGTCCAGGATGACCATCTTCTGCTCGGCGGTCGTACGGACCCGGCCCGAGCCGTACTCCTCGGCCAGATCGCCGATGACGTGCAGCAGGTCGCCGTTCAGCCGGCCCACCCGGGGGGCGAACCCGACGTAGACGTTGCCGTCGCGCTGCGGGTGGATGCCGACGTGGTCGCGCTGGGCCTTGGGCTCGGCGGGCGCCGGGCCGTCGGGCAGTGCGAAGCCGAGGTACTCCTTCTCCAGGACCTCGCGGAACTTCGCCGCACCCCAGTCGTTGACCAGGAACTTGATCCGGGCGCGGTGCCGCAGCCGCCGGTAACCGTAGTCCCGGAAGACCGAGATGACGCCCTTCCAGACCTCGTGCACCTGCTCGGGCTTGACGAACGCGCCGAGTCGCTGGGCGAACATCGGGTTGGTGGACAGGCCGCCACCGACGAAGACGTCGTATCCGGTCTCGCCGTGTTCGTTGACCACCCCGACGAACGCGATGTCGTTGATCTCGTGGACCGTGCAGTGCGCGGTGCAGCCCGACATCGCCGACTTGAACTTCCGCGGCAGGTTCGAGAACTCCGGGGTGCCGATGTAACGATCGTGGGTGTCGCGGATCTGTGGGGTGGCGTCGATGATCTCGTCGGCGGCGATGCCCGCCAGCGGGCACCCGATGATCACGCGCGGGGTGTCGCCGCACGCCTCCATCGTAGAGAGCCCGACGGACTTCAGCATGTCCCAGATCGCCGGCACCGACTCGATCTCGATCCAGTGCAGCTGGATGTTCTGCCGGTCGGTGACGTCGGCGGTACCACGCCCGTACTTGTTGGAGATTTCGGCGATGGCCCGCAGCTGCGCCGGGTCGAGCTGGCCCCCGTCGATCCGCACGCGCAGCATGAAGTAGCGGTCGTCGAGCTCCTCGGGCTCCAGGATCGCGGTCTTGCCGCCGTCGATCCCGGGCTTGCGCTGGGTGTAGAGCCCGAACCAGCGGAAACGCCCGCGCAGGTCCGCGGGGTCGATGGAGTCGAAACCGGCCTTGGAGTAGACGTCGATGATGCGACGCTCGACGTTCAGGCCGTCGTCGTTCTTCTTGTTCTCTTCGTTCTTGTTGAGAGGTTCGTGGTAACCGAGGGCCCACTGGCCCTCTCCACGCTTACGCTGGACTGACTTCGGTGGCACGGCGCGAGTCCTCATACGGTCATGGGGTCGCGGCGTACCGGCAGCCATAGCTGACGGCTCGGCGGTGAGCGCGGCTAGGAGATGTGACGCCGGTACGCCACGCTCCCGGAAATCAAAAGGGGCGTGGTCAGGGCGTCACAGACAGATGGCACTACGGACGCGCAGAAAGTCCACGTGCCGGCGCATCACCAGCAGAGGGTCCGCAGCAGTCATGTTCCGAGAGTGACACGGCGTGCGGAGGCTTGTCCAGCCGCGTCCGGCATTTGGGATACTTGTCACCCTTGTCTGACCCAGTTCAGCCGAGGTTCCTCGGGGCGGACGGGGGGCTGGTGCTGGCAGTCGCACCAGGAACCGCCACGGCACTGGTCGTGGTGGCGGTCCCGGCACGGTTGACAGATCATGCGCGGCGGTGCAGCACCGTCTTGGCAGCCAGTACGAGCACGGCGATGGCGCTGATCGCCATGAAGCCCTTCTTGGCCTTCGAACTCTTCGGCGTGGCCTCCTCGGCCATGGCGCTGGTGGCGGGTACGAATTTGGTCGTCGTCTTCTTCATAGTGGTACCTCCGTGTCTTCGAACCTATGCCCGGCTCCGTATGCGGTCACGGCCCGGATGGCCCCCGGCCGGATGCGGCCGCGGCCGGGGTCAGATGCGGGATGCCCACGCGCCACAGATCCCCAACCTGCGGGTGACATGGTTTGACGGGGTTTGGCAGATGTGATCTCCGTCACTTTTCCCGGGCCCGGCCTTCACGTAGCCGAGCGACGCCCATGGGTTACGGGCCTGGCGGGCCGCACCGCCGGTGATCAGTGAAATGGGCGATGCGCCATGATCTGGGCCACGGAGGCTCTACCGTAGGTGACCGTGACGACAGTCTTCGACGCCGCCCGGGTCGCCGAAACCCCAGGTCTGACCGCTGCTGGGGCGTGCAGGGCCGTCTGGAGGCTGCTCAAGGGCACCGCGGTCGCCGCATTCCGGTACCGGATCACCGGCCTGGCGGCCGAGGCCGCGTTCTTCGCTCTGGTCTCACTGCCGCCCCTGGTCCTGGGCCTGATCGGCACCATGGGACACCTGCGCGGCATCCTCGGTGAGCCGACGGTCACCGAGATCCGGGAATGGACGATCGCCAAGTCGCAGACCGTCCTGACCGGCCCGGCCGTCCACTCGGTGGTGGTCCCGCTGCTCAACGACGTGGTCAAGGGCGGGCGGGTCGACATCGTCTCGCTAAGCTTCCTGATCTCTTTGTGGGCGGGGTCGCGGGCGATGAACGTCTACGTCGACACGATCACCATCGCGTACGGGCTGTCCGGTGTCCGGGGTGTGATCAGGACCCGGACCAGGGCGTTCTTCCTGTACCTGGTCTGGCTGGTCGTGATGATCGTCGTCATCTCGCTGCTGGTGGCGGGCCCGGCGCTGGTCAAGAAGGCCTTTCCGGTCACGACCGGGTCCGTCCAGTTGCTCTACTGGCCGGTCATCGGGGCGGTGTCGATTGTGTTCCTCGCGACGCTCTACCACATGAGCGTTCCGGTGCGTACCGCCTGGTGGCGGGAGATCCCCGGTGCGGTGGTCGCCCTGCTCATCTGGACGCTGGGCAGTGTCGGCCTGCGCCTGTACCTGTCGGAGTCGGTGTCGGGCGTCTCGGTGTACGGGTCGCTGTCGGCCTCGATCGCCATCCTCGCCTGGTTGTACGTGGCGGCCATCGCGGTCCTCATCGGCGCGGCCCTGAACTCCGAGATCGACCGGACCTGGCCGAGCGCGGACACCGCCCGGATCCGCGCCGTCCGAGCCGCCGCTCCCTTCGTCTAGTTTGCCGGCGCTCGCGCGGCCCAAGCGCCTTGGGTAAAATTTCGGGGCTTTTCTTGCATTTAACGCCCAAAGGTGACGTAACCTCCGACTCTATGACTCCTTGTGAAGCAACCGGCGTGCTACGGACCGTCACCGGAACCGTGCCGGTCTCGGCGATCGAAGGTCCCGTGCTGCCGCACGAGCACCTCGAGATCGACCTGCGCTGGCCCGTCCGGGTGCCGTCCGACCCGCGTCGCCGGCTGGACGAGGAGTCCAAGGTCTCACGCGAGCTCGCCGGACTCCGCGAGGAGGACGAACTGAGCCTGGTGGTCGATCTGACCGGGATGGGCGTGGGCCGCAACGCGGCGACGCTGGCCCGGATCAGTGCCGGCAGCCGGGTGGCCGTGGTGGCCGCCACCGGCCCGCTGGCCGAGCCCTTCCACCCCGAATGGGTCCGCACCGCCGACATCGGCAAGATCACCCAGCGCCTGCTGGCCGAGATCGGCTTCGGCCTGGACGGCACCAGCATCCTGCCCGGAGTGATCGGCGAGGTCGGTACCTGGGGTCACGCGCCCACTCCGCAGGAGGAGCGGTGCCTGCGGGCCGCCGCCCGCGCGTCGCTCGAGTCCGGCCTGCCGGTCGCCACGCACGGCTCCTCGGGGCTGGCCCAGCTGGAGATCCTCGTCGCCGAGGGCCTGCCCGCCGACCGGATCGCCGTGGGCCAGCAGGACCTGGCCGCAGACCCGGCGATGGGCCGCAAGATCGCCGAATCGGGGGCGTACGTGTCCCTCGGCATGCTCGGCCGTACCTCTCCCGAGGCTCCGCTGCGCCGGGTGCTCGAACTGCTCGACGCGGGTCACGCCGACCGGTTGCTGCTCTCCAACGGGGTCTCCCGGATGGAGCACATCACCGGTTACGGCGGCACCGGCTACGGCTACCTCTTCCGCGACTTCCTGCCGGCCCTGCGCGCCGCCGGAGTCGACGAGCCCACCCTCCGCACGATCACCCACGACAACCCCCTCCGCTGGCTCTCCCCCCGTTGACCCGTGGCTTTTCCCGCACCGTTTCCGCGTTCGGTGCGGGAAACGCCAGCCTTTGTTGGACGACTCAACGAAACGGCCATGCCCCTGGCCGCGTCTCCCGGGTGGACAAGGGCGTCTGCGACGTCCTCACTACGGAGGGCGAGGTCCGTGCGGCCGTCCGGTGGTCCGCGCTGCGGGACCCCGTCGACCTGCCGTGCGTGGGGGACTGGGTCGCACTGCGGCACAGTGAGGTCACAGCGGTCCTGGCCCGCCGCACCGCGTTCGTGCGCGGTGGCGTCGGCCGGGTGTCCAGGAGTGGCCTGTCGGGTGACTCCCAGGGCCAGGTGCTGGCCGCCAACGTCGACGGCGGCGCCTGGACAGCTCGCGGAAGCTGCGGCGCGAGGCCCTCTGGATGGCGAGCCGGGGCGACGCGAGGTTGCGGGCCGAGCAGACCCGCAAGTGGAAGATCATCCATAAGGAGATGCGGCGCGGCCGCTCCTGAACCGCCTGCCGGCTCGTGCGGGGGTGGCCGCACGGCCGGCAGGCTCAGGCAGGTACGCAAACGGCCCCGCCGATCGCTCCGCGGGGCCGTACGTTTCTTGTTCTGGCGAGTGCCAGGGGGGCCGGTCGTGCCGACTGCGCACCGTCTGGATCAGGCGGCGTTGGCGCGGCGCATCCGACGGCGACGCTCGGAAGCGCGCTCGTCCTCGTTCAGGCCGCCCCACGTGCCGTACTTCTCCGGTCGAGAAACGGCGTAGTCTAGGCATTCGGCGCGTACGGGGCATCCCGTACACACCTGCTTGGCCTTGCGCTCACGAATCTCGCGCTCCGGCTGCCGTTCACCGTCGGGGCCGAAGAAGAGCACGAGGTCTTCCCCCCGGCACTCGGCCGCGTCCTGCCATCCCCAGCTGGGACGGGGAAGGTTCGCTTGCCGACGTACCTGAGCCATGGAACACTCACCTCGTTGGTTGTACTGCTGCTAATTACGGACTGCTGTTAAGACCGACGCGGACGCCGAACGTGCTTGGAAGCGCCGAAAGCTCCAACGTCTGGATGTGCCGCTCTGTTCCCTAGAGTGGGGTTCGTGCGGCGGAAGACCCACGAATGGGGCCTCAGCGAGGCTACACGAGCGCCGCCTCGCTGAGAAGGGCGAGGTCCTGAATTAGGTAGGATCTGACACTCTCGTTGCACTCGGGCCCGCATGGATCCACAGTCTTGCCATGATCCACGATGACCCGATAGCGGGCCCCCGCCGTCTTGACGATCACTTCGTACGACGGGTCCACGCCCGTGACCGACTCCACGGTCACCGCGTCGAGGCCCAGCAGGCCCGTTTCGGCCCGGACGTGGTGCTCCGCGGCCTGGGCGGGCTCGGGCAGCCCCGCACGGCCACGCAACCGGTCCAGGGCCACCTCGCCGTTCTGGTAGGCCTCGACCGCGGCGATCGCCTCGGCCTCGCCGAGGTTGCCGTAGTAGAGGCCGTGCGGAAGGCAGACCAGGTTCGCCGCGAACCGGTCCCCGCCGACGTGCGAGGTCTCCCACACGGCGGCGCCGAAACGCCCCGACAGCGCCCTGGCCAGCGGCGCCCCGGTCCGAGCGCAGCAGGCATTGTGCCTGCCGTGCGCGCAGACCAGCAGGAGCGGATCTTCCACCGGCACTCCGAAGCGGGGCCGTTCGCCCCGGCCGAGGGCGGCCAGATCGAGCTCCCCGAGCTCGTCCGGATGGGTCAGCCCGCGCCCCTCCACCCAGACGTCAGGACCGTAGGTCCAGGCCGCGTACACCTGGAAGGGCGGCGTGGCCCGGCGTTTGCCGGGACGGCGGATCAGCTGGGGCCGCACGCCAGCGCGCTGGGCGGCGGCGATGTGGGGGGCCAGCGGACCGGTCAGGTCGCCGACACTCTCCGGCCATGGTCCGGGATGCTCAAGGAGCAGCCAGCCGCGAACCTTGCCGGTCGCGGTGGCCAGACAGGGGAGTTCACCGGTGTGACTGCCGGGGCAGTGTCCGCACCGATTGGTCTGAACCACCGAGTCCCTCCTAGATCGAATTAGGTGACCCTAACCTAAGTTGCTCTTGCCCGCCAGGAAACGTGACGCACCGCACACCGTTGACTCGTGGCGTTTCCCGCACCGAATCGCATAACGGTGCGGGAAACGCCACGAGTCAACGGAGGAGGCGGGTGGCGGTGGGGAGGGCGACGGCGCGGTCGGCGGGGACGAGGCCGATGCGGGTGCGGCGGTCGAGGAGGTCGGACTCGTCGAGGGCGCCCTCGTGGCGGATCGCCCAGGCGAGCTCCGCGCCGGTGACGGGGAGGCCGGGCACCACCGGGTCGAGGAGGCCGGGCTCGCTCCTGCCCAGGGCCTGCACCTGCGGGGCCTCCGTGCCGTACCGGCGGATGAGGTGGCGCGGGGCGTCCAGCGCCGACAGGCGCAGCGGCGAGGCGGCACCGACCAGGGGCAGGCGCCTGGTCCGGGACGGGCCGGCGGGCAGGCCGCGGGCGGCGACGACGGCGTCGATCACGTCCTGCGCCATCCGCCGGTAGGTCGTGAGCTTGCCGCCGACGATGGTGACGACCCCGTCCGGCGAGGTGATCACGGCATGCCTGCGCGAGACGTCGGATGTCCGGCCCTGGTCGTCGTCCAGGAGGGGGCGCAGGCCCGCGTAGGCCCCGAGGACGTCGGCGCGGCCCACCGGGACCTCAAGGGCGGAGTTGAGGACGTCGAGCAGGAAACCGATATCGGCCTCGGGCACGGCGGGGACGTCCGGGATCGGGCCCTCCACCGGCTCGTCGGTCAGCCCGACGTACACCCGGCCATCGCCCTGCGGCAGCACCAGCGCGAAGCGGTTCGTCTCGCCCGGGATCGGCAGGTGCATCCCCGCGGTGAGATCCCCCAGCGACGATGCCCCGAGCACCAGGTGGGTCCCGCGCGACGGCCTGAGCCGTACCCCGTCCACGAGGCCGCCCGCCCAGACCCCCGTGGCGTTGACCACGCTGCGCGCCCGGATCGTGAAGGAGGAGCCGGTGAGCTCGTCGCGGACCAGCGCGCCCGACCCGTCGAGCGACAGCGCCCGGCACCGGGTGAGGACCCGTGCCCCGTACCCGGCGGCCGTCCTGGCGATCGCGGTGACGAGCCGCGCGTCGTCGCTGAGCTGCCCGTCCCACGACAGCAGCCCGCCCCGTAGCCCGTACTGCCGGACCGCCGGGGCCAGCCGGAGCGTCTCCACCGCCGGCAACCTGCGCGGTCCGGGCAGGGTGGCGCGTGCGGTGCGGGCCGAGGCCCGGAGCAGGTCGCCCGCCCGCAGGCCCGCCCAGGCCAGAGCGGACTGCGACCGGGAGGTCAGCGGGGTCAGCGGCATCACGAAAGGCAGCGCCCTGACCAGGTGCGGCGCGGTGTGCTCCATCAGCACCCCGCGCTCCACCGCGCTCTCGTAGGCGACGTCCAGCTGACCGGAGGCCAGGTACCGCAGCCCGCCGTGGATCAGCTTGGAGCTCCACCGGGAGGTGCCGAACGCCAGGTCGCAGGCGTCGATCGCCGCCACCGAAAGACCCCGGGATGCCGCGTCCAGGGCCGCTCCGGCACCGGTAGCACCCAGTCCGACGACCAGCACGTCCACCACGGTGTCGTCGGCCAGCTCGCGGGCCCGGCGGGCGGCGTTCAACGAGGACTTCACGGGCTCAGGGTCCTTTCGAGGACATGCCGCAGTTCGCCGTAGAAGGCGTCGGCGGTGAGATCGGGGTCGGTCTCGTCGGCCATGGTCTGCAGGGACAGGGCGTAGGACTGGAGGATCAGCAGTAGCGCGCGGGCCTGCCGGACCGGGTGTCCCGGCCTGATGGAGCCGTCCGCGTGCCCAGCCTCGATCGCCGGGATGAGCAGCCCGAGCAGCGCGTCCTGGCTGGCCCCCCGCCGATCGAGCATGTAGGGGAGCAGCAGTTCGGGATCCACCTCGATGATCTTGCGGAGCAACGGGTGCTGCCGGAAGGTTCGCACGCCCGATACGAGACTCTCCAGCAGGCCGCCGGGAGAGGGCATCGCGGCGGTCGCGACCGCCACCCACTCGCGCGTCATCAGATCGCCGACCAGCGTCCGCACGTCGGGCCAGCGGCGGTAGAGGGTCATCCGGGACACCCCGGCGCGGCGGGCCACGTCGGTGAGCGTGGTGCGCCGCACGCCGACGGCGAGCACGCAGTCACGAGCCGCGTCGAGTACGGCGTCTCCATCAGTACGGCTGTGACGATTCGACGTCATATGTCACAGTGTAGCCATGGACATGTTGTGGAGTGGATGGGGTGACCCGGATCGCGCGACGCCGCTGCCCGAGCCGGTCGTCGGGCTGCTGCGCGATGTACTCGGCGTCAAGCCGCTGGACGCGCCGCCCATGGAGCTCGACGACATTGTCGTACCCGCTTCCCGGTTGCCGGAGGAGGTCCTCGGCGCTCTCGGGAGTGTCGCGGAGGTACGCACGGACGCCGAGGGCAGGATCCGGCACACACGCGGGAAATCCACCCCCGACCTGCTCCGCATCCGGGCGGGTGAGACGGGCGACGCGCCCGACGCGGTGGTGCTGCCCGCGACCCACGAGGAGGTGCTGGCCGTCCTGCGGGTCTGCGCCGCGCACCGGGTCGCGGTCGTGCCCTTCGGCGGCGGTACCTCTGTGGTCGGCGGTCTCGCGCCCCAGGGGGTGAGTGCCTTCGTCGCCCTGGATCTGCGGCGGCTCGACGCGGTGATCGGGATCGACGAGATCTCCCGTACCGCGACCCTGCAGCCGGGGCTGCGCGCGCCCCGCGCCGAAGCGCTCCTCAACGAGGCCGGCTACACCCTCGGCCACTTCCCGCAGTCCTTCGAGTGGGCCACCATCGGCGGGTTCGCCGCGGCCCGCTCCAGCGGTCAGGCCTCCGCCGGGTACGGGCGGTTCGACGAGATGGTGCTCGGGCTGACCGTGGCCACCCCGCAGGGGACGCTGGAGACCGGCAGGGCGCCCAGGTCGGCGGCGGGCCCCGATCTGCGCCAGCTCGTGCTGGGCTCCGAGGGTGCGTTCGGGGTGATCACCTCGGTGACGGTACGGGTCCAGCCGGTGCCCGCCGTGAAGGTCTATGAGGGCTGGCGGTTCCCGTCCTTCGAGACCGGCTCCGCGGCCCTGCGGCGGCTCGCCCAGGACGGCCCGCTGCCCACCGTACTGCGGCTGTCCGACGAGACCGAGACGGCGATCGGGCTGGCCAAGCCCGCCGAGATCGGTGCGTCGTCGAGCGGCGGGTGCCTGGCCATCGCCGGTTTCGAGGGCACACAGAGCCAGGTGGCCGGCCGCAGGGCCAGGGCGGCGGAGGTGCTGGCAGCCGCAGGCGGGGAGTGCCTCGGCACGGAGCCGGGGGATGCATGGGCGCATGGCCGGTTCAACGCCCCCTACCTGCGTGACGCGCTGCTCGACGTCGGGGCGTTCGCGGAGACCCTGGAGACGGCCGTCTTCTGGTCCGGGATTCCCGCGCTGTACGACGCCGTACGCACCGCGCTGACCGCCACGCTCACCGAGAGCGGCACCCCGCCACTGGTCATGTGCCACATCTCGCACGTCTACCCGGCGGGCGCCTCGCTGTACTTCACCGTCGTCGCCGCGCAGGGCGAAGACCCGGTCGGGCACTGGGCCCCGGCCAAGCGGGCCGCCAACGACGCGATCATCGCCGCCGGCGGCACGATCAGCCACCACCACGGGGTGGGCACGGACCACCGCGAGTGGTACGCAGAGGAGATCGGCCCGCTCGGCGTCGAGGTGCTCCGCGCCGTCAAGGCACGCCTGGACCCCGCAGGGATACTCAACCCCGGAGTGCTCATCCCATGAGATCGTTCACCGCCGTCGTCAACCCCTCTGCGGGCGGCACAGCCTCGCTCCTCCCACTGGCCCGGCTGCTACGCGAGGCGGGCGCCCAGGTCGAGACCGTCTACAGCCGTGATCTCGCGCACGCCGGCGAGCTCGCCGGGGCCGCCGCGGCCAAGGGCGACGTCGTCCTCGCAGTGGGCGGCGACGGCATGGCCGGCTGCGTCGGCGGAGCGCTCGCCGGCACCGGTGCGGTGTTCGGCATCGTGCCCGCCGGTCGCGGCAACGACTTCGCCCGGCAGCTCGGCCTGCCCGCCGGACCCGGAGCGCTCGCGAAGATCCTGCTGGAGGCCGAGCCCCGCCCCATCGACGTCATCGAGGCGAACGGGGTCCCCGTCCTCGGCAGCGTCTACGCGGGGATCGACGCCGTCGCCAACCACAACGCCAATCACGCCCGGCTACTGCGCGGTTCCATCTCGTACCAGGTCGGCGCCTTGAAGGCGATCACCACCTGGCGGCCCGCCGCCTACCGGATCACCGTGGACGGGACCCTGCACGAGCGGCTCGCCTACACGGTCGTGGCGGCCAACTCCGGGTTCTACGGCTCCGGCCTGCACGTCGCGCCGGACGCGCGGGTGGACGACGGGCTGCTCGACATCGTGATCGTCGGGCACGCGCCGAGGCTGGCGTTCTTCAAGATCATGCGGGAACTCGCCGACGGCTCGCACGTGCACCGGCCCCAGGTGGAGGTGCTGCGCGGCCGCGAAGTACTGATCGAGACCGACCGGCCGGTGCCCTATGGCACCGACGGCGAGGTCGACCACACGACCCCGGTCACCGTGCGGGTGCTGCCCGCGGCATTGACCACGCTGTACTGAGGGCATTCCTATTCCAGGATCTAGGGAGCCTTTTGCCTGCAAGTGAAGGTGTGGCGGATAGTTTGCTACTACGCCCATTGAGGGCGGGAAGCCTGACTGGAGCGCTTTCGGGGGGGAGCGCTCCAGTCTTCCCAAATGGTCTGGCAGATCATGCCGGCCACAAGCCGCTGGGGGCACGTCCGTACGGGGGTCGGACGTGACCCCAGCGGCCTTTT
>JAOPYM010000026.1 GCA_025964615.1 Actinomycetes bacterium
CTTTCTGGACGGGTTCACCGAGGCACTCGACACCGTCGAGAAGACCGACGGGCCGAACGCGCTGGTGACGGTCGGCACCGGCAAGTTCTACTCCAACGGGCTCGACCTGGACTGGCTGGGCGCCCACGACGACCAGCTCGAGGAGTACCTCAAGCGGGTCAATGGGATCTTCGCCCGGCTGCTCACGCTGCGGCTGCCGACCGTTGCCGCGATCAACGGACACGCCTTCGCTGGGGGCGGCATGCTCGCCCTCGCCCACGACTTCGCGGTGATGCGGTCGGACCGCGGCTACTTCTGCCTGCCCGAGGTCGACCTGGGCATGAGCTTCACGCCCGGCATGAACGCGCTCGTCACCTCCCGGCTCCCGAAGGTCACCGCGCACGAGGCGATGATCACGGGCCGCCGGTACGGCGCCGGGGAGGCCGTGAGCGCGGGCATCGTCCGGCAGGCCGCGCCCGAGGCCGAGGTACTGCCCGCCGCGGTCGCCCTCGCAGCCTCACTGGCCGGTAAGAACGGCAGGACCATGGGGAAGATCCGGGGGGATATGTACGGGGCGGCGATCGCGGCCCTGGACGGCCCTGTCTTCTAACCGATGACCTTCCAACAGACGACCTTCGAACGGACGACCTTCCAACAGACGACCTTCCAACAGACGACGGAAAGGATGCCGTATGCGCATCGGTATGGCTCTCAGCTACTCGGGCGGATTCAAGGAGGCCGTGGAGGAGCTGGCCGACTATGAGAAGGCCGGGCTCGACATCGTCTACGTCGCCGAGGCCTACAGCTTCGACGCGGTCAGCCAGATGGGCTTCATCGCGGCCAGGACGGAGCGGCTGGAGATCGCCTCGGGCATCCTGAACATCTACTCCAGGACGCCCACCCTGCTGGCCATGACCGCGGCGGGCATCGACTACGTCTCCGACGGCCGCTTCACCCTGGGCCTGGGCGCCTCGGGCCCGCAGGTCATCGAGGGCTTCCACGGCGTCCCCTACACCGCACCCCTCGGCCGTACCCGTGAGGTCATCGAGATCTGCCGCAAGGTGTGGAAGCGCGAGCGGCTCGAGTACGACGGCAAGTACTACACCCTCCCGGTTCCCGCGGACAAGGGCACCGGGCTCGGCAGGCCGCTGAAGCTGATCAACCACCCGGTCCGCGAGGACATCCCGATCCTGGTCGCCGCCATCGGCCCCAAGAACGTCGAGCTGACCGCCGAGATCGCCAACGGCTGGGAGCCGATCTTCTACCTGCCGGAGAAGGCCGCCTCGGTCTGGGGCGCGTCGCTGGCGGCGGGCAAGGCCAAGCGCGACCCGGCCCTGGGCGAGCTGGACGTCGTCGGCCAGGCCGCGCTGGCCATTGGCGACGATGTCGAGGGCTACCTGGAGTTCGGCCGCCCGATGGCCGCCCTCTACATCGGCGGCATGGGTGCCAAGGGCAAGAACTTCTACAACGACCTCTGCCGCCGGTATGGCTGGGAGAAGGAGGCCGAGGAGATCCAGGACCTCTACCTGGCGGGCAAGAAGGAGGAGGCCGCCGCCAAGGTGCCCTACGAGCTGCTGCAGAAGATGTCGCTGATCGGCACCGAGGGCCACGTCAGAGAGCGCCTCGCAGCCATGAAGGAGTCCGGGATCACGACCCTCAACGTGACCCCGATCGCGGGCGACCACAAGGCCAAGCTCGCCCTGATCGAGAAGGTCAAGGACCTCGCCGCCGAGGTCTGACCTCCGTTGACTCGTGGCGTTTACCGCACCGTTTAGAGAAAAGGTGCGGGAAACGCCACGACTCAACGGTTGAGCGCGGAGGTGGCGAGGGCGGTGGCGCGCCCGAACGCAAAGGAGGGCTCATATCGCGATCAAGAGGAATCCGAAGAGTCCTCATATCCGTCCCAAGTCCGCGGGGATGGGCCCGCGGGGCCCCCGTGCGGGTGGCGAGACCGGGCCGTACAGTCGAAACCATGGGGCACACACACGCCGCCCGCCGCGGCAAGCTGGGCGTACTCGTCGCGGACCGCGGGTACGACGCCGTACTGGTCACCAGGCTGGTCAACGTCCGCTACCTGACTGGGCTGGCCAGTTCCAACGCCGCGCTGCTCGTCAGAGCCGACGGCACGGCGCTGCTGGCCACCGACGCCCGTTACGCGGGCACCGCCGCCAAGATCAGCCCCGACCTGGAGACCCTCGTCGAACGGGCCGTTGCGCTGCGGCTGACCGGCCTTGCCGCCGAGAGCGGGATCGGCCGGCTCGCGTACGAGGCCCACGACGTCACCGTCGAGCGGCACGCCGAGCTGACCACCGTCTCCGAAGGGATCGAGCTGATCCCCTTCGGCCACGGCGTCGAGGAGCTGCGCAAGGTCAAGGACGAGGACGAGATCGCCATGCTCGCCCGGGCCTGCGCCATCACCGACCAGGCCTTCGACGACGTCCTGTCGTCGATCAAGGTGGGGGTCACCGAGCGGGAGATCGCCATAGCCCTGGAGCGCCGCATGGTCGACCTGGGCGCGGACAAGCCGGCCTTCGACTCGATCGTGGCGAGCGGGCCGAACGGGGCGATCCCGCACCACGAGCCGGGCGGTCGGCAGTTCGAGACCGGGGATCTGGTGACCATGGATTTCGGCGCGCTGTACGACGGCTACCACGCCGACATGACCCGCACCGTCGCCGTCGGCCACGTCGCGCACTGGCAGAAGGAGGTGTACGACCTGGTCCAGGCCGCCCAGCAGGCCGGGATCGACGCCGCCGTGCCGGGTGCCGAGACCAAGGACGTGGACGCGGCGGCCCGCGACCTCATCGTGGCCGCAGGGCACGGTGACGACTTCCCGCACGGGCTCGGCCACGGCGTCGGCTTGGAGATCCACGAGGCTCCGCTCCTGGGGTACGACAAGACCGGTAGACTGGCCGATCGGGTTCCGATTACCGCCGAACCCGGCGTTTATCTCGCCGGGCGCGGTGGAGTCCGCATCGAGGACACCCTGGTGGTCCGCACGGCCGGCCCGGAGATCCTCACCAAGACCACCAAGGAGCTGCTCGTCGTATAGACGCGTGGCTCCGCCGAACCGGAGAGACGACGAGACGTGGCGACGACGAACGACCTGAAGAACGGAATCACGCTGAACATCGAGGGCGGCCTCTGGACCGTTCTGGAGTTCCAGCATGTCAAGCCAGGAAAGGGTCCCGCCTTCGTTCGCACCAAGCTCAAGCACGTGCTGTCCGGGAAGGTCGTGGACAAGACCTTCAACGCCGGCACCAGGGTGGAGATCGCCAGCGTCGACAAGCGCGAGATGCAATACCTCTACCGCGAGGGCGAGGACTTCGTCTTCATGGACACCGAGACCTACGAGCAGCCGTACATCCCGGCCGCGACCGTGGGCGACGCCGCAAAGTACCTGCTGCCCGAGCAGACCGCCATGATCGCCTTCAACGTGGACAACCCGCTCTACGTCGAACTGCCCGCCGGGGTCGTGCTGCAGATCACCCACACCGACCCGGGCCTGCAGGGTGACCGCTCCACCGGCGGCAGCAAGCCCGCCACCCTGGAGACCGGCGCGGAGATCCAGGTCCCGCTGTTCATCACCACCGGCGAGAAGATCAAGGTCGACACCCGGTCCGGCGAGTATCTCGGCCGCGGCTGATGGCCGCACGGACCAAGGCGCGCAGGCGCGCGTTCGAGGTGCTGTTCGAGGCCGAGCAGCGCGGGGTCTCGCCCGTCGAGCTGCTCAGCGAGCGCGGGCAGCCCAAGGGCGAGGAACTCGCCGAGTACACCCACACCGTCCGGCTTGTCGAAGGCGTGCACAGCCAGCGTGAGCGCATCGACGAGCTCCTCTCCACCTATGCGGTGGGCTGGACGCTCGACCGGATGCCCGCCGTCGACAGCACGGTGCTCCGGCTCGGCACCTACGAGCTGCTCTGGGTCGACGACGTGCCGGACGGGGTGGCGGTCAGCGAGGCGGTTCTGCTGGCCACCGACTTCTCCACCGAGGAGTCGCCCAAGTTCGTCAACGGCCTGCTGTCCAGGCTGCAGGAGCTCAAGCCCTCATTGTCCCTGTGACAGCGCGGGCGGAGTGAGCGCCATAAGCTAGCGGGGTGACGAACGCTAAGGGGGCCATCGTGGGAGTTCGCCGGTCGACGGCGGTACGGACCGCCGTGGTCTGGGATGTCCTGCGTGGTGCGCTGGACCGGCGGGCGGCGGAGTCGGGGCGCACGGCTCTCGACGTGGTCGACGCGGGCGGCGGGACCGGCGGTTTCGCCGTCCCGCTCGCCGAGCTCGGGCACCACGTCACCGTCGTCGACGCCAGCCCCGACGCGCTCGCCGCCCTGGAGCGCCGGGCCGCCGAGAAGGATGTCTCGGTCCGCGCGGTGCAGGGCGACGCCGACGATCTGCTGGGCGCCGTGCGGGCCGGCGGCGCCGACCTGGTGCTCTGCCACAGCCTTCTCGAGTACGTCGACGAACCGGCGGCCGCGATGACCGCCATGGCGGCGGCCCTGCGCCCCGGCGGCGCGGTCAGCGTGCTGGCCGGCGGCCGGCTCGCCACCGTCCTGCACCGGGCGGCGGCCGGGCACTTCGACGATGCGCGCCGCGCGCTGAGCGACCCGGACGGGCGCTGGGGCGACCGGGACCCGGTGCCGCGCCGCTTCACCAGGGAGAGCCTCGCCGGGCTGGCCGAGCGGGCCGGGCTCCGGGTCGGCGAGGTGCACGGGGTACGGATCTTCGCCGATCTGGTGCCGGGCGGCCTCGTCGACGGGGACCAGGCCGCCGCGGACGCACTCGTCGCCCTGGAGACCGCCGCCGCGACCCACCCCGTCCTGCGCGACATCGCCACCCAGCTGCACCTGCTGGCGTACGCCTGATCATGTCGCGTAAGCAGCAACTCCACAGGCCGGGAGCGCCCGAAGGACCGCCGGGCGACGACACCGGCTGCCCGATCCTGCACGTCGACATGGACGCGTTCTTCGTGAGCGTCGAACTCCTGGACCGGCCCGAACTGCGCGGCAAGCCGGTGATCGTCGGGCACCCGGGCGCAAGGGGTGTCGTGGCCGCCGCCTCCTACGAGGTACGGGCGTTCGGTGTGTACTCGGCGATGCCGATCAGCCGGGCCCGCAGGCTCTGCCCACGGGCGGTGATCATCCCGCCCGCCCATGAGAAGTACGCCCGGGTCTCGGCGGCGGTCATGGAGATCTTCCGGTCCGTCACCCCCCTGGTGGAGCCGCTGGCCATGGACGAGGCGTTCCTGGACGTGTCCGGGGCCATCCGCCGGCTGGGCCGCCCGGCCGAGATCGCCCGGCAGATCCGGGAGCAGGTCGCCGGCCAGCAGGGGATCACCTGCTCGGTCGGGGTGGCGAGCACCAAGTTCATCGCCAAGCTGGCCTCCACCAGGAGCAAGCCGGACGGGCTCCTGGTGGTACCCGCCGACGGTGTGGCCGCCTTCCTGCGACCGCTGCCGATGGCGGCCCTCTGGGGAGTCGGGGAGCGCACCGAGCAGCATCTGGCCCGTCTTGGCCTGCGCACCGTCGGAGATCTCGCGGACACCCCGCTCCCGGCGCTCCAGCGGGAGCTGGGCAATGCGGCCGGCGCCCACCTGTACGAGCTCTCGTGGGGCCGCGACCCCCGGCCGGTCGTGGCGTCCACTCCCGACAAGAGCGTCGGCGCGGAGGAGACCTTCCCGTACGATATCTCCGACCCCGAGGTCATCCGGCGGGAACTGCTGCGGCTGGCGGAGAAGGTCGGAGCCAGGCTCCGGGCCGGCGGGAACTCAGGCCGTACGATCAGCGTCAAACTGAGGATGGCGGACTTCAAGACCTTCACCCGGGCACGTACGCTGCCCGAGCCCACCGACCTCGCTCGTGTGATCTACGCCACAGCGTGTGAGTTGTATGAGGGGTCCGGCCTGGAACGGGTACAACTCCGTCTGGTCGGGGTCCGGGTGGAGAATCTGGCGCCAGTCGGCCAGACGTCCCGCCAGCTCGCGTTGGACGAGCAGGAGAGCGGCTGGCACGAGGCCGAACGGGCCATGGACCAGGTGGTCCGCAGGTTCGGGAGGGGGGCGGTGCGACCCGCGGCCCTTGTTGGGGAGTCGGCGCCCCGTGAGCACGATGAACGCGAAGACCGTCAAGAGGGGGGCGAGAGACGATGACGGGGTCCACCCCGAAGTCCCTCGTGGGACGTTTTCTTTCATACGCTTGTCCCGCCTCGTATTCTGGGCATATCAGTGTTAGCCAGGTCCCCGTTCGGCGCCGGAGCATCCGGTTCGGCGGGGCCGTCGTAGGGAGACGCAATGCCGCTCTCTGACCACGAGCAACGGCTGCTCGACCAGATCGAGCGGGCGCTGTACGCCGAGGATCCGAAGTTCGCCCATGCGGTCCGCTCGACCGACCCGCAGGTGCACTACAAGCGGCGCATCGTGAAGGCCGCGCTCGGCTTCGTGCTGGGTGTGTGCGCGCTGATGGCGGGTCTCGTCGTGAACGCCGGCCCGACCACGGTCGCGATCAGCGTCGCTGGGTTCCTGCTGATGGTCGTCTGCTGCGTGTGGGCGCTGTCCAGCTGGAAGCGCATGACCGGCGTGGGAGCCGAGCCGGAACCGCCCAAGCCCGCCAAGGCGGGCCGGGGCGGCTTCATGGAGCGCCTTGAGGAACGCTGGCGCAAGCGATCCGAAGGCGACGAGTAGCGCAGGAGCCCGACGGGCGAACTAGCGCTTGGGGAGGCGCAGGTACTCGCCGGCCTCCAGGAGGCGCGTGCCCGCGGACCGCAGGGTGATCATGGCCGAGGGAGGCAGGACCCGGGCCCGGAGGCGGGTCTGCCGGTCCACCGAGGCCGCGAACGCCTCCCGCATGGTCCGCACGTCCGTACGCAGGGTCCCGGCGGGGACCGGCTGCGGCGCATAGCGGGCACGCTCCTCGGCCATGGCTATCCGGGCCAGCGCCTCGGCGGCGGGCCCGGTCAGCTCGAGCAGCTCCGTCAGCCGGTGCGCGGCCGCGCGCGGGCTGTCGCTCGGGCGCCAGGCGAGACCATGGTCGACGGCGTCGGCGTGCAGCTCCGCCCAGGCCGCGTGCGCGGACTCACCCTGGTCCACGCGAGGTCCCGCGGCGGACCGCGACGACCTGTGCTCCGCCTGGGCCCAGCGCCGGCGGCGGCTTGCCAGGCGTACCCCGACCGGCGCGGCCAGCGCCACGAGCAGCAGGCCGATCGCACCGAGCCAGCCGACCGGTGCCCCCGTCCCCTTGGGGTGGTTTCCGCCCTGCGGTCCGAGGCCGCTCACATCGCCGTGCGCCCGGCCCGGATGCGGGCCCGCGGTGATCGCTCCGGTGGGTCCGCTGTGGCCGCCGGAACCCGGTGCGCCGGTGCCGCCGTGACCTGTCCCGACGGAGGTGGACTGCAGGGCGTAGTCCGGCACCCAGGCGCTGCCCTGGCCGCCGCTACCGGCGGGAGTCGGCTCGAACCGGACCCATCCGGCGCCGTCGAAGTACAGCTCGGGCCATGCGTGCGCATCGCTGGACCTGACCTCCCAGGTCCCGTCCGCGCGCACATGCCCGGAGGTGTAACCGACCGCGACCCGGGCCGGGATCCCGAGGATCCTGGCCATCAGCGCCATCGACGCGGCGAACTGCTCGCAGTACCCGGTCCTGGTGACGGTGAGGAAGTGGATCAGGTCGTTGAGCTTCTCCGGTGGCGGGGTCGTCGTGCTGTAGCGGAACAGCGGACCGGTGAAGTAGTTCTCCAGTGCCATCGCCTTGCGGTACGGGTTGGTCGCGCGTCCGGCGACCTGCGAGGCGATCGTGCGCACGGCCTTGGGCAGCAGCTGCGGCACCTCAAGAAAGGTGCTCTGCACCTCCGGCGGCAGCGGACCGGCGTTCACCAGGTCGTCGCCGGTGGGCAGCGGCCGGGAACTCGTGACGGTGAAGGTGCGCCCGCCCGCCTGGTCGTTCAGCGAGTAGACCATCAGCGAGGGGGCGTGGACCCGCCAGTCGCCGCTGATGTCCACCTTGGTCGGTGCGTACGGCAGCGGCAGGAACCGCACCTTGGCGGTCTGTGCCGAGATGGTGATCGTGGAGTGCACGGTACGGGTCCGGACACCGTAGAGACCGGGCGGCGGAGGGAGTTCGTGGTTCTTCAGCCGGTCCTGTGGGGTGCTCGTCAGCGTGCTGTACGTCCACCGGTCGCCGTCGAACTTGTCAAGCCCGTACAGCCGCAGGTAGTCGGGCTGCGGGTCGTCGCTGCGGTAGGTGAGGATCATCCCGTTGTCCTGCCGGATGAGCTGCTGGTGCAGGGTGACCAGCGGGTCCGGTGTCTGCAGCGGGCCGGAGCCGCCCGGCCCGTCGCCGGGGCCGCCGAGCCCGAAGATCCCCCTCGGATGGATGCCGGGGATGATCGTCGGCAGCAGGATGGCGACGGCCACCGCGGCGATTCCGAGCCGCCGCCCCGCACCGGCCAGCGCGCCGGTTCCACCGGTGCCGGTGGGGGTCTCCTCGGTCCAGCGTGCGGCGAGAACGTGCCGTCCCCAGGCGGTCACCTGTTCGCTGGCATCGGCGAGCAGCAGCGCCAGGAAGCCGGCGGCGCCCAGCACGAAGGCGATCCAGCTGACGCTCTCCTCGCGGACGGCGGCGGGCACGCTGTACATGGCCAGCAGCGGGAGCCCCGCGGGCGCGGCCCTGCGCAGCCGTACCGCCAGCAGATCAACGATCACGGCCACCAGGCCGATGCCCAGGGCGGCCAGCAGCGACACACCCTGCTCCAGCGGGACCGGCGCGGCGTACTTGTTCGCCGCCGACCACCCGGCCGCCATCAGCGAGCCGATCTTGGACAGCGACGAGGGGGTGGGGACGATGCCGAGGAATGCCTGCGAGCCGGTGTAGACGGCCGTCAGGTACAGGTGCAGGGCGGCCAGCCCGGCCGCGAGGTTCAGCACCGCGGGCAGCCGGAACCGGCGGGCCAGCACCCCGGCCGACGACACCGCGATGATCGCTCCGAGGCCTGCCCAGAGCCATCCCGTCCCGCTGAACAGCGGGTAGAGGCCGATCGAGCTCAGCAGTGTCGCGACCGCCGCGATCACCGTCAGCCGGGCCCTCATGTCCCACCCCGTATCCGGCTCAGCCCGGCGGCCTCCCCGGCCTGGTCCGCGCGGGCCCAGGCGGTCGCCAGGTCCGCGGCCGACCCGATCGTCATGACCCGCCACCCGGACGCCCGAAGCAGCTCGGCGGCGGCCTTGAAGTGCCCGGTTCCGGTGACGTCGACGAGGACGGCCACACAGGTGGCGGTGCCCCGCCGGGAGACGGCGACGGTCCTCGCCTCGGCCGGATCCAGCTCGGCGAACACCGCGATGATCAGCCCGTCGCCGTCCCGGCCGGCCCCGGATAGTGTGGCCAGGCCGGCGGTCAGGGAACGGTTCGCGGACAACTGCACGGTGGCCAGGGCATCGAGCAGCACCCCTTCGAAGGCCCCGTCGAAGTGGTTCTGCAGGGAGGCGGCGGTCGGCCCCGAGTCGGTCACGAACCGCAGGCCGAACCCCGCGCGGCTCAGGTGCACGCCGATCGAGGCCGCCGCGGACACGGCCTGCTCGAACGAGGACCCCGGGCCCTCACCGCGGTGCACGCTCCGCCGGGTGTCGAGGAAGAGCGTGCCGCGGCTCTGCCACTGCTGCTCCTCCCGCCGTACCATCAGCTCCCCGTGCCGGGCGGTGGACCGCCAGTGCACCCGGCGCAGGTCGTCGCCGTGCCGGTACTCGCGGGGTGCCACGTCGTCCTCGCCGGCCGAGGAGACGGTTCTGGCCCTGCTGTCCCCACCGCCGGTCCAGGCCCCGGTGAGCCGGCTGTGCGGGAGCGCCACGATTGTCGGGGTGACCGTCAGGGTGTCGGTCAGGCTGAACGAGCGGGCCAGCTCGACCAGCCCGAACGGGTCGGCGAGCCGCACGGTCAGCGCTCCCACCCGGTAGCGGCCGCGTACGTCGGAACGGATCCGGTAGCTCAGCTCCCTGGAGCCCTTCGGCTCGATCCGGTCCAGTACGAAACGGGCCCGGCCGCCGAGGGTGTAGGGCACCCTGTCCTCCACGAGCAGCAGCCCGGTCGGCAGCCGCGACACGTTCTCCAGGCGGAGATCGACCCGGGCCTCATGCCCGACCGGCAGCCGGCCCGGCTCCAGGCGCCGGGCGCAGGCCAGCCGGTACCGCGTCCTTGAGACCGTCCCGGACGACAGCAGCGGCAGCGCCAGCACCAGAATCCCGGCGCGGAGCAGATCACGCTCGCCCAGGATGAAGGCGCAGACGATGGCGGTCACCCCGGCGGCCATGAAGGACCGCCCACGGGTGGTGAGGGCTCCCAGCGCCTTCTTCACGGTGGTCAGCGGCGCCGGTCGGGGACGGGCAGCCGGTCGACGATTTCGGCGACGACCTGTTCGGGCAGCCGCCGTTCCACCTGGGCCTCCGCGGTGGGCAGCAGCCGGTGCGCCAGGACCGGTACGGCGAGTTCCTGCAGATCGTCGGGGACCACGTAGTCGCGTTCGTCCAGGGCGGCCTTGGCCCGGGCGGCCCGTACCAGGTGCAGGGTGGCCCGGGGGGAGGCGCCGAGCCTGAGCGCAGGGTGGTTACGGGTCGCGGTGACCACGTCGATCGCGTACTGGCGGACGGCCGGGGCGACGTGCACACGGTGGACCAGCTCGATGAGGATCCGGACGTCGGCCGCCGCCGCGACCGGCACGAGCCGGTCGAGCGGCGAGGACTGGCCGTGCACGTCGAGCATCTCCAGCTCCGCGGCCGGATCGGGGTAGCCCATGGAGATCCGGGCGGTGAACCGGTCCCGCTGCGCCTCCGGCAGCGGGTAAGTGCCCTCCATCTCGACGGGGTTCTGGGTGGCCACCACCATGAACGGCCGCTCCAGGTGGTACGTGGTGCCGTCCACGGTCACCTGACGCTCCTCCATGCACTCGAGAAGGGCGGACTGCGTCTTGGGGGAGGCGCGGTTGATCTCGTCGCCGACCAGGATGTTGGCGAAGACCGGGCCGGGCTTGAACTCGAACTCGCGCCGATCCTGGTTGTAGGCGCTGACTCCGGTGATGTCGCTGGGGAGCAGATCCGGGGTGAACTGGACGCGGCGTACCGTGCAGTCCACTGACCTGGCCAGTGCCTTGGCCAGCATGGTCTTGCCGACTCCCGGGACGTCCTCGATCAGGAGGTGCCCCTCGGCCAGCAGGACCGTGAGCGCGAGGCGTACGGCGCGGGGTTTCCCCTCGATGACCGATTCGATGGCGGTGCTGATCTTGCCGGCGATCTGTGCCAGCCCGTCCAGCCCGCGGCCGACGTCCCCATGCGTGCTGATTGCCACTCACCCCTCCTGCCGGTCCGCATGGGCGAGACCGCACCCATTTTGTCCGCCTTCCGACACTACGTCGTCAGGTAACCCCGCCGCGATGACCGCGTGGCAGTTGAGTAAATCGTGTTTTGGGTGGATCGGTGAATCGTGCGGGCCATTCCGTCGCCCCACTCCGCACCACCCCGCAGCCTCTCCCGGGGAGGTATGGGCGGTGCGGGCGGTTTCGATGAGGGGGAAGTGACGAGACCTGCCCGCCTGGTGCAAGACGCACCCCCACTTTGCTCCACCGTTGTGACCTGTGCATTTGCGGAATGTGAGGGGAATACACCAGTGTTTTGTCAGTTGACGGTGGGGGAGAGTGGAGTACAGTGGGGCGTCGTGGAGCACAGTAGCGCTCTGCGCGGCGCGGGAGGTGGGGCCGGTGTTCCTCGGCACCCATTCGCCGCGCCTGGACGAAAAGGGGCGGCTGTTCCTGCCGGCGAAGTATCGCGAGGAGCTGTCGGGGGGATTGGTGATCACGAAGGGCCAGGAGCGCTGCCTGTACGTCTTCCCCATGGCCGAGTTCCAGCGCATCACCGAGGCGCTGAGCACCGCGCCGGTGACGGCCAGGTCGGTGCGGGCCTACAGCCGGGTCTTCTTTGCCAGCGCGTCCGACGAACTTCCCGACAAGCAGGGGCGCATCACGATCCCGCCGGCCCTGCGAGCGTACGCGGGCCTGGAACGCGACTGTGCCGTCATCGGGGCCAACACGCGTCTGGAGATCTGGGACGCGGCGGCCTGGGAGACCTATCTCGAACAAGAAGAGCAGCAGTTCTCCGACCTTTCGGAGGAGGTGCTACCAGGAGTCCTTTGACAGTCTGACTCGCCGGTCGCCCGATCGGCACGGCCGACGTTCGGCCAGGTCTCCACCCGCTCTCCATGTCGGCTGACGCAGCTTCCCCGGCGCCAGGCGGCACCCGCAAGGGGCTTCCTCTGGGCAGCGGATGGGGACCTGGCCGGGCGAGGTCTCCCGGGCACCGGTGCGACGCCACCGTCCGCGAGCGGTGGCAGCACTAGGGGGTGTGAGGATGCGCGACAACGAGGGTGTGACCGGTCATGGCCACGTCCCGGTCATGCTCGGCCGGGTCATGTCCCTGCTGGCCCCTGCCTTCGCGACCTCGCCGTCGCCCGTCTACGTGGACGGCACGCTCGGGATGGGCGGGCACGCCTACGCGATGCTCGAGGCCCACCCGGACCTGCGCCTCATCGGCCTCGACAGGGACACCACCGCGCTGGATCGCTCTCGCGCCCGCCTCGCGCCCTTCGGTGACCGGGTCACGCTCGTACACGCGATCTATGACGAACTGCCGAGCGTGCTCGGCGAGCTCGGCGTGGACCGGGTGCACGGGGTGCTGTTCGACCTCGGCGTGTCCTCCCCCCAGCTCGACGAGGTCGACCGCGGCTTCGCCTACTCCTACGACGCGCCGCTCGACATGCGGATGGACCGGACCCAGGACCTGACCGCGGCCGACGTGGTGAACGGGTACAGCGTCGGGCAGCTCGCCCGGATCCTCCGGGAGTACGGCGAGGAGCGCTTCGCCGTACGGGTCGCGCAGGCCATCGTTCGCGAGCGCGCCAAGGAGCCCCTCACCTCCACCAGGGCCCTCGCCGAACTCGTCCGTACCGCGATCCCGGCGGCCACCCGCCGGACCGGCGGCCACCCGGCCAAGCGGGCCTTCCAGGCGCTGCGCATCGAGGTCAACGGCGAGCTGGCCGCGTGGGAACGGGCACTGCCCGCCGCTCTCGACGCCCTCGCGCTCGGCGGCCGGATCGTGGTGCTCTCCTACCACTCGCTGGAGGACCGCATCACCAAGCGGGCACTGGCCGAGCGCACCACCGACCGTACGCCACCGGACCTGCCGGTGCCGCTGCCCGAGCTCCAGCCGGCCTTCCGGTTGCTGAGCCGGGGCGCGGAACTGCCGTCCGATGACGAGATCACGACTAACCCGCGGGCCGCCTCCGTACGGCTGCGCGCCGCTGAACGGATCCGGGAGGCAGTATGACGACAAGTACCAAGCCGACCACGCGACCGGCGCGGCCCGCCAAGAGCCCGATCGCGCCCCGGCGCGCCCCGGCGAGCACACAGCCACGCCCCGCCGCCGCTCCGGCCGTACGCACCCGGGTGTCCGCCCCGCCGCGTACGCCGTTCGTGCTGCTGATCATGGCGCTGCTCGGCGGCGCGCTGGTCAGCCTGCTGCTGCTCAACACAGTGCTGGCCAAGGATGCGTTCACCCTCACCGAGCTGCAGCAGACCAACAAGCTGCTCGCCCAGCAGCGCGAGGCCCTGCAGGAGCAGATCGCCCGCGAGGAGTCGCCCGGTCTGCTCGCCCAGAAGGCCAGGGCGCTGGGCATGGTGCAGCCGTTCCAGCCCGCCTTCGTGGACGCCAGGACCGGGCGGGTCGCCGGTGGGTCGCTGCGGCCGGTGCCGCACGCCGCTGCGGCCGCGGCCGGTGCCGCCGGGGTGGTCGCCGTGCCGGGCGCGATCGTGCCCGGTGACGGGATCCCCGGCTGGGGAGGCGCCCCATGACGTCCCGGCGGGGCCCGGGCGTCCCCCCGCCGGGCCGGCGGGGGAGTTCGCCCGGCCCGGCCCGGCGTCCTCCCGCCGCCGGCGGGCGCGGCACCTCCGCAGGGCGGACCTCGGGCTCCGGGCAGCCGGTCCCGCCCTATCCGAGGTCAGGGCAGCCCCGGCCGGTACCTCCCCGCACCCCCGGAGGGAACCCGCGAGCGCCCTCGCGGGCCACGGTCCCTGAACAGGGCGGCCCGCGCCGCCCTCCGCCCAGGCGCCCCCGCCGCCGGATGGCGATCACCCGCAGGGACCCGGTCAAGCGCCTCAACGTCGGCCTGCTGCTCATCGCGTTCGTTCTGTCCCTGTTCGCAGGCCGGCTGGTCCAGCTACAGGGCATCCAGTCGGCGGCCTATGCCCACAAGGCGCTCAAGCAGCGCCTCGACATCCTCACCCTCCCGGCCGTGCGCGGCGCGATCACCGATGCCCAGGGCTTCCCCTTCGCCATGACCGTGGAGGCCCGTGAGGTCTTCGCCGACCCGGCGATCATCGTGCCCGCCCAGCGCCCCCAGATCGCCCAGATGCTCGCCCCGATGCTCAGCATGGACCAGGCGAAGCTGCTGCAGCTGCTCGCCAAGCCGGGTCAGTTCTCCGTCCTGGCGCACAACGTCACGCCCGACCGGGCGCGGATGGTGATGGCGCTCGGCTACACCGGGATCAGCACGATCCCCGAATACCGGCGTGTCTATCCCAACGACACGCTCGCCGCGAACGTCATAGGTTTCGTGAACCACAGCGGAGCCGGCGGCGCGGGCCTGGAGAGCAGCTTGAACAAGCTGCTCGCGGGCCGCAGCGGCAAGCAGACGGTCGAGATCGGCACGAACGGCCAGCGCATCCCGATGGGCGAGGACCAGACCATCCATCCCGTTCCGGGGCGCGATGTCCGGCTCACGCTCCTGCGCGACCTGCAGTACAAGGCGCAGACCGCGATCACCACCCAGGTGGCGAAGACCGGCGCGGCGAGCGGCAGCGTCATCGTGATGGACCCGCGCACCGGACAGATCCTCGCGATGGCCAGTGCCCCCACGTTCGATCCGAACAGTCCGGGCAACTCTCAGCAGGCCTGGCAGAACCGGGCCGTCCAGGAGACCTTCGAACCGGGCAGCACCAACAAGGTGATCACCGCCGCGGCGGTCATGGAGCACGGCGGGGTCACCCCCTCGACCCCGTTCACGGTCCCCTACAGCATCCGCAAGTACGACCAGCCCCTGCACGACGCAGAGTTCCACAAGACGTACAAGCTCACCTTCGGCGGTGTGCTGGCACTTTCCAGCAACGTTGGCACGATGATCGCGAGCGACAGAATCACCGGGCAGCAGCTCTACCAGACGATGCGCGACTTCGGGTACGGCCAGCACAGCGGCGCCGGGCTGCCCGGCGAATCGGCCGGGCTGCTCGCCCCGCCCGGCCAGTGGTCCGGCACGCAGCGGTACACGATCGCCTACGGGCAGGGCGTCAGCGTCACAGCGCTGCAGGAGGCCAGCGTCTACGCGACCATCGCGAACAAGGGGGTCAGGGTGGCCCCCACGATCGTCGCAGGGACCACCGACGGCCACGGGAACTTCGTGCCGGCCCCCGAGCCGAAGCAGCGGCAGGTGATCAGCGCGCAGACCGCGGAGCAGATCACCACCATGCTGGAGGGGGTCGTCAGCCCGGAGGGCACCGCACCCCAGGCGCAGATCCCCCCCTACCGCGTGGCCGGCAAGACCGGCACCGCTCAGAAGGTCAACCCGAGTTGCCACTGTTACACCGGGAATGACTACACGGCCTCGTTCGCCGGGTTCGCCCCGGCCGACGACCCGCAGCTGGTCGTCCTGGTCGTGCTGCAGAACCCCGTCAACGGCCACTATGGTGGCGTGGTGGCGGCCCCGGTCTTCCGGGACGTCATGTCCTTCGCACTTGCGGCCAGGAAGATCCCGCCGACCGGCAGCACCTCGCCGAAGATCGTCATCTACGCCAAGTGACCCTCTTGGGTCCGTTCCATACGAAAGAGCCACCATGCGTCCGACGACCAATCCTGCCCGGGCCCTGTCCGGGCTCGCGCGGGTGCTGGGCCTGCAGCCGCCCGAGGAGGTCATGGACGCCCTGGCCGGGGTGACGGTCGGCGGGGTGACGCACGACTCGCGAGCCGTACACCCCGGTGACCTGTACGCGGCGCTGCCCGGCAGCGTGACGCACGGCGCGGCCTACGCCGCCGAGGCCCGGGCGCGGGGCGCCACGGCGGTCCTCACCGACGCGGCCGGCGCGGCCATGATCGAGCCCGGTCTGCCGGTCCTGGTCGTGGACGCGCCGCGCACGGTATTGGGCAGGGCGGCGTCCTGGGTGTACGGGGAACCCGCCCGGGACCTCACCCTCATCGGGGTGACCGGAACCAGCGGGAAGACCACCACCGTCTACCTCCTGGAGGCAGGGCTTCGGGCGGGCGGCCTGCAGACCGGTGTGGTGGGCACCGTCGAGACGAGGATCGGCGAGACCCGGCTGCCGAGCGCGCTGACCACCCCGGAGGCCACCGACCTGCACGCCATCTTCGCCACGATGCGCGAGCGCGGGGTCGGCGCCGTCGCGATGGAGGTCTCCAGCCACGCCCTGGATCAGGGCCGGGTCGGTGGCGCCCACTACGACGTGGCGATCTTCACGAACCTGTCCCAGGACCACCTGGACTACCACCCGACGATGCAGGACTACTTCGCGGCCAAGGCCCGCCTGTTCACCCCGGAGTACGCCCGCCAGGGCGTGGTCAACCTCGACGACCCCTTCGGGCGGGAGCTGGTGGAGCTGGCCACGATCCCCTTGGTCACCTTCTCGGCGAACGGAGATCCGCGGGCCGACTGGCGGGCCGAGGACGTCAGGCTCGGCGCGGACGGCAGTGTGTTCCGGGTCGTGGGACCCGGCGGTATCGAGGCCGACGCGAGCGTCCGGCTGGCCGGTCCGTTCAACGTCGCCAACGCGCTGGCCGCGATCGTGGCGCTGGTCCAGGCCGGGAGCCCGCTGCCGGTCGCGGTACGGGGCGTGGGCTCGCTGCCGGGGGTGCCCGGACGGCTCGAACGGGTCGACGAGGGCCAGGACTTCGTGACGCTGGTCGACTACTCGCACAAGCCGGGCGCGGTCGAGGCGGTCCTCTCGGCCCTGCGACCGGTCACCGAGGGACGCCTGATCATCGTGCTCGGCTGCGGCGGCGACCGGGACCGGGCCAAGCGCCCGTTGATGGGCGAGGCCGCCGCGCGCCTTTCCGACATGGCAGTATTCACCAACGACAACCCAAGGTCGGAGGACCCGCTGGCAATCCTCGCGGCCATGGTCGAGGGCGTTTTGAAATTGCCACAGGCCGAACGCGCGCACGTCGTCGTGGAGCCGGATCGGGCCGCCGCGATCGAACTCGCGCTCGGCCGCGCGGGCCGCGGCGACGTGGTCGTCGTCGCCGGCAAGGGGCACGAGCAGGGCCAGTACGTCGCCGGTGAGGTTCTCCCGTTCGACGACCGTGAGGTCGTACGGGCCGTACTGCGTGGCCGAGGAGACAGGGAACGACTGTGATCTCACTCTCATTGGGAGCGGTCGCCCAGCTCACCGGAGGCACGCTCGCCGGCGCGGATCCGGAGACGGTCGTCACCGGGCCCGTGCTGATGGACTCCAGGTCCGTCGTACCGGGCACGCTGTTCGTGGCGGTGCCAGGCGAGCGGGTGGACGGCCACGATTTCGCGGCCGAGGCCGTGCGCTCGGGGGCCGTGGCGGTCCTCGCCCAGCGCCCGGTGGACGCCCCGGCGATCATCGTCGATGACGTCGTACGGGCACTCGGGGCGCTGGCCAGGGGGGTCGTGGACCGGCTGCCGCAGACCACGGTGATCGGTGTCACCGGCTCCTCGGGCAAGACCTCCACCAAGGATCTCATCGCCCAGGTGCTCGAGCGGCTCGGGCCGACGATCGCGCCGGTCGGCTCGCTGAACAACGAGATCGGCCACCCGATGACCGTGCTGCGCGCCGACGAGGACACCCGCTTCCTGGTCCTGGAGAAGAGCGCCCGGGGTCTCGGCCACATCGGTTACCTGACCAGGATCGCGCCGCCGAAGATCGGCGTAGTCCTCAACGTCGGCAGCGCGCACATCGGCGAGTTCGGCAGCCGCGAGGTGGTCGCCAAGGCCAAGGGCGAACTCGTCGAGGCGCTCCCAGCCACAGGTACCGCGATCCTGAACGCCGACGACCCGATGGTGCGCGCGATGGCCGCCCGTACCGCCGCGAAGATCATCACCTACGGCCGGGTGCCCGACGCGCTCATCCGGGCCACCGACGAATGGCTGGACGACCAGGGCCGGGCCACGTTCACCCTGGTCACACCGGAGGGCACGCTGCCGGTGTCCCTGCGGCTGTACGGCTCGCACGCCGTCAGCAACGCGCTGGCCGCAGCCGCGGTCGCCTACGAGACGGGCATGGGCCTGCAGGAGATCGCCGAAGCGCTGTCGGCCGCGGTAACCGTCAGCCGGTGGCGGATGGAGGTCACCGAGCGGGCCGACGGCGTGACCGTCGTCAACGACGCCTACAACGCCAACCCGGAGTCGATGCGGGCCGCCGTGGACGCCCTCACGCACATGGCCAGGGGCCGCCGGTCGTATGCGGTTCTGGGGGGAATGGCGGAGCTCGGTTCGTCCGCTGTGGCGGAACACGAGAAGATCGGGCAACATGTCGCGCGCAGCGGAGTCACCGGGCTCATCGCGGTGGGCGCCATGGCGGCGCCGATACTCGATGGCGCGCGGCAGGTCGGGTCATGGACGGGAGAGTGCGTACAGGTGGATGACGTCGGTGGCGCGGTGGCGGCACTGGGCGAACGGCTCCGGGCGAAGGACGTCGTGCTGGTGAAGGGCTCCCGCGTCGCCGGGCTGGAACGCGTCGCCCAGGCGCTTTTGGAGGGCGGTCGGTGAAGAGCATCCTCGTCGCCTCCGCCCTTGCCCTGATCATCGGGCTCGTCGGCACCCCCCTGTGGATCCGCCTGGTCGTACGACTCGGTTACGGCCAGATGATCCGTGAGGACGGCGTTCAGACCCACCTCAAGAAGCGCGGCACCCCCACGATGGGCGGCACGGTGCTCGTCGTCGCCGCGCTGCTCGGCTACGGCGCCGCGCACCTGGTCACCGCTACGCCCCCGACCGTGTCGGGCGCCCTGGTGCTGTTCCTGATGACCGGTCTGGGCGTGGTCGGCTTCGTCGACGACTACATCAAGGTCTTCCGGCAGCGCAGCCTCGGCCTGCGCAGCAGCGCCAAGGCGATCGGCATCGTGATCATCGGTGTCATCTTCGCCGTCGGCTGCCTGCACTTCCCCAACAGCCTCCAGGTCACCCCCGCCTCCCCGCACCTGTCGTTCCTGCGTGACTTCGGCCCGTCCATCGGGCCGTACCTCTTCGTGCTCTGGGCGCTGGTCCTCATCCAGGCGACCTCCAACGGCGTCAACCTCACCGACGGCCTCGACGGGCTGGCCAGCGGCGCGGCCGGCATGGTGCTCGCCGCATACGTGATCATCGGTAACTGGCAGTTCCGGCAGAGCTGCGCGTCCGCCCTCGGGCCGCACTGCTACGACGTGCGGGATCCGCTCGACCTCGCGATCGTCGCGGCCGCCGTGCTCGGCGCCTGCTTCGGCTTCCTGTGGTGGAACGCCCCGCCCGCCAAGATCTTCATGGGCGACACCGGCTCGCTCGCCCTGGGCGGCGCGCTGGTCGGCCTGGCGATCACCACCCGGACCCAGTTCCTGATGGCGATCCTCGCCGGGCTCATCGTGCTCATCACGATGTCAGTGATCATTCAGGTGGGTGGGTTCAAGCTGACCGGCAAACGGGTGTTCAAGATGGCGCCGCTGCAGCACCACTTCGAGCTGTCCGGCTGGGCCGAGACCACCATCGTGGTGCGATTCTGGCTGACGCAGGGCCTGTTCGTGGCCATCGGCCTGGGCCTGTTCTACCTGGAATGGACGCCGAAGGGTTGATCAAGCGTTGATCAAGGGGTTGAGTACCGATCTCAGCGGCCGCAACATCTGCGTGGCCGGGCTCGGGGTGTCCGGGCGGGCGGCGGCGCGGGTGCTCGCCGAACGCGGCGCCGATGTCCTGCTGGTGGACGCCCGCGACGACCCCGAACAGCGCGAACGGGCGCGGCAGCTGACCGCACGCGGGGTCTCGGTACGGCTCGGGGACGGCGAGACCCTGCCACCTGGCACCGAACTGGTCGTGACCTCACCGGGCTGGCGGCCGGACGCGCCGCTGCTCGCCGAGGCGGCCCGGCGGGGGATCGAGATCATCGGCGAGGTCGAGCTTGCCTGGCGGCTGCGCGGACCGGACGCGGCCCCGTGGCTGGCGTTCACCGGCACCAACGGCAAGACGACCGCGGTCCGCATGCTGACCTGCATCCTCACCGCGGCCGGGTACGACACCGTGGCGGTCGGCAATGTCGGTACCCCGATCGTGGAGGCCGTCCTGGAGGATCACGACGTGCTCGCGGTGGAGCTGTCCAGCTACCAGCTGCACTGGTCCAGTACGCTCGCCCCGCAGGCCGCCGCGATCCTCAACATCGCACCGGACCACATCGACTGGCACGGCTCGCTCGAGGCGTACGCGGCGGACAAGGGCCGGATCTTCGGACCCGGCACCGTGGCCGTCGTCAACGCCGACGATCCGCTGACGGTCGCGCTGGCGGCCGGCGCGGATCGGCGGATCGGCTTCACGCTCGGCTCGCCGGCCCCCGGGGAACTGGGCGTGGTCGAGGACCTGCTCATCGACCGGGCCTTCACCGCCGACCCGCTCCGCGAGGCCGAGGAGCTCGCCGGGCTCGGCGACGTCCACCCGTTCGCCCCGCACAACATCGCCAACGCCCTGGCCGCCGCGGCCCTGGCGCGCGCCTTCGGGGTGCCGTCCGAGGCCGTACGGGAGGGTCTGCGGGCGTTCCGTCCCGATCCGCACCGCATCACGCACGTCGCCACCCTCGGCGAGGTGGTCTACGTCGACGACTCCAAGGCGACCAACCCGCACGCCGCAGGGGCCTCGCTGGCCGCCTTCAAGACGGTGGTGTGGATCGCGGGCGGGCTGCTCAAGGGCGCCGATATCGACGAGCTGGTAAGGACCTGCGGCCCGAGGCTGCGCGGCGCCGTGCTCATCGGCACCGACCGGGCCCAGATCGCGGCGGCACTCGCGCGACACGCACCGAATGTCCCGGTGGTCGAGGTGGCCGACACCGACACTGGGGCGATGGACCGTGTCGTGATCGAATCCGCCCGCCTGGCCCAGCCCGGCGACACCGTGCTGCTCGCCCCCGCAGGGGCCTCGATGGACATGTTCGCCAACTACGGTGCCCGCGGCGACGCCTTCGCCGCGGCGGTACGGCGGATGGCCGAGACGAGCTAGGGGCCTCCCGTGACCACCGTGGACGTTCCCGTCGAAGAGGCCGGCGAGCGACCGGGCCTCCGTGCCCAGGTGGCCGCCCTGGTGGGGCTGCTCGACCGGCCGCTGACCTCGTACTACCTGGTGCTCGGCTGCTCGATGCTGCTGCTCGCGCTGGGCCTGACAATGGTGCTGTCGGCATCCAGCGTCTCCCAGATCACCAAGACCGGCTCCCCGTACACCCTGCTGGAAAAGCAGGCGCTGTGGGTCGGGATCGGGCTGCCGATGATGTGGGTCGCGGCGACCCTGCCGCCCCGGGCGTTCCGGACGCTGTCCTACCCGCTGCTGCTGCTCTCGGTACTCGCCCTGGTCCTGGTACTGGTGCCAGGCCTTGGCGCCAGCGCCGGCGTCGCGACCCGGTGGATCAGCTTCGGCTCGTTCCAGCTGCAGCCGTCCGAGCCCGCCAAGCTCAGCCTGGTGCTGTGGGGCGCCGACCTGCTGGCCCGCAAGGAGAAACTGCGTCAGCTCACCGAGTGGCGGCAGTTGCTCATCCCGCTCCTGCCGGGGGCGGGGCTGCTCGTCCTGCTCGTCATGCTCGGCGACGACCTCGGCACCACCCTGGTACTCCTCACGATCTTCCTGGCGCTGTTCTGGGTGGTGGGCGCGCCCGGCAGGCTGTTCCTCGGTATCGCGGGCCTGATCGGCGTGCTCGTCGCCATCCTCATCGTCGTCGAGCCGTACCGGATGCAGCGTCTCACCGGCTTCCTCGACCCGTCCGGGGACCCGCTGAAGGCGAACTACCAGGGCACCCAGGGCCTGTACGCGGTGGCCTCGGGCGGCTGGTTCGGCGCCGGTCTGGGGGAGGGCAAGGCACAGTGGGGCTTTCTGCCTCATGCCGACACCGACTTCGTTTTTGCGATCATCGGTGAGGAACTGGGCTTGATCGGTACTCTCCTCGTGCTGGGACTGTTCGGGCTGCTCGCCTACGCGGGTCTCCGGATCGCCCGGCGGGTCAAGGACCCGTTCATGCGCCTGGCCGCGGCCGGTACCACCGCCTGGGTGGTCGTCCAGGCGGTGGTGAACATCGGTGCGGTGATCGGGGTGCTCCCGATCACCGGGATTCCGCTGCCGCTGGTCTCCTACGGGGGCTCGGCGCTGATCCCGACCTTGATCGCGCTGGGCATGATGCTGTCGTTCGCGAAACGTGAGCCGGGAGCGCGCCAGGCACTGGCCGCCCGTGGTCCCGGACCGGTCAGCCGGGCCCTAAGCTGGCTGGGCCTGGCAAAGTCACCTTGAGAAGAGCTCGTTGAAAGAGGTACCGGCCCATGAGGGTTGTCCTGGCCGGCGGTGGCACCGCCGGACACATCGAACCCGCCCTCGCCCTCGCGGACGCGCTGCGCCGGGCCTATCCGGCCACCGAGGTGACCTGCCTGGGCACCGAACGAGGTCTGGAGACCCGCCTTGTCCCGGCCCGTGGCTACGAGCTCGCGCTGATACCGGCCGTGCCGCTGCCCCGCACGCTGACACCCCAGCTGCTGGCCGTACCAGGGCGGCTGCGAGGCGCCATCAACGCGGCCGCGGCGGTACTGGACAAGGTGCACGCCGAGGTCCTTGTCGGCTTCGGCGGGTACGTGGCCACGCCGGCCTACCTGGCGGCACGTAAGCGCAAGGTCCCGATCGTCGTGCATGAGGCGAACCCGCGTCCCGGCCTCGCCAACCGGCTGGGCTCCCGCTTCACCGAGCACGTCTTCGTCTCGCACCCCGACACCCCGCTGCCGCACGCCAGGTTCGTCGGCATTCCGCTGCGCCAGGAGATCTCCACGCTCGACCGGCTCGCGGTGGGCGACAAGGCGCGGTCCTACTTCGGCCTGCTGCCGGACCTGCCGACGCTGCTGGTCTTCGGCGGTTCGCAGGGCGCGCGGTCCCTCAACCGGGCCGCCGTGGCGGCCGCCCCGGCGTTCCGCGCCGCGGGAGTCCAGGTGCTGCACATCGTCGGCCCGAAGAACACCGAGGAGCCCGACCCCGTCGTCGGCGGCCCACAGTACGTGACCATCCCGTACTGCGACCGGATGGATCTCGCCTACGCGGCCGCCGACGTCGCGATGTGCCGGGCCGGTGCGATGACCTGCGCCGAGCTGGCCGCAGTCGGGCTGCCCGCCGTGTACGTGCCGCTGCCCATCGGCAACGGTGAGCAGCGGCTGAACGCCGAGCCCATCGTGGCCGGCGGCGGCGGGCTCCTGGTCGACGACGCCGAGCTCAGCCCCGGCTGGATCGCCGCCAACCTGGTACCGATCCTGTCCGACGCCAACCGGGTCGCGCTGATGTCCGAGGCCGCGGCCCGGCTCGGCCGGCGCGACGCGGACGCCACCCTGGCCCGTCTGGTCTTCGACGTGGTCAACGCGGCCCGTACGCAAGGACATGCATGAGCCAGGCAACACCCGCCGGTGAACTGGGCAGGGTTCACTTCATCGCCATCGGCGGAGCGGGCATGTCCGGGATCGCGCGCATCATGCTCAGACGCGGCATCGAGGTCTCCGGCAGCGACGCCCGCGACTCCGAGCTGCTGACCCAGCTCGGCGAGCTGGGCGCCAAGGTCTTCGTCGGCCACGACGCCGGGCACCTCGCGGACGCCGACACCGTCGTGGTCTCCTCCGCCATCAGGGAGGGCAACCCGGAGCTGGCCGCAGCCCGCGAGCGCGGGCTCCGGGTCCTGCACCGGTCCGAAGCGCTCGCGGCCCTGATGGCAGGGCGGCGAGCGGTGGCGGTGGCGGGCACGCACGGCAAGACCACCACGACGTCGATGCTGACCGTCGCCCTGCAGCACGCCGGGGCCGACCCGTCCTACTGCATCGGCGGCCAGCTGGTCACGACCGGCCTCGGCGCCGACGAGGGCACTGGTGATGTGTTCCTCGCCGAGGCGGACGAGAGCGACGGCTCGTTCCTGCGCTACACCCCGTACCTCGCGATCGTCACCAACGTGGAGGCCGACCACCTCGACAACTACGGTGGCTTCGAGAAGATCAAGGACAACTTCGCCGCCTTCGTGGACCGGATCGAGCCGGGCGGGATCCTGGTGGCCGGGATCGACGATCCGGTCGCGAGGGAACTGGCCGCGGCGGCAGCCGCCCGGGGCGTGACGGTGCGCACCTACGGTGAGGCCGCCGATGCCGATCTGCGGGTGACCGGCTTCACCCCACGCGGGCTCGGCTCCAGCTTCGAGATCGACGGTCTCGGCCGGGTCGAGCTGACGGTGCCGGGCAGGCACAACGCGCTGAACGCCACGGCGGCGGTCGCCGCGGCGCTCGCCCTCGGCAACGACTTCACGGCGGTACGGGACGGGCTCGCCATGTTCGGCGGCGCGATGCGGCGGCTCGAGCTCAAGGGCGAGGTCGCAGGGGTGCAGGTCTTCGACAGCTACGCCCACCACCCGACCGAGCTGACCGCCGATCTGGAGGCCACCCGCGACTACGCCGGGGAGCGTGGCCGGATCGTGGCGGTCTTCCAGCCGCACCTCTACAGCCGGACCCGGTTCTTCGCGGCCGAGTTCGGGATGGCCCTGGGCCTCGCGGACGTCGCGGTGGTCCTTGACGTGTACGGCGCCCGGGAGGACCCCGAACCCGGGGTGACCGGGCAGCTGATCGCCGATGCCGTCCCGGCCGGGACCACGCAGGTGGTCTACGAACCGGACCTCGGCGCGGTCCCGGCCCGGGTGGCGTCGCTGACCCGGCCCGGTGACATCGTGATAACCCTCGGCGCCGGCGATGTGACGAAGCTCGGCCCGCTCATCCTGGAGCGGCTGGGAACCTGACCGTCCTCCGGCGTGGGCTCCGGCCCGCCGGGGACGACGGGGGTCATCATCTCCCTATGCGAGCCGATACGACCCCAGGTCCAGCCGAGACCGGCGAGGCATCGGTGATCCCGGAGGCATCCGGGCGGCGGCACGCGAACCGGTGGAAGGTGCTGTTCGTCTCCTTCCTGGTGGCAGGGCTCCTCGGCGCGGCGGCCTGGGTGCTGCTCGGGTCGCGCCTGCTCGTCGTCCGGCACGTTGAGGTGGCGGGGACGCATCTGCTGCCGAATGACCGGGTCGTCGCGATCGGACGGGTGCATCTGGGACTGCCGATGATCCGCCTCGACACCGGCGCCGTACGGGACCGGGTGGAGGGTATCCAGGAGGTCGAGTCCGCACGGGTGGAACTGCACTGGCCGGGGACCGTGCGGATCGTGGTGGTCGAACGGACGCCGGTGGTGGTCGTGGCGCGGGCCGGGCGGTTCGACGAAATGGATCGCTTCGGGGTGACCGTTCTCACGGTCGGCACGGCCCCCCCCGGCCTGCCGACCCTGGTGGTGGCCGATCCAGGGCCCGCCGATCCTGCGACCGGAGCCGCGCTGGCGGCCTGGCGGAGCCTCCCGAACCGGCTCACCCGGCGGCTGACCGCCATCGAGGCCCCGACCGTCGAGTCGATCACGCTGCGGCTGTCCGGCGGGAAGTCAGTCGTGTGGGGCGCGCCGGAGCGGGCCGCGGAGAAGATCCGGCTCATTGACGCGTTGCTGTCCACCCCTGCGGGCCGCGCCGCCCGCACCATTGATGTGAGTTCTCCCGAAGTGGTCACGACCCAATGAGCAGGTCCGTGTGTCGTCACCGCGTGCTGGGCACTCCGATACGGCAGGCTGGGTCCCGTACAGCCAGGGGAGGGGTGGCCGAATCCGACACGCCGGTTCAGTTCGGGGCGGGTTAGTTGACCCTACCGGGGGACGCCCCTACTGTCCGTATCAGCCCTCAGGTTGACATAACTGTAAGCCTCAGGTTGAGGGTGAGGGTTTCGGCGGTTTCCGGATCCCGCCTTATAAGTGCAGATCAGCAATACCAGCGGTACCGGTGTTCACACTGGTACCGGCCGGTTGGACAGAGCGAGCGGAAAGGCCCCTCGTCGTGGCAGCACCGCAGAACTACCTCGCGGTCATCAAGGTCGTCGGCATCGGCGGCGGCGGCGTCAATGCCGTCAACCGGATGATCGAAGAGGGTCTCAAGGGCGTCGAGTTCATTGCGATCAACACCGATGCCCAGGCGCTGCTGATGAGCGACGCCGACGTCAAGCTGGACGTCGGCCGGGAACTCACCCGCGGGCTCGGTGCCGGTGCCAACCCGGATGTGGGCCGCAAGGCTGCCGAGGACCACCGCGAGGAGATCGAGGAGGTCCTCAAGGGGGCCGACATGGTCTTCGTCACCGCGGGTGAGGGCGGTGGAACCGGTACCGGCGGAGCGCCCGTGGTCGCGAACATCGCACGCTCACTCGGTGCCCTCACCATCGGTGTGGTGACCCGTCCCTTCAGTTTCGAGGGCAAGCGCCGCGCCATGCAGGCCGAGGCCGGGATAGAGACCCTGCGCGACGAGGTCGATACCCTCATCGTGATCCCCAACGACCGGCTGCTGTCGATCTCCGACCGGCAGGTCAGCGTGCTCGACGCCTTCAAGGCGGCCGACCAGGTGCTCCTGTCCGGTGTGCAGGGCATCACCGACCTGATCACCACGCCCGGGCTGATCAACCTCGACTTCGCCGACGTCAAGTCGGTCATGTCCGGTGCGGGTTCGGCGCTCATGGGCATCGGTTCCGCGCGCGGCGACGACCGCAGCGTGGCTGCGGCCGAGATGGCGATCTCCAGCCCGCTCCTCGAGGCGAGCATCGACGGCGCGCACGGGGTGCTGCTGTCCATCTCGGGCGGCTCGGACCTGGGCCTGTTCGAAATCAACGAGGCCGCCCAGCTGGTGTCCAACGCGGCGGCTCCGGATGCCAACATCATCTTTGGTGCGGTCATCGACGACGCGCTTGGCGACGAGGTGCGGGTCACCGTCATCGCTGCGGGCTTCGATGAGGGACCCGTCAAGCCGGCCCTCGAGCCGGAGCGGCGTGCCGTACCTCCGCCCGCGCGTCCCGTACCTCCGCCACCACGGCCCGCGACCACCTCGCCGGTCGGCACCTCGTTCGGCACTCCCGTGGCGCAGTCCCTGGTGTCAGAGTCCGCCGCCCGTCCGGTGCCGGTCGCCCAGGTGATCGAGACCCCGGTCGTGGAGACCGTCCCGATCGCCGAGCCGGTGGGACGCGAGACCGAACCGGCTGTGGGCCCTAAGGTGCCGCGGCCGGCGAACGAGCCGTCCGCGGCCGACAGTGGTCACGAGGACGCGAGCCCCGAGCCCGCGTCCTCGTCCCAGGCGAGCTGGAAGGACGAGCCCGCGCCCTCCTGGAAGGAGCAGGCGCGTCGCCGCCCGGTCGTGTTCGACGAGGATGACGACCTCGACGTCCCCGATTTCCTGAAGTAGGCCGTGCACCGCAAGGACGAACTCGCCGCCAACCTGGCGGACGTACGGGGACGGATCGCGGTCGCCTGCGTGGCCTCGGGCCGGGACCCCGGTGATGTGACGTTGGTCGCCGTCACCAAGAACTTCCCGGCTGCGGATGTACGGCTGCTCGCCGGGCTCGGTGTGACCGAGGTCGCGGAGAACCGCGACCAGGAGGCGGGCCCTAAGGCGGCCGAGTGCGCCGATCTGCCGTTGACCTGGCACTTCGTCGGACAGTTGCAGACCAACAAGGCGCGTTCGGTCGCCTCGTACGCGGCCGTCGTCGAGTCAGTGGATCGTTCCCGCCTGGTACGCGCACTGTCCCAGGCGGCGGTGGCCGCCGGCCGGGAGCTGAGCTGCCTCATCCAGGTGGGCCTCGGCGAGGGTCAGGGCCGCGGTGGCGCGAGCCCGGCAGAGGTGCCCGCGCTGGCCACGGCCATCGCGGCGGCGCCCGCCCTGGAACTGGGCGGGATCATGGCGGTCGCGCCGCTCGGCGCCGATCCCGGACCGGCCTTCACCCGGCTGGCCGCCATCGCCGCCACCGTGCGGGCGGAACATCCGGGGGCGGTGATCCTCTCGGCCGGCATGAGCGGCGATCTGGAGCAGGCCATCGCGTGTGGCGCGACACACGTGCGTGTCGGTACGGCGTTGCTCGGCGGCCGACTGACAATCGTCAGGTAATGTCCCCCGGGAGGGGCCCATGGCCCCCGGGTATCAGTCGGCGAGCGGCTGTCCCCCAGTACTGAGCACCAGCACTGAAGCAGAGGATGTCGGAGGGCAAATGGCCAGCGCGATGCGCAAGATGGCGGTGTACCTCGGCCTCGTGGAGGACGACCGCTATGACGACGACTACGACGAGTACGACGTCTACGACGAGGACACCGCGGAGCGGCGTCGCGGCGAGGAAGAATCGGGTCAGCCCACCCGAGCAGAGGAGCCCATGGCCCGGGAGCCGGTGACACCGGTCCCGAGGCCCCGGCGGGCGACGCTCGTTCAGGAGTCCACCTCATCGGACCTTGCGCGCATCACCACGCTTCATCCCAGGACGTACAACGAAGCACGTACTATCGGAGAGCACTTCCGTGAAGGTACTCCGGTGATCATGAACCTGACCGAGATGGTCGACAGCGACGCCAAGCGTCTGGTCGACTTCGCGGCTGGTCTCGTCTTCGGTCTTCATGGGAGCATTGAGCGTGTAACGAACAAGGTGTTCCTGCTGTCACCGGCCAACGTCGAGGTAACCGCCGAGGACAAGGCCCGGATGGCAGAACGAGGATTCTTCAACCAAAGCTGAGACCCACATGCGAGAGTGTCCGTGACAATCGTAGTAGCCGTGCTGACGGTCGTGCTCTATCTCTTTCTCCTGTTCTTGATCGGCAGGTTGGTCCTGGAGTACGTGCAGCGTTTCGCACGGTCATGGCGGCCGACGGGGGTGGTGCTGGTGCTGGCCGAGGCCACGTACTCGGTGACCGATCCGCCACTGAGGCTGCTCAAGCGCTTCATCCCGGACGTTCGTCTGGGTAACGTGGCGTTCGACCTCAGCTTTACGGTGCTCTTCCTTGTGGTATGGGTCTTGATCATCTTCGTTGGGAGCTGGTCCTCATGATCATCTTCGTGTACAGGCTCTGATCGGATACCGTCCTTTGGTACAGACTCCAAGCGCGCCAAGGAGACAACATGCCGCTGACACCTGCGGATGTGCGAAACAAGCAGTTCAGTACGACCCGGCTGAGGCCGGGCTACGACGAAGAGGAGGTCGACGCCTTCCTCGACGAGGTCGAGGCTGAGCTTGACCGGTTGATACAGGAGAACGAGGAGCTGCGGGCCAAGCTGGCAGAGTGCCTGCGCGGCAAGGTTCCGCAGATGGCCGCTCCCATCGTTGAGCCCAAGCCCGAGCTGGCCCCCATGCCCGAGCCCATGCGGCCCGAGCCGCAGCCCCAGCCCGAGCCCGTCGTCAGCCTCGGCATGTCGCCGAGCGGCGAGGACAACATGGACACCGCCGCGCGCGTACTGGCGCTGGCGCAGCAGACCGCCGACCAGGCGATCGCCGACGCACGCCGGGAGGCCGACGAGACACTCGGCCGTGCCCGCCGTGAGGCCGAGGACATCCTCGGGAAGGCCCGCCGCCAGGCCGACCAGATCGTCAGTGACGCCAGGTCCCGCGCCGAGCAGCTCGACCGCGACGCCCAGGACCGGCACCGCCAGGTGATGGGCTCGCTCGTGCAGCAGCGCGAGGACCTCGAGCGCGACGTCGACAACCTGCGAGCCTTCGAGCGTGAGTACCGGACCCGGTTGAAGGCCTACCTGGAGGGTCAGCTCCGCGACCTTGAGGCGGGTACGACCGAGGCCGGCGCCTTCCCCAAGGGCGTCACCACCACCGGTCCCCAACCGGCGGTGCAGGCTCCGATCACACACGTCGACACCCGCAACGGGCAGCAGGGACCCGTGCCGGCCGTGCCGGGACCGCCTCCGTTCGCGCCCCCGGTCGAGCCTGCCCAGCACTCGCAGCACGCGCAGCACTCCGCGACCGGTGCGTTCCACGCGGTGGAGACCCCGCCGCACGAGCGGCGCTAGTACCGATCGTGCGAGCTGGTGCTGTGGTGCACACGGACGATGGCCGCAGGCGATAGTCTCGGGGCGTCCGTTGTGCCGCAGGCCGCCGGTGGTGGGCCCTGACGGCCCATCCCGCCGGTGGCGGCGCCGGGTGCTCGTGCGACCGGTAGAGGGAGAGACCCTGTGATCATCCTGAGTGGCGTGCTCGTCGTCCTCGCCATCGGCCTGCTCATCGCGGGCATTCTGGCCGGGGCGAGCGGAGTCGCGGGTATCGAGGGGCTTCAGCTGATCTACATCTCGATCGGGGTCAGTATCGTCTCGGCGCTCTGCCTGCTCATCGGGGTGATCATCCGCCGCAAGGAGATCTTCGGGAGCGCAGGGGCGGTATCGGCGCGGGCCAAGGGGCCGAAGCCCGTCAAGCCGGGCAAGGTCGCACGGCAGGCGAAGGCTGCGGTCGAGCCGCTGGAGGAGGAGGCATTCTCCATCGCCTCCCAGCCGCTGGAGGTACCCCTTGACTCTCCCGTCTTCGTCGTACGCGGCCGCAAGCGCTACCACCTGGAGAGCTGCAGGCAGCTCGCCGGGCGGGACAAGGAGGACCTCACCTACGAGGAGGCCCTGGAAGAGGGCTTCAGCCCGTGTACGGCCTGCCTGCCCGACACCGCACTCGCGGCGCGCGCAGCGATGTCGGCAGGCGAGCCCGCAGCGGCCGATGATCTTTCAGAGGGCCAGTCTCCGGTGATCGCGGGCGGGCTGTCCCGCTCCGCCGCCGCCTCCCAGCCCGGCGCGTTCGGCACCCGTACTCCCGAATGGGATCTCCCGCCGGTACAGAGCGGCTTCGAGGCGCCCGTGGCCTTCGCCCCCGAGGAGCAAGACCCGGTCGGCGGCGTACCGGCCCCCGCGGCCCCATGGGAGGTGCCGTCGTGGGGCAGGTCCCCGCTGACGGACCCGATCCCCGAGGCCGCACCGGTGGAGGAGCCCGCCACGGCGGAACTCTCGGCCGTCCCGGGGAGCTTCGATCAGGAACTGTCCTGGGAGGTTGTGCCACCACGGCACTCCGAGCCAGAACCCGAGCATGAACCCGCGATCGTGGATTTCCGCTCAGCCGAAACCGAGACCGAGACCGAGACCGAGACCGGGACCGAGGTGGAGATCGTCCCTGTCGCCGAGGTCGAGGCGGAGGTCGAGACCGAGGTCGAAGCTGAAGGCGACCCGTTGGGCGCGGAAGCCTGGCCAGAGCCGGTCGAAACGCCTGCACCCGAACCCGAGCCGGCGCATGCTGAGACGGCGGAGTTCGAACCCGAGCGGGCAGTGGACGAGACCGTTCCCGCAGCGGCGGCACAGGTGCCCACGGAGACCGGCGCCCCGCGAGTACGCATCCTGAGCGGGACCAAGCGCTATCACCGCCCCGACTGTGCCCTCATCGAGGACATCGGCGAGGAGGCGGAAGACCTGGAGACCCTGTCCCGCGACGAGGCCAAGGAGCGGGGCTGCACCCCGTGCCTGGTCTGCCAGCCCGACAAGGAGCCCAGCCTCGGCTGAGGCCACCGGACGAGGGACCGTCAGTAGTGGCGGCGGTCCCGGCGGGCGGCCCGCAGTTCGCGGAGCCGGTCCCTTCGCTCGTCGCGGAGCACCCGGCGCTGCTCCCTGGCCACCTGCCGTTCGGCCCTCGGCAGCTGCCGCTTGACGTCGATGCCGCCGAACAGGCAGTACCCGGTCAGCCTGATCACCGGGGCGTTCGGGTCGGCCGGCTGGTCTGCGTCCACCGACCGGCCACCGAAGATGGCCGAGCCCGAGTCGATGACCCGGACCCCCGGCGGTACCTTGATTTCCACGCCGCCGAAGATGCAGGTCACATTGATCGTGACCTCCCGCTGGGACAGCACGGCCTCGCGGAAGTCGAGGTCGACGCCGCCGAACAGGGTGAAGACGTTGGTCTCCGGTTCGACCAGCCAGCGGCCCTTGCGCTCCGCGCCGCCGAAGATGGCGACGATGCCCGACGACTGCAGGAGCGGGGCGGGCAGTGGCGGGGTCTGCGGCTGGGGCGCGGGCGCGCCCGTCGCGGGCAGGTCCTCCAGGAGCGGGGCCAGCTCGGCGTACGTTCGGGCCGAGTAGACCTGGTCGATGCGTTCGGAGTGCTCTTCGGGGGTCAGCCGGCCCTCGGCGAGCGCCTCGCGCAACTGGTCCGCGACCCGGTCGCGGTCGGCGTCGGAGGCGCGCAGACGCGACGGCTCGGGCTGTGCGGGAGGCTGTTCTGGAAGGTCCACGGGTACATCATCGCGCACGAGATGTATCTCAACCAAGCCCCAACCTGAGGAGGGTGAAGAGGTGACGAGGATCTCGATCCGGGTGGGTCCTGGCGCTTCACGGACGAAGGTGGGCGGGGTCCACGGCGACGCGCTGGTGGTCAAGGTCACGGCCCGCGCGGTCGAAGGTCAGGCCACCGAGGCGGCGCTGGCAGCCCTTGCGACCGCCCTTGGCGTGCGGCGCAGGGAGATTCGCCTGGTCAGCGGCCAGACCGGCCGTGACAAGGTCGTCGAGATCGACGGTGATGTGGCGTACATCACTCTGAGGATTGACGAACTCAAGGGTTCTTGACCTCTCGTCACTGGGCATATGCGGCGTGTGACGATCCCGGGTTGTTTGCCGTCCGACGAACGGAGACTTATGCTGCCCGCACTGCCTGTCGAGAAGATCAGCGCGAGGGGGCCCGACATGGCCGAGGGGAGGGACGCACCGTCCCCCGGAGAGACCCGTAGTTCTACGGGTACGACCAGGCGGCGGTCGGCGTCCGTACCAGAGCTGGCGGCGGAGCTGTTGCCCGTCCGTGAAGGTGAGAACCGCTGGACCGCAGCGGAGCTCCAGGAGGTCCGCACCAGGCTCGAGGATGAGATCACCGAGCTCACCGAGGAGATCTCGGTGGCGGAGCTCCAGATAGCCGAGGGGGACGGCACCGATGGTGCCGGGGATGACCAGGCCGATCTGGGTGCCAAGACGTACGAGCGCGAGCATGAGATGTCTCTCGCCTACAATTCTCGTGACCTGCTCGAACAGAACGAGCGGGCAATCGAGCGGATCGAGGCCGGGACGTACGGAGTCTGTGAGTCCTGTGGCAAGCCGATCGGCAAGGCGCGCCTGCAGGCCTTTCCACGTGCGACCCTGTGTGTGACATGCAAACAACGCGAGGAGCGTCGCTGAGCGACGCCAAAGAACCCAACGACGGCGCAGCCGGTCCCGTACGGGACCGGCCGCGCCGTGTCGCCGTACTGGTGGTGATCGCCGCCGCCGTGCTGGCCCTGGACGTGATCTCCAAGGTCGTGATGGTAGCCCAGCTCTCGGACCGGCCGCCGATCAGGCTGTTCGGCGGGCTGCTGACGCTGCTCGTCACCCGCAACAGCGGGGCGGCCTTCTCCATCGGCACCGGGATGACCTTCGTCTTCACCCTGATCGCGGCCGCCGTCGTCGTGGCGATCCTGAGGACGGCCAGGAACCTTCGCAGCCTGCCCTGGGCCATCGTGCTCGGGCTGCTGCTCGGCGGTGCCATGGGCAACCTGGTCGACCGCCTGTTCCGCTCGCCGGGACGCTTCGCCGGCCATGTGGTCGACTGGATCGAGCTGCCGCACTGGCCGGTGTTCAACCTGGCCGACTCGGCGATCGTCTGCGGCGGCGCCATCGCCGTGCTGCTCGCGGCCAAGGGGCTCCAGATCGACGGCACCCGCGCTGCGGACGCCGGTACGGGCCAGAAGGAGACGGCCGACGCCGGAATCGATGCGCCCACCCCGGCCGAAGAGCCGGACGCGCCGCCGAAGCCGGAGGGCAAGGCCTGATGGCGGATGTACGGAGCCTTCCCGTGCCCGACGGCCTGGAGGGCGAACGGATCGACGCCGCCCTGGCCAGGCTGTTCGGGCTGTCCAGGTCGCGGGCCGCCGACGTGATCGCCGCGGGGGACGTCTTCCTGGACGGCAGCCCGGTCTCCAAGTCGGACCGGGTGCACGGCGGTGCCTGGCTCGAGGTGACCCTGCCGCCGCCGCCCACCGCGCCGGTGGCGGTGCCCGAGCCGGTGCCCGGCATGACGATCCTGTACGAGGACGAAGACATCGTCGTGGTCAACAAGCCCATCGGGGTCGCCGCCCATCCGACGACCGGCTGGACGGGCCCGACCGTGATCGGCGGGCTGCTCGGCACCGGCCACACCGTCGCGACCAGCGGTGCGGCCGAGCGGCAGGGCATCGTGCACCGCCTGGACGCCAACACCACCGGGTGCATGGTGGTGGCCAAGAGCGAGGTCGCGTACTCGAGGCTCAAGCGGGCCTTCAAGGAACGTGAGATCGAAAAGCGCTACCACGCGCTGGTGCAGGGCCATCCGGACCCGTTCCGTGGCACCGTCGACGCGCCGATCGACCGGCATCCGTCCGGGAACGGCAAGTTCGCAGTGGTGGCGGGTGGTAAGCCGTCGGTCACGCACTACGACACTATCGAGGCGTTCCGGGCGGCGAGCCTGCTCGACATCAACCTGGAGACCGGCCGTACCCACCAGATCCGGGTGCACATGTCGGCGCTCAGGCATCCGTGCGTGGGGGACCTGCTGTACGGCGCGGACCCAACCCTGTCGGCCCGGCTCGGTCTGACCAGGCAGTGGCTGCACGCCCGGCGCCTGGCCTTCGAGCACCCGACCCATGGCGAGCGGGTGGAGTTCGAGAGCGCCTACCCGGCGGACCTGGAGCGGGCGCTGGAGATCGTACGCGCCGAATCCTGATCTCGGGGCCGGCCGGGATGGTCATCGGAGTGCGTTCTCTTCGGCCGCCTCCAGGCCGGCCTCGATCACGGTCCGCATGATCCGCGCCAGCCTGGCCGGGTACGTGCTGCCGGATGCGGGGCGCAACGATACCCTCGGCTGTCATGACCTAATGGGATATGGCGCCTTACCGAGTCGGATACGTTACCGTCCTCGCATGGTGACGGAGGTGCGGCGTCGGGCGGTACGCGACGGGCTCGGCGTGGGGCTCGCGGTGGGCGTATTCGGAGCGGTGTTCGGCGCGGCGGCAGCCACCGCCGGGCTCTCCGTGCCACAGGCCTGTGTGCTCAGCCTGCTGGCCTTCACGGGCGCCTCCCAGTTCGCCCTGATCGGCGTGCTCTCCAGCGGAGGCAGTCTGCTCGCCGGCGTTCTCGGCGCGGTGCTGCTCGGCGGGCGTAACGCACTCTACGGGCTGCGCCTGGCCGGACTGCTGAACGTCCGCGGGCTCCGCCGCGTGGGTACGGCGCACTTCGTCATCGACGAGACCACCGCCGTGGCCACCGCACAAGCCGACCCACGGGCGGCCCGCGCCGGTTTCGCAGCCACGGCAGTCAGCGTGTACCTGGTCTGGAACCTCACCACCCTGCTCGGTGCGCTCGGTGCGTCCCGGATCGGTGATCCCCGGACGTACGGTCTCGACGCGGTCGGCCCGGCCGTCTTCCTGGCGCTGCTCTGGCCCCGCCTGCGCGAGGGGGCCACCGAACGCCGGGTCGCGCTCGGCGCCGCCGCCATCGCCGCGGCGGCCACCCCGTTCCTGCCCCCCGGTGTGCCGGTGATGCTCGCCGCGGTCGCCGCGCTGGCCGGGGTGGTGCACGCATGAACATCTGGATCGCGGTGATCGCGACGAGCCTCGGCTGCTACGCGCTCAAGCTGGCCGGCCTGGTCATCCCGCAGCGGGTCCTGGAGGCACCGAGGGTACGGCGCTTCACGCTGCTCGTCCCGGTGGCCCTGCTGACCGCGCTGATCGCCGTGCAGACCTTCGCGCACGGCCGGGCGCTGGAGGCCGACGGCCCCCGCCTGGCGGGCCTCGGCGTGGCGGTGGTGGCCCTGCTGCTGCGCGCCCCGTTCCTGGTGGTCGTTGTCTCCGCCGCGGCCACCGCCGCCGTCCTCCGGGCTATCGGGTGGGGATGATCACGTAGGTCTTGCGGAGAGTCTCGTGGATCTCCCAGGTGCCCTTCCAGCCGTCCGGCAGCACGCAAGATCATGATGCCCGGCCTCACCATACGTGGGGTACCGGGGACGTCCTGTGCGCAGTGCCAGGCCCTCGTGATCTGGGTGGAGTATGGAGTGTCGGACACCTCTCGGCGCACCCCTTCAACGTCGCCCGAAGAGGGTCCGGTACGGACTAATGTTGGTGGGTCTGAAGGGGCCTCCGGGGAAGGGATCACGTGGCTGACTCGTTCGTCCACCTGCATGTTCATACCGAGTAT
>JAOPYM010000030.1 GCA_025964615.1 Actinomycetes bacterium
GCGGACCACCAGGATCTGTGGACTGCGCTCGGCCACCAATGGCCCTCCTACGCGGCCTACGTGGTGAGCTTTCTGGTCATCGGCATCATGTGGACCAATCACCACCAGGTCTTCAGCCATATCAGCAAGGTCGACCGTACGCTGGTCTTCCTCAATCTCATGCTGCTGCTCGTGGTCGCGGCGATGCCATGGCCTACCCATCTGGTGGCCGAATATCTGCGCCACGGATCTCAGGGTAACGACGCCGTTGCCGTCTATAGCGCCTTCATGGTCGCTCACGCTTTGACCTTCAGCGCGTTCTGGTGGTACGTCACCAGAACGGGGCACCTGTTCTACCCCGAAGTCGACACGGCCGCAGCCAGGGCGACCCGGCTGCGTTTCGCCCTCGGGTCGTTCGTCTACCCCGTGCTGTTCGGTCTGTCGTTCCTCGCGGACCTGACGACCCTGCTCCTGCACGGGCTGCTCGCGGTGTACTACGCCTTCAACCAGCTGCCGATCCCTACGATCGCATCCGCGGCAGAACAGGCGCCATCTGACGGCCCCTAGAAGGACACCGTCCGGTTCGAGGCGGGTGCCGTAGCGGTAGTGCAGTGACCGGTAGTGCCAGAGCGACGGAAGAGAAATGCTCATCTTGTTATCAGATCGTCATCATTTGGAGACGCCAGAGTGATGGACGTGGGCACCTCCCGGAGGGGGATCACCGGATTCCCCGGAGGTGTCCTGGATTGGATACATCGATGCGTTTCAGCAAGTCTCTCGCCGCCGCCGGCATCCTGAGCATCGGCCTGCTCACCGCAACGGCCCTCGCCGGTGCGGCGTACGCGGACACCACCCACGCCGAGCCTCGGCCGACGGCGACCGCGCCCGTCCACTCCCTCGGCAACAAGGGCACGAGCTCCACACACGACAACCACCAGCACACCACCGCCACGGTCAGCGCGACGGTGACTCCCGGGTACGTACGGCGGGGCCAGTCCTACACGGTCAACATCGCGACGACGGGCATCAGTGACGCAACCACGGCGACCGTTGCGAACATCGACGGCACGACGTACACGGTGACTGTCGACAACGGCACGGCCACCAAGACCCTGTACGTGCCGAGCAACATCAAGTACGGCTCCTACCAGGTAACGGTGACCGTAGGCAGCCTGAGCGCCACGGCCAACGTCACCGTCAGGCGCTGAACCGACTCACCGCTGAGCAAGGTCATCCGTTCGGGAGCCGGATGAGCATCACGTGGCCGGCGCCGGGGCAGGCGCCGGCCACGGACACCTTCGTGGTGGCGGCCGTTGTGTTGGACCGTTCCACCCCGGGTAGAAACAGCATGTTATGTCGCACATGCCGTTAGGGGTGGGTTTGATGCTAAAGAAGCAAGCACTCGCCGCCGCAGCCGCCGCTGTCCTCGCCACCAATGTGACCGCCATCGCGTCCGCCGGTGCCGCTACCGGCCCGGCGACCGTGAACGCTCCGCGGTGTACCGCCCACCAAGTCGGTAAACAGTGGGCGTGTATCACGCCGGGTTCGTACTGCCCGGCCTCCGCGAAGAACACGTACGGGTATCCGGTCAAGTCCAAGCAGCGATACCGGTGCACGCAATACCCAGATCACCATTGGCGCTGGAAAATCGCCTGATCCAGCCATCGAAACGCGCCGGCGGCTTCGTGTCACCGCCGGCGCGTTCCCGCGCAGAGGTCGACCGGCCGAGGATCAGGCGTGGATCAAGGGCGTGTCGACGAGGTGCTCGGCCAGGAACCAGGCCTGCATCTCCCCGGTCCGGATCACCTGGGAGACCAACAGATCGTTGGTCCCGTCATCGCCCATCTTGTCGGCCTGCTTGGCGGCGTCATGCGCGGCGACCAGGATCGTCTCGTGCGCTTCGAGCAGTCTCGACAGCATCGCCGGCACCTCCTCGACACCGTCCGGCGGCCGTGGGATCACGGTGATCTCGGCGACATGACGCGGGTCGCCGACCGCCACGCCCCCGAGGGTCTGTACCCGTTCGGCGATGACGTCGATGAGCTCGGACTGCTCACCGGCGTGCTTGTCCATCAGTAGGTGCAACTGGTAGAACGTCACGCCCCGCATGAGCCAGTGATGCTTCTTGTAGAGCGCGTGGAGAATCTGGGTATCAGCCAGGATCTGGTTGAGACGCTGACAGGAGTACATCCTGGCGTCATGCGACAGCCCGACAGGAAGCTGCCGCACCGTCCCGAATTTCTGGATCTCTACGCTCTTCTGGTGCAGCCAGGGCTGGCTGCCCGCGGAGGATCTGGTCGTCTTGCCGTTGGTAGAGGATTTGGTGGCCACAGCCGCTTCTCCCATCGATCCGAACCGCGCCATCGGCGCGCGGCGTCGGCGAGCCGATCGCGCACCGACAAGCACCAGACTGCCTGCCACTAGGTCACCCGATTCCCCGCTAAATGCCCTGTTATGGCAAGTAATCCGCCAACTCCGGCGAATCGCGACTCTCCGGGTGGCCGTCAACGGACGGGTCGGCTGAAGATCATTGTTCCGCGTGACTGCTAAACTGCAGGTAGTTCAGTCACGATGCTCCTTTGTGATCGCACCGGAGAGCGAAGCGCCCCTCGTGCCACTGGCGAACGGGGTGACGGAACGGCAGCCAGATGCGGATCCCCTTCTGGAGGTGATTCTCATGAACACAGGTCTTGGTTTGCCCATCAGCGACCCCGCGTCGCTGCTCGACTGGGCCCGGCGCGCGGACACCGGGCCCTTCACCACCCTCGGTCTGCTGGACCGTCTCGTCTACGACAACCCCGAGCCGCTGGTCACGCTGGCGGCCATCGCCGGAGCCACCACCCGGATCCGCGTCCAGACGGAGGTCCTGGTCGCGCCGCTGCGTGACGCCGTCCTGCTGGCCAAGCAGGCCGCCACCCTGGACCGAATCTCCGGCGGCCGCTTCGTCCTCGGGCTCGGCGTCGGGGATGCCATCCGTCGGGAGGACCTTCTGGCCGCCGGCACCGACGTCCACAGCCGCGGCCGTCGGCTCGACGAGCAGGTGGTGCTCATGCGGCGTATCTGGTCCGGCGAGCCCTACGGTGATGACATCGGCCACATCGGCCCCGCACCGGCCCGTGACGGCGGCCCGGAGGTGCTCTTCGGGGGCTCCGGGTCTGCCGCGGTGAAACGTGTGGCCCGCTGGGGCGACGGCTTTCTCGGTGCCTCCCCGCCCGCCTCGACGGGAAACCTCTTCCGCGCGGTCGAGCAGGCCTGGCAGGCGGCCGGCCGCAGCGGAACTCCCCGGCTCGTGGCCCAGGTCAACGTCGCACTCGGCCCGGAGGATGTCATCGACGATGCCCGCAAGGCCCTCACCGACTACTACGCCTACACCGGCGATCCCGGCCAGACCGTCAACCGGATGCTCACCTCCCCGGCGCAGATCCGCAAGGCGATGGCCGATTTCGCGGACCTCGGCGCCGACGAGGTGATGCTCTACTGCTGGAGCGGTGACACAGACCAGGTCGACCGGCTCGCCGACGTCGTGGCCTGACCGGGACCGCCGGCCGCCCTCGAGTCAGCGGCGTCGGGCGCTGATGAGGCCTGTCGCTTCGGATGATCCTCAGAGGGGGCGGTGCCGTTGGCGTGTCTTGTGGGCTGCCAACGGCACCGCGGCGGTTGGGTCAGCTGTTCCAGACCTGGAAGCTGGACACCTGTCCGGAGGACCATCCGTTGTTCGCCGTGACGTTCACCCGGAAGTAGCGCTGGGTGGTCGCGGTGATGGGGATGGTGACGGTGTTGTTACTGGCGGGGTCGAAGGTGTAGCCCGCCGACGCCTTGGTCGTGGTGAAGTTGGTTCCGTCGGTGCTGCCGAGGATCGACAGCGTCTGGGTGCGCGCACCCCAGGTCGCCGGCAACTGCAGGACGATCCGGCTGGCGCTCTGCGCCGAACCGAGGTCGACCTGGACCCACTGCGGGAAGGCGTTGTTGGCGCTCTCCCAGTAGGTGTTCTGGTCGGTGTCGGTGACGTTGCTCGACGGGTAGCCGCCGGTGTGGCTGGACTCGCTGGTGGGCGCGCCCGCCGCGAGGTTGGTGGACGTGCCGCCTCCGCCGGTCCCGGCCGAGGCGAACATGAGGTAGTTGATGTTCCAGCCGCCGTTGTCCTGATTCAGCGTCAGGACCTGCTGGCCGGCCGGGAGTGCGACACTGGCCGTGACCGTGGTCCAGGTCTGCC
>JAOPYM010000047.1 GCA_025964615.1 Actinomycetes bacterium
GCCGGAATAGATGCGCAGTCAAGTTGTTGAAGAGCATGCACAGTCATGCATCTTGCGGACGACTCGAAGGAGAGCGCCATGCAGTTCGGAGTCTTCACGGTCGGCGATATCGCGCCGGACCCGACGACCGGGTACACGTACAGCGAGGCGGAGCGGATCAGCAACATGATCCGGGTGGCGCAGCGCGCCGACGAGGTGGGGCTCGATGTCTTCGCCACCGGCGAGCACCACAACCCGCCGTTCGTCCCGTCGTCCCCGCCCACCTTGCTCGCCTACATCGCCGCGGTGACGCAGCGGATCATTCTCAGCACGTCGGTGACCTTGATGACGACGAACGATCCGGTAAAGATCGCCGAGGACTACGCGATGCTGCAACACGTTGCCAAGGGCCGGTTGGATCTGATGGTGGGACGCGGCAACACGGTGCCGGTGTACCCGTGGTTCGGCAAGGACATTCGCCAGGGCGTCGCGCTTGCGCTCGAGAACTACAACCTCCTGCACCGGTTGTGGCGCGAGGACGTCGTGGACTGGGATGGGAACTTCCGTACCCCCCTGCAGGGCTTCACGTCCACCCCGCGACCGCTCGATGACGTACCCCCATTCGTCTGGCACGGTTCGATCCGCACCCCGGAGATCGCCGAGCAGGCGGCCTACTACGGCAACGGCTTCTTCGCCAACCACATCCTCGCACCCAACTTCCACTTCAAGCCGCTGGTCGACCTCTACCGGCAACGGTTCGAGCACTACGGTCACGGCACGGCCGACCAGTCGATCGTCGGCCTCGGCGGAATGTCCTTCATCGCGAAGCGCTCACAAGACGCGGTGAACGCGTTCCGGCCGTACTTCGAGAGCTACCCAGTGTTCAGAGGAATGCAGCTCGAGCAGTACATGGCAACCACCCCGTTGACCGTCGGCAGCCCCCAGGAGGTCATCGACAAGGTACTCACCTTCCAAGAGGGATTCGGTGACTACCAGCGCCAGCTGTTCGCCGTCGACGGTCTCGCATTGCCGGTCGAGGTTGCTCTCGAGCAGGTCGAACTGCTCGGCACCGAGGTGGTCCCGGTGCTGCGCAAGGAACTCGAGTCGCGGCGGGCGCCGAACGTCCCTGACGCTCCCACACACGCCTCGCTGGTTGCCGCGAAGTACGGCGAAGCAGAACCACGGCAACCGCGACCCAACCCCAACCGCGGCGACAACCTGTCCGGTACCTCGCCCTACCAGGACAGCGACCCGAACGTGAAGGCGCACTTCCCGGTGGTGAGGTGATGGACAGCAATGCCCGGCTGGCCAACGTGGCGTGGGAGGCGCTTCTTCGAGCGCAGGCCACCCTCAGCCGTGAGTTCGAGCGTGACGGGGGCTGGGGGGATCTGCTTCCACGCGAGTACGGCGTCATGTACGCCCTGTCGAAGGACTCCGAGGGGCTCCGCATCACCGATCTCGGCAAGGACGCACTGCTGACCCAGGCCGGGATCTCACGGCTGATCAGCCGTCTCGAGAAGCGGGGCCTGGTGGAGCGCCGCGACGACCCCGACGACGCCCGAGCCTGCCGAATCCGGCTCACCGTCAAAGGCGTCGAGGTCCAGCGCGGAGTCGGCCGCGCTCATGCCCGACACGTGGCGACCGCAATGACCCGCGCGCTCAGTCCGATCCAACTCGAGACTCTCAGGGACCTCAGTCGTGCCCTGACCGCCGCAAGCCAACCCGCGCAGACCGACCGCCAGAGCTTCCAGGAGAGGGATTTGGCATGAACGACATCCGCCCCGCTGTCCGCCATATCGCCAGCCACCCAGAGGCGCCGGTCACCATCGCCGTCGTCAATGCCGGTATCAGTGACCCGTCCTCCACCCGACTACTTGCGGATCGAATCGCACAGCGGACTATCGACGTCCTCCGCGATGCGGGAACACAGGCGAAGGTCAGTGTGATCGACCTTGCACCCATCGCCACGGAGATCGCCCAATCCCTCGTTGCCGGATTCCCCGGCGAGAAGGTCCAGGCCGCGATCGATCGGCTCGCCGCGGCCGACGCGATCATCGCCAGCACGCCTGTGTACAAGGCGGGGATCAGCGGACTCTTCAAATCCTTCGCCGACCTGATCGACAACGACCTCCTGATCGCCAAACCAGTCATCCTGGCTGCGACCGGCGGCACCAGCCGACATGCGATGGTTGTCGACGAGCAACTTCGTCCACTGTTCGCCTTCCTCCGCGCCATCTCCGTGCCAACGTCGCTCTACGCGGCGCCCGAAGACTGGGGATCATCGGAGCTCGGCAAGCGGATCACCCGCGCGGCGACCGAACTCGTCCTGCTCCTCCGCAGCGGAGCGCCTCGCGAAATCGCCGATGACAACTGGCACGGCTACCAGCACCAGTTCGCCGGCAACGCAACCCGCGCCGAACGGTCAACCGCGGATATCGACTTCACCAGCGACCTGATGCGACTGGCTGCCGGTGGCCGACCAGCCTGATTCGGGCTCGTATCTCGCCCACCAAAGTGGTCGAAGCCCAGGAAACGCCTCGACGGCCAACTCATCCAGGAGCCGGTCAACGCCGTATTCCTCGACCTGGGCCAAAGTGGTCTTATCGATGCCCGGTGCGCCGTTGTTGCTACGCACCACGACCCACCCCTGCCCCGGTGTTCGCTCCGTGTTTGCTCGTACGCCGGGCCGGACCTACCGCCAGCCGATCGTGCCGCCGAGAACGCCCAGCACGGTGAAGATGATGAAGGGGTCTGGGGTCAACGGCTGGGAATCCCGGACGATCTCGTACGTCCCAAGGACGTCGTGCGCGTCCCTGCATGGGAAGCCTGACCAGGCACAACGCGAGGCCGGTATCCAGCGGATACCGGCCATGCGTGTCTCGAAGTTACAGCGTGGCGCCGTACCAGTGCTGGTTACTGCCGCCTGTGCAGCCCCATACGATCAGCGGGGTGCCGTTGTTGACGCTACTTTCGCCGGCGCTTGGACGATCGCAAGGTGGTGACCTCGTTCCAGGACCTCGGACTGTTCACGACATTCGGCCTGCCAAACACCCTGTCCGGTGCCCCGTTTGATGCGATGGCCTGGGTATGCCGGATGGGGCGGCCGTTGTGGTGCCGGTCGCCTGTGTTGCCGGTTTGTGTGGGTGCCCCGTTGTGGTGGGGCGTAGGTGTCATGGGTCGGGGCCGGTCAGGTACCAGTGGGCGGTGGGGGTGATCCACAGCAGCACGCCCGGCCAGAGGTGGATGAGGGTCCACCTGCCGGTGCCTTTGCATCGGTGGTGGTGGCGGCACAGGGCCGCGAGATTACACGCGCAGGTGGGTCCGCCCAAGTGGTGGGCCACGGTGTGGTCGAGGTCGCACTGTGTGGACGGTCGTCGGCACCCAGGAAACATGCACCGCTGGTCTCGGGTGTGGATGGCGCGTCGCATGGCGGCGGGGGGCCGGTACCCGTTGTGCCCGTGCGCGATCTGCCCGGTGTCGGTGGTGTGGGTGGTGCAGCCGGGGACCTTCAGGGCGGTGAGGGATTCGCGGATGCGGTGCGCGGCTTCGGCGATCAGCCACACCC
>JAOPYM010000079.1 GCA_025964615.1 Actinomycetes bacterium
TGGTCTCGGTGATGAACGACCTCCAGGCGGGGCCGGCCAGGGTCAGTGTCCCGTGTTGGGGGTTCTTGGAGTCGCGGACGGCGTAGGTGCGTGCCGCGTGGGCGATCTCCACGCACTGTCCGTTGGCCTGTGTGCGGGTGCTCTTGCGCCAAACCGCGCCGGACAGGTCGATCGCGGTGGGGTTCTGCGTGGACAAGCTAGCTCTCCTTCATGATGTCGGCGATCATCGCGATGGACTCCTGCGGCCCGATCGCCTTGGCCGTCAGGAACGCCCACACCAGTGTGCAGGTTTCTATCTCGTCCAGTTTCTCCACATATAGGTCTCCTGCGACAGTCTCGATGTATGGGACGGGATCGGCGGATTCGGCGAATCTGATGATGGCGAACGATCCGGCCGTACCCGGGTGCGCGCCGGCGTCCAGCGGGATCACCTGGACGGTGACCTTGGGCAGCTTGGCGACCTCGATCAGGTGGGCGAGCTGCTCCCGCATGACGTCCCGGCCGCCGACTCTGCGGCGGAGTGCGGCCTCGTCCACGATGAACCACAGGCGGGGCGGGTCGTCCCGGGTGAGGATCGCCTGGCGGGCCACGCGAACTTCGACGCGGCGTTCGACTTCGCTCTCGCCGATCTCGCTCAGCCCGCCGAGGATCATCGCGCGGGCGTAGGCGGCGGTCTGGAGCAGACCGGGTACGGCTGACGGCTCGAAGTTGTTGATTTCGGCGGCCTCGGCTTCGAGGCCGATGTACTCGGCGTAACTCGATTGCAGTACGTCGCGGTAGTCGTGCCACCAGCCGCGTTGCCGTGCCTCCCTGGCCAGCGAGATCAGTTTCTCGCGGTAGTCCCCGGCCGGTACCTCGTAGACGTCCAGCAGCATCTTGAGGTCCTTGATCTGGATTCCCCGGGTACCGGTCTCGATCCGGCTGATCCACGGTTGCCCTACGTCCATGAGTGAGGCGACCTGGGCGGTCGTCAGGCGGCGTTCGTTGCGGAGCTTGCGCAGCTCGCGTGCGAGCAACCGCCGCCGGAAGGTCGGACTGTGTTCGGTCGACACCCTGCCACCTCGTTTCCGCTCGCGGCCAGTCTGGTGACCTCAGCCAGCGCGAACAACTCGGAATCACCTCAGAGGAATTATGCCAAAGAGCTTGTGCGCTCATGGTGTGCGGCGCCATAGTGCCATTGGGTAGCAACGGGCGACCGGCCGGTGACTGCGGCTACCACCTCGAACCCGCCAAACCCCCCGACGGTGGTGACCATGAAGGTTCCGGAGACGACTCCGTTGATGACCGGCAATCCCCTCGATATCCCCAACGGCGGCGCATGCCTGCTCCAGCTGCCGCCCGATACCAGCAGCGCACCGCTCGCGCGATCGAGGCTGGCCAACGCGATGTCACAACTCCGCTTCCCCTCCACCACGATCGACGACGGGATGATCGGCCTCGGGGAGGTCATCGCGAACGCGATCGAACACTGCCCCGTACAACGCCGAGCCGATCCGTACACCCCGCCAGAACTGTGGCTCTGGTCCCGCACCCAGCCGCAGCGGGAACTGATCGTCAGTGTCTTCGACACCTGCCGGGACGCAACCCCGCAGATCCGCGTCGCAGACCTGCTCGACGAACACGGCAAAGGCCTCGCGATGCTGGCCGCAGTCTCGCAGGGCTGGGGCCACCACCCGACCCGAAGCCGGCTCAGCCCCAGGCGGACCCCCGGCAAACGAGTCTGGTTCGCCCTGCCGCTCCCCGACACCTGGCCAGACCCCAGGCAGACGTTCCCCCCTGCCCGCACCGCGCACTGGCTCCACACCCTGCTGGACGCACGCAGCATCACAGGGATCATCCGCAACGACCGAAACGGAGTCTCACTGCTCTCGATCCGAGCCGATCTGAGCATCTGGATCTACCCGGACCACTTCACGGTCAACGCCGACGGATCGAGTACGACCCGGCCGCTCACCGACCTCCACGACCTCGCTGAAGGGGTAGTAGCCCGGTTCGAGCAGGACAAGACGCCTTGACTCCGGCAGCCATACGAGTACAGGAAAGGCACAAGGACCGGCAGATGCCCCGCGATGAGGACGACCTCCCAGACCTGCTCACGACCATGCACGTCGCCCGCATCTTCCGGGTTGCAAGATCCACTGTGTCCGGCTGGGCCGACCGAGGCCTCCTGCCGTACACCCGGACCCCCTCAGAACGAATCCGCTTCTACCGCGACGACGTGAACCGGTTGCTCGCCGAACAGCACCACGACGCTCGCGCGACCGACGAGTGAGAGACAAGACGAGTGAGAGACAGCGAGTGTGCCCTTTGCGCGATCTCCCGGCCTTGAATCCGGCGGCTCAGGAGCGGTCTCCCTGCTCAGGGTGACCGCGCGTTTCGGGACCCGGCCGAGCCGGGGCCGGATGAGGAACACGATCACCAGAAGGAAGAGACCCAACAGGATTCCGCGCAGGTCCCGAACGACCCACATCACGACCACCGCACCCACGGCGAGGGCCAGCGTGAACATGTGGACAGAGATGGCGAGCGCATAGGACCCGACCCGGGCCAATCCCCAACCCGGCCGCGCCGCCCCTCCGCCACGAAGCCCATCTCCGAGGCCGGGCACGCTCTGGAGGGCTCTCTGGATCGTCTTCGGAAGTACGCGGCTGATGGCCAGGACCCCTATGGCCTTGGTCACTGGTGGGCTCGCCGCGTCCGTGGGCTACGAGGCTGGGTACGTGAGTAGGCCTCGCGTCAGCAGGTCCAAAGACTGCGGGCCGACCTTGTTGCTCTTGACACCAGACAACGACAGAGACTCGTGCTGGACAACAAGACCGGGGCGGTCCAATGGAGCGGGCACCGGGGTCGCATCAGAGCAAGTTGGCGGGCGGCTATGGGCAGATGGCGCAGTAGATCATCTGATTGGACTCTCGTGCCCGGCGTGCGAGGCCAACGAGGTCATCCATGGTCGGGC
>JAOPYM010000082.1 GCA_025964615.1 Actinomycetes bacterium
TCGGCCATCGGCCTGTCGGTGATGGCGACGATCGGTAAGGAGCGCTTCGGCCAGTTCCTGGCCGGAATGCACGCCGTGGACCAGCATTTCGCGACCACGCCGCTCGAGGCGAACGGTCCGGTGCTGCTCGGCCTGCTCGGCGTCTGGTACTCGAACTTCTTCGGCGCGGAATCCCGTGCGGTGCTGCCTTATTCGAACGATCTGGCCCGCTTCCCGGCATACCTCCAGCAGTTGACGATGGAGTCGAACGGCAAGTCGGTGCGCGCCGACGGCACCCCGGTGACCACCTCGACCGGCGAAATCTTCTGGGGCGAACCAGGAACCAACGGCCAGCACGCCTTCTACCAGCTGCTGCACCAGGGCACCCGGCTCGTGCCCGCCGACTTCATCGGGTTCGGTGAGCCCTTCGCCGACGCAGTGATCGACCAGCAGGGTATGCACGACCTGCTGATGGCCAACCTGTTCGCGCAGACCGCCGTGCTCGCCTTCGGTAAGACCGCCGAGGAGATCGCCGCGGAGGGCACCCCGCCGGAGCTGGTCGCGCATAAGGTGATGCCGGGCAACCGGCCCACGTCGACGCTGCTCGCACCCAAGCTCACCCCGTCCGTACTCGGACAATTCGTGGCACTTTACGAACATCTGGTCTTCGTCGAGGGCACAATCTTCGGGATCGACTCTTTCGACCAGTGGGGCGTTGAATTGGGCAAGAAGATGGCCATGACCCTGGCTCCGGCACTGACCGGAGCGGGCGAGGCCGAGATGGACTCCTCCACGGCGGCGCTCATCGGCCGGTACCGGTCGATGCGGGGCCGGGCGTGAGCGGCCCCCGGGCCAAGGCGCTGGTGCTGTTCGGCATCACCGGCGACCTCGCCGCCAAGATGCTGATCCCCGGCCTGTACCGGCTGGTCGAACGCGGTGAGCTGAAGATCCCGGTGGTCGGGGTGGCGCTCACCGACTGGGACACCGCCCAGTTGCACGAGCACGCCCGTGAGGTGATCTCCGCGCAGGGCGACCTCGACGAGGCGGTGTTCACCAGGCTCAAGGGTCTGCTGCGGCTGGTCGCCGGGAACTACAGCGACCCCGACACCTTCATCCGGCTCGCCAAGGAGGTCGGCGGCCTCGGGTTCGTCACCCACTATCTGGCGATCCCGCCGTCGCTGTTCGGTACCGTCGCGGACGGGCTCGCCTCGGTCGGGCTGAACGAGAACGCCCGCCTCGTGGTGGAGAAGCCGTTCGGCCGGGACCTGGAGTCGGCGCGCGAACTGGATGCCCGGCTGCGCGTGCACTTCCCCGAGGAACGGCTCTTCCGGGTCGACCACTTCCTCGGCAAGGAACCCGTCGAGGACATCCTGGTGTTCCGGTTCGCGAACACCCTCCTGGAGCCGATCTGGAACCGTACCCACGTGCGGAGCGTACAGATCACCATGGCGGAGGACTTCGACGTCGCCGACCGGGGCTCGTTCTACGACGCGGTCGGCGCCATCCGCGACGTCGTACAGAACCACCTGCTGCAGGTGCTCGCGTACCTGACCATGGATGCGCCGCAGACCGGCGACGCGCAGGCGGCGCTGGACGAGAAGGTCCGCGTGCTGCGGGCGGTGCGCGCCGTCGACCCCGACGACGTGGTGCGCGGCCAGTACGAGGGGTACCTCGGCACGCCGGGGGTCAGCGCGGACTCCACCACCGAGACCTTCGTGGCGATGAGGGCCTACATCGACAACTGGCGCTGGGCGGACGTGCCGTTCTCCATCCGGGCGGGCAAGTGCCTGCCCGGCACCTCCCTGGAGATCGTCGCGGAACTGCGCAAGCCGCCCCGGGCGATCTTTCACGCCAAGGGTGCGCGGGGTTCCAAGCCGAACCTGGTCCGGTTCCGGCTCCAGCCGCAGGCCGGGATCACCTTCACCCTGCTGGCGAAGGAACCCGGCAGCAGCAGCCTCACCCGCGAGGTCCCGGTCAGTGTGGACTTCTCCGAGGTGCTCGGGCATCTGGAGGCGGCCTACGAGCGCATCCTCGACGACGCCATCGACGGGGACCCCAGGCACTTCGCCCGGATGGACATCGTCGAGCAGTCCTGGCGGATCGTCGGCAAGATCCTCGACCGCACCGACCAGCCGGAGACCTACGAGCGCGGCACCTTCGGCCCGGCGTCCGCGGACCGGCTCGTCCCCGGCCACGACTGGCACGACCTGGAGGTCTTCGCCGAGCCCGGCGAGAGATAACCCGTTGCCGCGCTCGCCGCTCTCGGGCACTGTAGACACGTGCCGGGCGTACGGTCCGTACGCCCGGCCATGGCGTCCGTGGTGTAGTGGTCTGCACTCCAGGTTGTGGTCCTGACGGTCCGGGTTCGATCCCCGGCGGTCGCCCGTGGTTCAGGCGGACGCGGCCGTCAGCGAACCGAGTTCGGCGCCGGTGAGGGTCAGGTCCGCGACGGCGAGCAGTGCGGGCAGCTGCTCGACGGTACGGGCGCTGGCGATCGGCGCGGCCACCGTCGGCTGCGCGGCCAGCCAGGCGAGCGCCACCGTGGCGACCTCGACATCACGGTCGGCCGCGATGGCGTCGAGCGCCTCCAGGACCTTGGGTCCGCGCGAACCGCTGAGGTGCTTGGCGGCACCGGCGGCACGGGCGCTGTCCACGGCGGGGCCGCCCACCCGGTACTTGCCGGTGAGGAAGCCCGCGGCGAGCGCGTAGTAGGGCACCGCCGACAGGCCGTGCTCGGCCACGATGGCGGCGAGTTCGCCCTCGTAGGTGTCCCTGGAGACCAGGTTGTACCCCGGCTGCAGAGCCACGTACTTCGCCAGGCCTTCGCGGTCGGAGAACTCCAAGGATGCACGGAGCCGGGCGGGCGAGAGGTTGGAGGCCCCGATGTGGCGGACCTTGCCCTCGCGCACCAGACCGTCGAGAGCGGTGATGATCTCCTCGACCGGGGTCTCCACGTCGTCGGCGTGCGTGTAGTACAGGTCGATGTGGTCGGTGCCCAGGCGGCGGAGCGAGGCCTCGGCCCCGGCCCGGATGGTCTCGGCCCGCAGTCCCTTGTACTCCGGGTGCGCACCGACCTTGGTGGCGATCACAAGGTCGTCGCGGTTGCCGCGGGCTGCCGCCCACCTACCGATGATCGTCTCGGATTCGCCGCCGGTGTGGCCGGGCACCCAGACCGAATACATGTCGGCCGTGTCGACGAAGTTGCCGCCCGCCGCCGCGTAGGCGTCCAGAACGGTGAAGGACTGCGCCTCGTCGGCGGTCCAGCCGAAGACGTTGCCACCGAGGTTGAGCGGAAAGACCTGGAGTTCGGATGTGCCGAGCTGATTACGTGTAAGAGCCATGCATGATCCAACAGCGGCCGGCGGCGAGCTATTTCCCAGGTGGAGCGGGGGCCGTGGAGTTGCGGACGACGAGCTCTGGCCGGTAGATGAGTTCGGTGCGCGGCGCCCTGCCCCCGCCGATCTCCTCGAGAAGGGTGCTCACCGCGGTCAGGCTCATCTCCCGTACGGCCTGGCGGATCGTGGTCAGCGGCGGATCCAGGTACGCGGTCAGCGGCGAATCGTCGAACCCGACGACCGAGACGTCCTCGGGCACCCGGAGCCCGCGCTGCCGGACCGCCCGGATCACGCCGATGGCCATGATGTCGCTGCCGCAGCAGATCGCGGTGCAGCCCTGGTCGAGCAGCGGCTGAGCCGCGGCGTGCCCGCCCTCCACGGTGAACAGCGTGCTGACGATCAGGCCGGTCAGGTCGGTGACGCCCAGGTGCTGCCGCATGCCGCGCCTGAACCCCTCGGTCTTGCGGATGGACGGCCTGAACCGCTCCTGGCCGGGGGCGAGGCCGATGCGCCGGTGGCCGAGGTCCACCAGGTGGCCGACCGCCATCTCCATCGAAACCGTGTCGTCGTTGGAGACGAACGGCGCCGGGATGTCGGCTCGGTATCCGTTGATCAGGACGATCGGCAGCCCGCGCTCGATCAGGCGCACATAGCGGGCACAGTCGGAGCGTGAGTCGGCGTGCAGGCCGCTCACGAAGATGATCCCGGAGACACCGCGCTCAAGGAGCATTTCGAGGTAGTCGTCCTCGGTGATCCCGCCGGGCGTCTGGGTGCAGAGCACGGCGGTGTAACCGTGCATGGCCAGAGCGCCCTCGATGACCTCGGCGAACGCCGGGAAGATCGGGTTGGTCAGCTCGGGGATGATCAGCCCGATCAGCCCGGCCCGCTGCTGGCGGAGCCGGGGCGGCCGTTCGTATCCGAGAACGTCCAGGGCAGTCAGCACCTGCTGCCTGGTCGTGACCGACACGCCCGGCTTCCCGTTGAGCACCCGGCTCACGGTCGCCTCGCTCACGCCGGCGTGGGCCGCGATGTCGGCCAGGCGTGTCGTCATGGCCACGGCTCTACTGCGCCTCACCTGAAGGGTTCCCGGTCTGCCACCACAGGGCGGTGTCGGGCGGGAGTACGAATCCTGAACCGTCCCGTTGGATCGGTCCACTCGCGAGGAGCACCTCGCCGTCGACGCCGAGGTTCACGGGTTCGCCGCTCAGGTTCACCGCACATGCGAAGTCACCACGGGTGAAGACCAGTGTGCCATCCGGGCCTGTGGTCCAGTGCAGATCTCCGTCACCGAGGGCCGGATGGGCCCGCCGGATCCGCAGCGCGTCACGGTAGAGCGACAGCGTCGAGGCCGGGTCGGCCGCCTCCGCGGCCACGGTCAGGTCGCGCCAGCCCTCCGGTTGCGGCAGCCAGCTCAGCTCCGAGGGGCCGAAGCCGAACGGCGGCTCCGAACCGGACCAGGGCAGTGGCACCCGGCAGCCGTCACGTCCGCGGCCCTCACCGCTGCCCCGCTGTGGGTCCTGCAGCAGTTCCTCGGGCAGGTCGAGCACCTCGGGAAGTCCCAGCTCCTCACCCTGGTAGACGTAGGCGGAACCGGGCAGCGCGAGCATGAGAAGCGCTGCCGCGCGGGCCCGCCGCAGGCCGGTCTCACCGCCGCCGTACCGGGTGACGTGCCGCTGGACGTCATGGTTGGACAGCACCCAGGTGGTGGGCGCGCCGACCAGGTCGGCCGTCTCCAGGGACTCGTCGATGACGGTACGGAGCTCCTCGGCGTCCCACGCGGAGGTCAGGTAGTGGAAGTTGAACGCCTGGTGCAGTTCGTCGGGCCGCACGTAGGCGGCCAGCCGTGCCTCGGTGGGCGCCCACGCCTCGGCCACGCCGATCCGCTCGCCCGGGTACGAGTCGAGCAGCCGCCGCCAGGAACGGTGGATCTCGTGCACGCCGTCCTGGTCGAAGTACGGCAGCTCGGCCCGGCCGAGCAGCTTGGCCTGCGGTGTGTAGCCGACATCGGGCAGACCTTCGGCCTTGACCATGCCGTGTGCGACGTCGATCCGGAACCCGTCAACGCCCAGGTCCAGCCAGAACCGCAGGATCTCCTCGAACTCGGCCCGTACCGCGGGGTTGTCCCAGTTCAGGTCGGGCTGCTCCTTGGCGAAGAGGTGCAGGTACCACTCGCCGTCCTCGACCCTGGTCCAGGCGGGACCGCCGAAGACGGACTCCCAGTCGTTGGGCGGGAGTTCCCCGTCCGCACCCCGGCCGGGCCGGAACAGGTATCGGTCCCGGTCCGTGCCGCCCAGTGCCTTCTGGAACCAGGGATGCCGGTCCGAGGTGTGGTTGGGCACCACGTCGGCGATCACGCGCAGGCCGAGCCGGTGGGCGTCGCCGATCAGTCCGGCGGCGTCCTGGAGCGTTCCGAAGGAAGGGTCCACGTCCCGGTAGTCGGCGACGTCGTAGCCGCCGTCGGCCATCGGGGAGGTGTAGAACGGGGTGATCCAGAGTGCGTCCACCCCCAGCTCGGCCAGGTACGGCAGCCGGCTCCGGATGCCGGGAAGGTCGCCGACGCCGTCCCCGTTGGCGTCGGCGAAACTACGGACGTACACCTGATAGATCACGGCGTCCCGCCACCAGCGGGTGAGCGTCGTGGTCATGGAATCTCCTTTTACTTGACGCCGCCGGCGGTGAGGCCGGAGATGATGCGCCGTTGGAAGATCAGCACCATGATGACCAGCGGGATCGTGACGATGATTCCCGCCGCCATCTGGGTACCGAACGGCTGGTCGAATCCGTACTGCCCGGTGAACTTGGCGATGGTGACCGTCGCGGTCTGCATCTCCTTCTTGTTCACCATGCTCAGCGCGATGATGAACTCGTTCCACGCCGCGATGAAGGCGATGATCGCAGTGGTGAAGACACCGGGTGCGGCCAGCGGAATGATGATCTTACGGAAGGCCTGGCCACGGGTGCAGCCGTCCACCATGGCAGCCTGCTCGAGTTCGAACGGCAGTTGCCGGAAGAATACGCTCAGGTTCCAAACCGTCAGGGGCAGGCAGAACCCCAGGCTGGGCAGGATCATCGCCTGGTAGGTGTTGATCCACCCGATGTCGGTGAAGAGCTTGAGCAGCGGGACGAGCTGGGAGATCCCGGGGAACATCGACGTCGCGATGATGATCGCGAGCAGCGCGTTCTTGAACCGGAAGTCCAGACGGGCCAGCGCGTACGCGGTGAACGTGCCGATGATCAAGGTGAGGACCGTGGTGGTGCCGGCCACGACCAGGCTGTTGAGCAGTGCGCGGCCGAAGCCGTTGGTCGAGGAGAAAACGGACGTGAGGTTCTTCAGCGACCACGGCGAGGGCAGCAGGGTGTTGGCGAACTGGTCGGACGGGCGGCGGAACGCCGACACCGCCATCCAGTAGAACGGCACCAGGCAGAAGAACACCACTGCGCCGATGCCGACGTAGGGCAGCGTGCGTCTGGATACGGACAGGGCCCTCATGCCGCCGCCTTCCGTGACTTGTGCTGGCGGGCCTGCCCGATGATGTCGGCACCGAGGAGCTTGACGAAAAGGTACGCGACGAGCGCGATGTAAAGGAACAGCACCGTCGCATAGGCCGCCGCCGACCCGTACCGCAGGTTGGTGGCCTCGTTCCAGGCGAGCATGGTGAGGGTCTGGACGGAGTCCTTATGGGCGCCGATGAGCACGAACGGCAGGTCGAACATGCGGAGCACGTCGAGCAGCCGGAACAGCACCGCGACCAGGAGTGTGGGCTTGACCAGCGGCAGCGTGATCCGTACGAACTGCTGCCACGGACTCGCCCCGTCCACCTTGGCCGCCTCGTAGACCTCCTGCGGGATCATCTGCAGGCCGGCGAGCACCAGCAGCCCGATGAACGGCGAGGTCTTCCAGGTCTCGGCGATGATCACGGCGACCTTCGACTGGTTCCCGTCCGCCGTCCACAGCACCTGGTGGTGCAGGATCGCGTTGGCCACCCCGTCGGCCTGGAAGATCCAGCGCCAGAGCAGGCCCGAGATCGCGGTCGGCAGCGCCCACGGCACCAGGATGCTGGCCCGTACCACCGCCCGGCCCCGGAACGCATGGTGCATGATGAGCGCCATGCCGACCCCGATGAGGGTCTCCAGCGTCACCGTGACCACCGTGAAGAACGTGGTGTTGAAGAAGGCGTTCCAGAACGCCGTCGCGCGGTCGCCGTGGAAGATCGCCGTGTAGTTGTCCAGGCCGACGAACTGGCTGCCTTGCACCACGAAGCCGTTGGCGTCCAGTGACTGCCCGGTCGTGTACAGCGACTCCCGGAAACCGGCGAGGACCGGATAGCCGACGACCAGGCCGAGAACCAGGAAGGTCGGAGAGAGCAGCAGGACGGCCAGCCGGCCCGTCCCCTGCACGTCGCGGTGCCGCCGCCCCGCCGGCGCCGAGGCGCCGGCGGGGGACTCGGTGGTCAGGGTGGTCACTTGATCAGTGCGCTGAGCTTGGTCTGCAGGTCCGTGAGGGCCTGGTCGGTGGTCTTGGTGCCGGCGATGGCGGCGTACGCGGCCTCCTGGATGGCGGCGGTCACGTCGCCGTACTGGACCACCAGCGGGCGGGACTTGGCGTTGAGGATGGAGGCCTTCAGCGCGGTCAGGTACGGGAACTGCTTGACCAGTGCCGGGTCGTCGTAGAGCGAGGCGATGGTCGGGGCCTGCGAGGTGGCGATGAGGTTGGCCCGCTGAGTCGCCTCGCCGGTGAAGTACTTGATGAAGTCGGCGGCGGTGGCCTTGTTCTTGGCGAAGGCCGAGATGGCCAGGTCATGGCCGCCGAGGGTGGAGGCACCGGGACCGCTCAGGCCGGGCAGCGGGGCGACCGCGAACTTGCCGGCCACCTTGGAGGAGCCGTCGGTCTTGTTGGCCAGCGAGTACTGGTAGGGCCACTGGCGGTGGAACAGCAGCTTGCCGGCCTGGAAGGCGAGCCGGCCGTCCTCCTCCTTGTAGGTCAGGGCCGCCTTGGGGATGTAGCCCTTCTGGACCGCCTGGACCAGGACGTCCAGGCCCGCCTTGGCGGCCGGGGTGTTGACGTTCGGCTTGCCGCTGTCGTCCACCACGACACCACCGGCGCCGTTGATGGCCTCGGACGCGTTGACGGTCAGGCCCTCGTACTTGTCGAGCTGACCGGCGTAGCAGCCCGCGGTCGCGGCCTCGGGGAGCTTCTTGAGCTTGTCGCAGTCGGCGAACATCTCGGCCCAGGTGGCGGGGGGCGTGGTGATGCCCGCCTTGTCCATCAGGTCCTTGCGGTAGTACAGCAGGCCGCCGTCGGACGCGGACGGGATCGCGTACAGCTTGCCCCGGTACTGCCCGGTCGAGATGGTGGGCTTGAGGAAGCCGGACAGGTCGAACTGGCTCTGCGGCAGCTGCGCGAGCCACTGGTGGGCGGCGAACTCCGAGGTCCAGACGACGTCGAGGTTGAGGATGGTGTACGCGTCGGACTTGGTCGTCGCGTTCTGGATCATCTGCTGGCGTTGGCCGTCCGCGTCCGCGGGCAGCTCGGTGATCGTGACCTTCTCTGACGGGTGTGCCGCGTTCCAGACGTCGACCTGGTGCTGCATGTTGCCCGACAGGTCCTTGCCGGTCGCGAAGGTGATCGGGCCGCGGCCGGCGAGGGTTCCCGTCGTGGTGGTGGTCTTGGTGGTGCTACTACTGCCGCAAGCCACGAGGGTGAGCGCCAGGCCGGCGATCAGGCCGCCGACCAGGGGGGTGCGCCGCATCGGTCCTCCTATTCGGGGGCCGTCTCCCGGCCCCAGACCTGTCCCCACATGTCAGGATGTGGGCGACTTGAACGGGGACGTTAGCAACGTGTTGCAAGAATGTGAACCACTTGCAGAAACTTTCAAGACCATCGTGGCCAAGCTGTTACCGAGATTTCTCTGAGTGCGCAGGTAGCGCCAGGAATCTGGGTATTTGCCGGTCGACCGAGAGGCTGCAAGTGCTTGCAGGTGTTGCAAGAAGATGCAACGCCGCCACCGCCGTCTACCTTACGTCGGCCGCTCTCGCTCGCCAGGTGTTGCAGCCCGGCAGCGTGCCGACCTGGTACCCCTGGTTCATCCAGCCCGCGTAGTCCCTGCTGATGCCGTGGTCGTGCCTGTCCAAGGCGGGCTGCTGCCGGTCGTCGCCACGGTAGTAGCTGTCGGTCACCAGCCATTTGAACTGCTGGCGGGTCAGGCCCAGGGAGGCGCGCTCGGTTCCGAGGAACATCCCGGAGAAGCACTGCGCCTGCAGCTCCAAGCGGCGGTTCAGCTCGAGGCGAGATGCCCGGTCGGGCGCGTTCGCCTCCTGCTGGCCCCCGGCGGCGAGGATCCCGGCCTGGTCCTGGGCATGGTGGCCGTACTCGTGTGCGACCACGCCCGCGTAGACGGCGAAGTGCGTCAGCGGCGTGTTCGCCGAGGTCTTGATGATGTCGCTCAGGCCGATGTACATCGTGTTGTTGCTGCTGCAGTAGAACGCCGAGGCCCCTGGCGCCGGGTAGGACCCGCACGGGCTGCCACCCGGCGAGGTCCAGAACGCCCGCTGCGGCGGGGAGAAGGACAGACCTGCCTGTTTGAACTGCCTGGACCAGGCGGCGTCCAGGCAGTCCGACAGGGTGTTCATGAAGTGGCCCATGGAGGTGCTGTTCGGGGCGATTCGCGGCAGCCGGCAGCCGACCTGGACGAGTCCGCCGGTGCCGTAGAGCGGGCTGTTGGTGGTGGGGGGATCGCCGAGCGACGTCGTTGCGCCCGAGGGGCCGCCGCCATCGGTGCCGGACCCCGTACCGCCGCTCCCGGTCGCCGTCCCGGTCCCGCCTCCGGTCGAGGTGCCGGCGCTGGAGACGGTGGGGGGCGCGGCGCTGTGCGCGAGGGCGGACAGTCCGACGATCGCGACCACGAAGAGGAACGCGAGGCCGCCCAGAATCCCGGCGACCACACCCGCGCCCGAGCGGCGGCGCGCGACGGGGCGCGCCGGGAAGGCGTACCGCTGGTTCGGCGGCCGGTTGTACGGCGGCGGGTAACCACCCGGCCCGCCGCCGAACGGCGGCGGTGCGCCGTACGGCGGCTGCGGCC
>JAOPYM010000083.1 GCA_025964615.1 Actinomycetes bacterium
AGCTGCCCGTGCCACGCGGTGACCAGCCGGTCAACCTCGTCGATATGTACCGCCGCCAGCGCCCCGGGCGGGCTTCCGGCTGCCACCGCGAGCCGGCGCAGTACCCGTGTCCGGACCGCCCCCGGCAGTTCCGCCAGGCCTTCGGTTGTGATGTCTCTCACGTCCTGCCCCGCCAGGTACCGCTCTGCGAGGTCGTCGAGGGCGTCCGCGTCCGCCCGGAGCTGTGCCGCGCTGCGGGCGAGGGCGCGGGCGATCCCCGGTCCCAGGACCCGCTCCAGGACGGGCAGTGCCTCGTGCCGGACCCGGACCCTGGCGTACGAGGGGTCGTCGTTGTGCGGGTCGTCCCACGGCTCCAGGCCCATGGCCAGGCAGGCCCGCCGGACGGTGGCCCGGTCCAGGTCGAGCAGCGGGCGGCGGTACGGGCCCTTGCTCGCAGGCATGCCCGCCAGGGAGCGGGCGCCCGATCCCCTGGCCAGCCCGAGGAGCACCGTCTCCGCCTGGTCGTCCAGGGTGTGCCCGAGCAGGACGGTCGCGTCGAGGCGCGCGGCGGCCTCACCGAGGGCCTCGTACCGGGCCTGTCTGGCTGCGGCCTCGGGCCCGCCCCGCACGCCCACCTGGACCGTGAGCGTCTCGGCGGGTGCGAGGCCGAGCCCTTCGAGGGTCCGCACCACCGTGCGGGCGCGCTCCGCGGAGCCGTCCTGCAGGCCGTGGTCGACGCTCAGCCCGCCCGCACGGTGCCCGGATCGGGCGGCCTCGAACGCGAGCGCCCCGGCCAGCGCCAGCGAGTCCGCCCCCCCACTGCACGCCACGAGCACCGCGCTCCCCGGCTCCAGCCCCCCCAGGACCCCCCGCACCCGAACCCGTACCGCCGCAACCGCCGGATCCGGTCCCATCACCTTCGCCGATCGTGACGCCGGAGACCTATCACCGGGCTGCGGGGAGCTCAGGGGTACCGACGACGCGGGCGATCCACCGCGCGGGGTCCTTGATCTCGTCGTGGGTGGGGAGGGTGCCGGGGGCGGTCCAGACCTGGTTGAAGCCGTCCATGCCGACCTTCGCGACGACGTGGCGGACGAAGCTGGAACCCTCGGCGTACTGCTTCATCTTGAGGTCGACGCCGAGGAGGCGGCGGATCGTCTTGTCGAGGCGGGAGCCGCCGTCGCGCCGGCCCTGGAAGCGGGATCGGATGTGCGCCACGGAGGGGACGACCTCGGGGCCGACCGCGTCCATGACGAAGTCGCCATGCCCCTCGACCAGCGTCATCACGGCGGTGAGGCGGTCCAGGATCTTCCGCTGCTCGGGCGACTGGATGGCGTCGATCAGGCTCGAGTCCCCGCCCCTTACCATGTCGGCGACCGCGTCGGCGGCGTCCTTGAGCCGCTCCAGCATCACGCCCGGGTCGAGGTCGGAGGCGAGCAGGAAGGCGGTCATCTGCTCCTGCACGTACGGCCGCAGCCACGGCACGGAGGCGAACTGTGCCCGGTGGGTCTCCTCGTGCAGGCAGACCCACAGCCGGAAGTCGTGCGAGTCGACGCCGAGTTCCTGCTCGACGTGCATGATGTTGGGCGCCACCAGGGTGAGCCGCCCGGTGGGCGCGTGCCCGGTCGGGTCCGGCGGCAGGAACAGCTCGTACTGCCCGAGCACCCGGCTGGCCATGTAGGCGAGGATCGCGCCGACCTGCATGCCGGTGACCCGGGAGCCGACTGCCTGCGCGACCGCGCCGCTGCCGAGCAGCCCGGCGCCGCGCTTGGCCGACAGTTGCTCCATGAGGGGTTCCAGTACGACCTTGAAGCCGTCCACGTTGGCCCTGATCCAGTCCGGGCGGTCCACGACCACCGCCGGGGACGGGTCGAGCGCCCCGTCCATTCCGGTGAAGTCCCGAACGTGCCCCTGCGCCTGGCCGGACAGCTCCCGAAGTTCGGCGACGATCTGGTATGCGTCCTCCGGGCTGACCGCGGGCCCGGGGCGGACCAGCCGGATACCGGTCTGCACCGCCGTGTTCCAGTCGATCATCTGACTCATGTCGCTCAGCTCCACTCGCCGGTTGACTCCACGGTAGAGCCTTCCCTCAGAGCAACGATCGACCCGGTGGGATTTCTCCCTGGTCAGTGGCAACCGCAGGTGGTCAGGATGGTGGCGAGCCGGTCGAGCGTGCTCAGCGCGGCGGCCGGGTCGGCGACCTTGTTGGCCATGAACGCGAAGGCGAGCAGCCGGCCGTCCGAGTCGTACGCGAGGCCGGCGAGGGTGTTCACCTGGTCGAGGGTCCCGGTCTTGGCCCGCACGTACCCGGCGCCGCTCTGCGTGCCGGCGGTCAGGTACCGGCCGGCGAGCGTGCCGGAGAACCCGGCGATGGGCATCCCGGTGATCACTGCGCGGAGCTCGGGATGGGCGCTCGACGCGGCGGCCGAGATCAGCCGGGCCAGGGCGATGGGGGTGATGCGGTTCTTGGTGGACAGGCCGCTGCCGTCGTAGGTCTGCACCCCCTGGGCCAGGCCGAGTCCGGCCAGGACCTGGTGCACGCCCTGGGCGCCGCCGTTGAAGTCGGCGGTGAGGTGGAGCTTGACGGCGACCTGCCTGGCCATCGCCTCGGCGAGGTCGTTGTCGCTGTTGGTCAGCAGTTTCTCGACGAGGTCGGCGATGGTCGGCGACTGTACGGCGGCGAGCTGCGGCGCGCTTGTGGCGGCTGTGACCTTCGTGCCCTTCTGCACGGTGATCCCGTACCGCTGGAGCAGCTGGCCGAAGGCCTTGGCGGCGGCGGCGGGCGGGTCGGGCACCCGCTGCGCGGCCTCGATGGTCCCGGGTACGACCCGGCCCTCGTCGATCGTCAGCGCGGAGACCTGGGCGGTCTCGCCGTCGGTCTGGTAGTTGGGCTTCCAGCCCTGGGCGCTGCGGACGCTCTGGAACAGCGAGGTGTCGTAGTCGAGCCTGACGTGGGTCGTGCCCGCCATCTTCAGCGCGGCCACGGTCTGCCTGGCCAGGTCGACCAGCGAGGCGGGCCTCGGGTAGACGCCGGTGAGCTGCGCGGAAGGCCCCGCGAGCGTGGGGTCGCCGCCGCCGACGAGGACGATGCCGGCGGCGGACCGTACGACCTTGGTGGTGAGCCGGTGGTCGGGGCCCAGCGCGGACAGCACCGCGGTGGAGGTGGCCAGCTTGGTGGTGGAGGCGGGCACCATGCCGACCCCGCCGCGCTGGTCGAACAGCGAACGGCGGGTGACGGCATCGACCACCACCGCGTTGACGTTGGCGGTGAGCAGGCCGGTCAGCTTGGCGGCGAGCGTCCCGCTGCCGGGTAGGGGGGCGGCGGCGACATCGTCGGCGAGGTTGCCGGCCTGGACCAGCCAACGGTCCGCGACCGCGGCTGCGCGCGGCTCGAGCTCCCGCTGCGGTGTGAGTTTGACCACTGCCCCGGCCGCGGCCACAGTAAAGACATTAAGGAGAAACAGTGTGATGGCGGCCATGATGGGATCACGTCTCGGCATCTGACAGCCCCCTCTCGCCGACCAGCACTCCTGGCGTGCGACATCCTTATATACGGCAACAGCTGGTCTGCGGGGGCGAGACCCTCGTAAACCCCTCAAGATTGAGACAAATCATCGACCGCGCGGGGAGCGGAGGACATAGTGGAATTTGACGTCACGATCGAGATCCCCAAGGGACAGCGCAACAAGTACGAGATGGATCACGCGACCGGCCGGATCCGGCTGGACCGCCTGCTCTTCACCTCGACCCAGTACCCGGCCGACTACGGGTTCGTCGAGGACACCCTAGGCGAGGACGGCGATCCGCTGGATGCCCTGGTCCTGCTTCAGGAGCCGACCTTCCCCGGCTGCCTGATCAAGTGCCGGGCCGTCGGCATGTTCCGGATGACCGACGAGGCCGGAGGTGACGACAAGGTGCTGTGCGTGCCGTCCACGGACCCGCGCCAGGAGCACCTGCGTGACATCCACCACGTACCGGAGTTCGACCGGCTGGAGATCCAGCACTTCTTCGAGGTCTACAAGGACCTTGAGCCCGGCAAGTCGGTCGAGGGCGCGTCCTGGGTCGGACGTGTCGAGGCCGAGGTCGAGATCGAGCGCTCGTACAAGCGAGCCAAGGAGCACGGCCACTGACAGCCCGCTCCATCCCCGCCGCGACCCACAAGATCACGTCCCCAGGGGCGTGATCTTGTTCGTTGACTCGTGGCGTTTCCCGCACCGTTTGCACATCGGGTGCGGGAAACGCCACGAGTCA
>JAOPYM010000090.1 GCA_025964615.1 Actinomycetes bacterium
CCCAACACGAGGCTCTTCCTTTCTCGCCCCGCGCGCCACTACCGCCGCCACCGACCCGCCCGCCACCCCGGCCTCCTATGCGTTGAGTCGTGGCTTTTCCCGCACCCCCGGGGTAAACGGTGCGGTAAACGCCACGGGTCAACGGTCATGGGTAGCGGTAGGAGTCAGAGGAGGCGTCGCCGCCCTCCAGGCGGGTCTGGTGCGGGCGGAGACCGCGGAAGGCGTCGCCGTGCGGGAAGAAGCGCTCGTCGAAGGTGAAGGGCTCGGGGGTGGAGTCGAGCTTGGCCATCCAGGCGCCGACGCCGTCGGGGTAGAACTGGTCGTCCCACGCGCCGTACAGCGAGTTGGTCACATAGACGCAGGAGCCGTCGCGGCTGACCTCGACCATCTGCGGGCCGCCCGCCAGCGGCAGGTCCGGGCGGGCCGGGTGCGGGGCGCGGTCCACGATGCCGCCGATCCGCACCGAGCCGGCCTCCACCGGGTCGAACGGTTCGGACCCTCCCAGCGGCCGAGCACCTCGAACGAGGTGCGGTCAAGCAGCGCGATTCCTCCCGGTCCGTCCGCGCCATTGGCGCCGCCGAGCGCCGAGACGTAGAGCCCCTCGGGCCCGCAGTGCACCGTGTGCGGGCGGGAGTAGCCCGCGCGCTTGGCCAGTTCCTCGGGCTCGATCACCTTGATGATCTGCGGCGCGGTCGGCTGCTCCTTGGTATCGATGACGTAGATGCGCGACGAGCGCAGTCCCGGCACGATCAGGTAGCGGCGCTCCACGTGTGGGTGCGGCGACCCGGGGCAGAGCGCGCTGGAGCAGGCGTTCCAGCCGAAGTGGTGCAGCTCGTCGCCGACATACGGGAGCTGGTCCAGCCGACGACCTCACCGTAGGACGGGGAGGCGGGGTCGGTGTCGAGCACCGCGATGGCGTCGGGCTTGGCCGCGGCACGGTCGAACGCCGCGACGTAGGCGAGTTTCTCCGGCGGCGCGGAAACCGCGTCGCGAGGGGAGGGATAGAAGGTCGGGTCTGGCTTCCACAGCGCCATGGTGGCTCCTCATGAGATCTCGGGTAGGGCGTTTTCAGGTCACGGTGACCGGGTGACGGACCACCGCCCCGAAGAGATAGCCGAGCGTGTTGTACGGGGCCTGGTCCGGCTGGGGCGTGCCGGTCTCGTCGGTGGCCCGCGCCAGGAGCTCGTAGGACCCCCGCGTGGCGGGCCGCCAGCGGAACTCCCAGGGCAGCCAGGCGTCGGGCGCCTGCGGGCCCTGCCGGTGCGCCCGGTGCCAGCTGCTTCCACCGTCGGCGCTGACCTCCACTTGCCGGATACGGCTGTTGCCCGACCAGGATCGTCCGCGCAGCACATGACTGCGACCGGCGGCGAGCGTCGCGTCCCAAGGAAGTTCGAAGGCGCTCTTGGTGACCTGGGAGGTGAGCGGCGCACCGCCGCCGGGCGGATAGCCGGGGCCGAACATCCGGTAGTACTGGGTGTTCCACGGTGAGGACAGCGGCTGGTCGGAGACCTGGATGTCGCCGACCCACTTGATGGAGGCGATGCCCACCCACGACGGCACCACGAGCCGTACCGGAAAACCATGGTCGGGCGGCAGCGGCTGCCCGTTCATCTCGTACGCCAGCAGAACGTCGTCGAGGGCCTTGGCCACCGGCAACGGCCGGCGTACCCGGCCCAGGTTCACGCCGCCGGCGATGTACTCGTCGTCCAGCCCGCGCGGCAACAGATCCACGGCGTGCCGGGTGAGACCGGCACGTTCGAGTACCGTGGCCAGCCGTACGCCCCGCCAGCACGCAACCCCGATCCCGCCGAGCTTCCACGGGGTGCCGGTCACCGTCTGCCCCTGCTGGGAGGTGTAGAAGCTGCGGCCGTTCCCGGTGCACTCGATGAACGCGGTCCGCGTCTCGGACGGCAGCGCGAGCAGATCCTGGTAGGAGAACTCGACGGGGGAGCCGCGCAGCCCGGAGCCCCACAGCGTGAGCCGCCAGGTGGACGCGTCGATGAGCGGGGTACGGGTGTGGTCGCGGACGAAGAACCGGTCGATCGGGGTGAGGTACCCCTGACCGGCCATCGCCTCCCACTTCATCTCCGCGTTCGACCCGTACAAGGTGAACAGTTCCGGCGGTGTCGGCTTCACGATCGGGGTGCCGGTGCCGGTGCCGGCCTGGGCGCGCCCGCTCAGGCCGGCGGCCCCCGCCACTCCCAGACCGGCCGCGGCGAAGGTGCGGAACGCGGCGCGCCGGGTGAGATCAGAGTCCATGACCTCGATCGTCGGCACATTTCCCTATAAAGTCAACCAAATTCATAGGAAATGTGCGGGGCTGAACCAAGGGATCGGCTGGGACGTAGCCTGTGGATGTGATGCAGACCGCACCGATCCTGGCGCAGGACGTCGATTCGCCCGCAACCCTGGCGACCCTGCTTGAAGGGCACGGTTACCTGGCCGACGAAGGGCTCGCCACCGCGGGTTTCCTCGGGCTGCGGATGCGCAGGCCGCTGTTCCTCGAAGGCGGCGCCGGGGTCGGCAAGACGGCGCTGGCCAAGACGCTCGCACTGGTCCTGGGCGCGCCGCTGATCCGGTTGCAGTGCTACGAGGGGCTCGACGCCGCGCAGGCCCTCTATGACTGGGACTTCCCGCGCCAGCTGCTGCACCTGCGGGCGGCCGAGGCCGCGGGCATCTCGGACGTGGCCAGGCTGGAGGCCGAGATCTACGACCGCCGGTTCCTGATCGCCCGGCCGCTGCTTCAGGCGCTGGAGACCCGGTGCGTGCTGTTGATCGACGAGGTGGACCGGGCCGACGACGAGTTCGAGGCGTTCCTGCTGGAGGTGCTCAGCGACTTCACCATCTCGATCCCCGAACTCGGCACCATCCACGCCGAGGAGCCCCCGGTCGTCGTGGTCACCTCCAACCGGACCCGGGAGGTGCACGACGCGCTCAAGCGGCGCTGCCTCTACCACTGGCTGGAGCACCCGTCCTATGACCGGGAGGTGGCCATCATCCGGCGGCGGCTCCCCGACGTGGCCGAGCGGCTGGCCCGCCAGGTCGCCGCGGCCGCGCAGGGGTTGCGGGCCGAGGATCTGCTGAAACCGCCGGGGGTCGCCGAGAGCCTGGACTGGACCGAGGCGCTCGTCGCGCTGGGCGTCCGCGAGCTCGATCCGGAGACGGCCGCGGTCACTCTGGGCGCGGTGCTGAAGTACCGCGAGGACCAGCAGAAGGTCGTCGCCAAGGGCCTCGCGTCGCTGCTCAACGGAGGATGAATGCGGGACGTGACCGCGACACTCGTCGGCTTCGCACGGACGCTCCGGGCGGCCGGGGTCGGCGCGGACGCGCAGCGCCTGCAGACCATGGTCCGGGCGCTCGACCACCTGGACGTACTCGATCCTTCGGACGTCTACTGGGCGGGGCGGCTGACGCTCTGCGCCGACCCCGACGACCTGACCCGCTACGACCGGTGCTTCGCCGCGTACTTCGCCGGGGAGACGCCGCGCCCGGGCCGCCGCCAGCCGCCGCCCGTCGTGATCATGCAGAGCGCCGCCATGCCGTCCGAGGGGACGCAGAGCGGGGAGTCCTCAGACGTGCGGGTCACCATGGCGAGCGCGACGGAGGTGCTGCGCAACCGGGACGTCGCCCGGCTCAGCGCCGCCGAACGGGCCGAGGTGCACCGGCTGATCGCGCTGCTCGCCGCGTCGGCCGCACAGCGCCGGTCCCGCCGGTTCGCGCCCGCGACTTCGGGCCGCCTCGATCCGCACCGTACGATCCGTGCCGTCCTGCAAAGGGGCGGCGAGATCTCCCGGCTGCATCACCGCACCCACACCCACCGGCCGCGCCGCGTCGTGCTCCTGGTGGACGTGAGCGGTTCCATGGCGCCCTACGCGGACGCCCTGCTCCGGTTCGCCCATGCGGTCGTACGGTCGGCACCGCGCAGCACCGAGGTCTTCAGCATCGGGACCAGGCTCACCCGGCTCACCCTCGACCTGCGGCACCGCGACTCCGACACCGCGATGACGGCGGTGTCGGTGGCCATCCCGGACTGGAGCGGCGGGACCCGGCTCGGCGAGGAGCTGAAGGAGTTCCTCGACCGCTTCGGGCAGCGCGGGCTGGCCAGGGGAGCGGTCGTGGTGATCGCCTCCGATGGCTGGGAGCGCGGCGACGCCGCCCTGCTCGGCGAGCAGATGGTCCGGCTGCGGCGGCTCGCGCACCGCGTGGTGTGGGCCAATCCGCACAAGGCCAGGCCGGGGTACGAACCGCTGACGGCCGGGATGGCGGCGGCGCTGCCGGCCGTCGACGACTTCGTCGAGGGGCACAGCCTCGGCGCGCTGGAGAGATTGGCAGAGGTGATCGGACGTGCGTGACGTACTCGACGACCTGGTGAAGTGGTACGAGTCCGGGGAGCCGTTCGGGCTCGCAACCGTCGTGCACACCTTCCACAGCGCCCCCCGCCAGCCGGGCGCGGCGATGGCCGTGTCGGCCTCCGGCGAGGTCTCCGGCAGCGTCTCGGGGGGCTGCGTCGAGGGAGCCGTCTACGACCTGGCGCAGACCGTGCTCGGAACCGGCCTGCCGGTTCTGCAGCGGTACGGGGTCAGTGACGACGACGCGTTCGCCGTCGGGCTCACCTGCGGCGGCATCCTGGACGTACTGGTCGAACCGGTCGACGCGCTGACCTTCCCCGAGTTCGCCGAGGTCGCCGCGGCGATCGGACGGCGGGAGCCGGTCGCGGTGGCGACGGTCATCGGCGGACCCGGCACTCTCGGGGCCCGCCGGGTGATCTGGCCCGATCGGGCATCCGGCTCGCTGGGGGTGGCACGCCTCGACGACGCGATCGACGACGACGTACGCGGGATGCTCGCGCAGGGGCTGACCGGGCAGCGGCACTACGGGAGCCACGGGGAGCGGCGGCTCGATGAACTGACCGTCTTCGTGCACTCGTTCGCCCCGCCGCCGCGGATGCTGGTGTTCGGCGCGATCGACTTCGCCGCCGCCGTGGCCAGGGAGGGCAAGTTCCTCGGCTACCACGTGACGGTCTGCGACGCCCGGCCGGTCTTCGCGACGTCCAAGCGGTTCCCGGAGGCCGACGAGGTCGTGGTCAAGTGGCCGCACAAGTTCCTGGCCGAGGTGGAGGTGGACGAGCGGACGGTGATCTGCGTCCTCACCCACGACCCCAAGTTCGACGTGCCGCTCCTGGAGGTGGCGCTGCGTACCCCCGCCGGGTACATCGGCGCGATGGGATCCCGCCGTACGCATGAGGACCGGCTCGAACGGCTGCGCGAGGCGGGCGTGTCCGAGGCGGAGCTGGCCCGGTTGCGGTCCCCGATCGGCCTGGACCTGGGTGCCCGTACGCCCGAGGAGACCGCGGTGTCGATCGCCGCCGAGCTGATCCAGCTCCGCTGGGGCGGCTCGGGGCGGCCGCTCACCGAGACCGACGGCCGCATTCACTCCCAGGCGGCCAGCCCCTCCTCGGTGAGGAGCGCGTCGAACGCCACCTCGGCGGCGCCGATGACCGGTCCCTGATCCCCGAGCGCGGACGGCCGCAGCGGCGGCGGTGCGGCTCTCCGGAAACTCATCAGGCCGTCGGTATATCCCGCGTGCAGGGCCTCGGGCACCTCGGCGAGGAACGAGCGCGCCAGCCCGGACAGCGTCACGAGGTCGGGGTCGAGCGCGTTGACGAGGCCGCCGATGCCCCGGCCCAGGGTGGTCGCGACTCTCGTCACCGCGGCCCGGTGCGCGGCGTCCGCGGACCGTAGGATCCGGTCGGCCTCAGTGCGCGGGTCCCGTGGTTCGGGCAGGCCGAGATCGCGGGCCATCGCGCGCCCGTCGACCTCCAGATCCCAGCAGCCTCGGGCTCCGCACGGGCATTGACGTTCGCGGTCGCCGAACGGCAGGTGCCCGAACTCGCCGCCTGCGCCGGTGGCGCCGGTCATCGGCCGGCCGTCGACGACGAGGATGCCGCCGAGCCCGACCTCGACGGTGAGATGGAGTACGACCTTGGTGTCGAACCCGGCACCCCGCCTGGCCTCCGCGAGACCGGCGAGGGACGCGTCGTTGCCGACGAGCAGCGGCACGCCGGGATCGGGGCGCAGCACGGCGAGATCGACGTCCCGCCACCCCAGAGTCGCCGCCTGCACGATCCGGGTGCCCTGCACGCTGCCGGCCACCGCCACCGAGACCGCCCGCAGCCGCCGATCGGCCTGGGGTATCGGTTGCCGGACCGCGTCGAGCACCGCGCCGGCGGCCCGGTCGGCGTGCCTGCCGGAGACGTCGCCGACCAGCCGCCCGCCGAGCTCGACCGTGGCGACCCGCCAGCTCTCGTGACCGATGTCCACCGCGCAGATCACCGGGCCGTCCGGGTGGGCTGTCAGGACCGGTGACGGACGGCCCCGTCCGCCGGTGGCGGGCGCCTCGGTCTCCTCGACCAGGCGCAGTACCTTGAGCCGGGCTGTGATCTCGGCGGCCGAGCCGCTGCTGAGCCCCAGCGCCCGGGTCAGTTCCGCGCGGGTCACGCCGGGGTGTGCGTGCACGTGCCTGAGCACGGCCAGCGCGCCCTGCATGCGCAGGGCCTGAGCCCGATGAGCCATCGATTGCATGGTGACATCCCTGGACACAACGATTATGCTCGCCTCGCGAGGATAATAGGGAGTGTACGGGTGAGAAGAAGCTGGGACACGCTCGGCGTGTACGCGACGATCGGCTGCCTCGGCTATCTGCTGACCGGTCTTGGAACGATCCAGCCGGAGCTCCGTACCGAGTTCGGGCTGAGCCGGTTCGAGGTCGGGCTCTACCCGTCCGCGTTCGCCCTCGGACTGGTGGTCGTGGGGGTCGCCGGGCATCACCTGGCCCGGGTGCTCGGCTCCTGGGCGCTGCCGGTCGCGCTGACCGCGCTGGTCGGTGGGGCGGTGGTCCTCGCACTGGGCGCGATCCCGCTGGTCAGCGGCGGCGGAGCCCTCATCTTCGGGTTCGGTGGCGCGGCCCTGGTGCAACTGGTGCCCGCAAGGCTGCGGGCCGAGCACGGTGCGGGCGCCACCGTGGCCATCGGCGAGGCCAACGCGCTGGGCAGTACGGCCGCCGTGCTCGCGCCGCTGCTCATCGGGGCGGCGCTCGCCACCGGCCTGGGCTGGCGGACCGGTTACCTGGTCGTCCCGGTGCTCGCCCTCGCCGTCCTGCTCGCAGGTCCGCTGCGGCCCGCGCGGATTCCCGATGCCGTCGAGGTGGCCAGTGCCGGGCGGGCGCCGAGGGCCTTTCTCGGCTGGTGGGTGGATTTGGTGCTGTCGGTGGGGATCGAGTTCTCGGTGCTCTTCTTCGCGGTGGACTACCTGCGCACCGACGGCGGGTTCAGCTCCGGCGCGGCGACCTTCGGGGCTGCGGCCTTCGTCCTCGGGATGGCCGCAGGCCGGATCTCGGTCGGCCCGGCGACCCGGCTCGTGCCGGCCCCTGCGCGGCTGCTGGCCCTTGCGGCTGGCCTGGCGACCGTAGGCTTCGGCTTCTTCTGGTCGGCGATGAATCCCATCGTGACGATCGCCGGGCTGGTCGCGACCGGTCTCGGGGTCGCACTGCTGTACCCGGTCGCGCTGGGACAGGCGCTCGCCGTCTGGCCCTCGCAACCCGACCGGGCGGCGGCCAGGGGGGCCCTCGCCTCCGGGGTCGCCGCCGGCTCTGCGCCGGTGCTCCTCGGTGCCCTCGCCGACACGGGTGGTCTGCGCTCCGCGTTCCTGCTCGCACCGGTTCTGTCGCTCACCCTGCTGGTGCACTGCGCTCTGCGGCTCAGGCGCCCGGTCCCCGTGTTGCTCACTGAGGTCTGATCGCCGCGCACCTATCCGGTTAGGGTCGGAGGATGACCTTCGGGGAGCACGTGGCCGGGATGCTGCTGGCCGCAGGGGAGGGCCGCCGGTTCGGGCGGCCCAAGGCGCTCGTGGAGTTCGGCGGCGAGCGCCTGGTGGATCGCGGGCTGCGCGTGCTCCGTTCGGCGGGCTGCTCGCCGGTGCTCGTCGTCACGGGCGCCGCCTCGATCGAGGTCATCGGCGGCGTCGTGGTGCCCAACGCGGACTGGCGGTCCGGGATGGGCTCGTCGCTGCGCGCCGGGCTCGCCGCACTGCCGCCCTCATGCCCGGCGGTCGTGGTCGCGCTGGTCGACCAGCCCCGGGTGAGCGCCGAGGCGGTACGCCGGCTGATCGGGGCGTACGACGCGGGTGCGCGGATCGCGGTGGCGACCTACCGCGGCCGGCCGCGCAACCCGGTCCTCATCGCGACGGAGCACTTCGAAGGGGTCGCCGCGATGGCCGTCGGCGACACCGGGGCCCGCGCGTTCCTGCGGGCCCACCCGGACCTGGTGACCGAGGTGCCGTGCGACGACGTGGCCGCCCCCGACGACATCGACACCCCCGCCGACCTCGCCGCCCTGACCGACCCTGCTGGGGAAGCCTCGTGATCACGTGGTGGAAGGCAGGGCGGTGGGGTCGAGGGCGCCGCAGTCGACGGCGCGCTGGAGGCGGGCGGTGAGGGCCTTGATGGTGGCGGGCTCGTCGAGGACGCCGTTCGGCTGGCCGGCGGCCTGCTCGCGCCAGGCGCGGACCCGGCCGATGACGTCGTCCACGTCGGTGAGGTGGAAGGAGTAGACCGTGGCGTACCGGCTCGGCAGGTGCGCGGGGTGCATGTCCCAGCCCTGGTAGAAGCCGTTCTTGAGGGAGTGCTTCACCTGCGCGGAGTGCACGTGCCAGGTCCGGTTGACCTCGTCGGAGCCGTCGTTGCGGGGCACCACGTTGCTGGAGCCGTCCGACAGGCGGATGCCCGTACCGGCCAGGGTGACCTGCATGACGTGGCGGGCGAAGTCGCACGCCGGGTGGTCGAGCCGCTGCTGTTCGGGGGGCAGCCCGACCGCGGCCGTGTAGTCGAAGACCCCGAAGTGCGCGGCCGAGATGCGGCCGGCCCCGGCCTCGACGATGGCGCGCAGCCCGATCTCACCGCGATGGTTGATGATCGCCTCGGTGGTCTCGACCTGCACCTCGAACCGGAGGATGCCGTTCGGCAGCCCGAGCGAGGTCTCCAGCCGGTCCAGGTACTCGGCGAAGATCCCGACGTGCTCGGGCATGACCACCTTCGGGAAGGTGATCACGAACCCGCCGGGCAGCCGGCCGAGGCGGTCGCGCAGCGAGGTGAGGAACCCGTCGAGGGTTCGCAGGCTGCGCTCGTGCCCACCATCGGCGAAGGACTTCACCCGGATGCCCCAGAAGTGCGGGAGCTCCTTGACCTGGTACGCGGCGGCGACCGCCTCGACGACCTGCATGACGTGGTCGTCCTCTTCGGCGTCGGACCTGGCGCCGTACCCGTCCTCGAAGTCGATCCGCAGGTCCTCGATCGGGTCGGCCGCCAGCTTGGCCGCCACCCGTTCCCGTACCGTGCCCGCGAGTTCCGGGTCGATGCCGAACATCGACCCGAACGACCCGGCCCCCGGCGTGTGGTTGTTGAAAAGCCGCAGCGCCTCCTTGCCGAAGTCGGCCGGGGTCGTACGGGAGAAGCGGTCCGCGGGCACATAAACGGTGTGCACGGGCTGGCGGCCCTCGGCCGGGCCGGGGAACTGCTCCCCATGCGCGGCGGAGACCGCGGTGATGCGGTCGGAAAGGTCATCGATCGAGGCAACGCTGAGGTTCATCTGATGCCTACTGCGTGGATGCCCGGTCCTTCGGGGGCGGGATGCATTGTTGTTCCTGTTCTGTCGGTGTGGGTCGATAGTCTGTTCGTATGTCGCGGTACCGGCTGTGCCCCACACCCTCGCAGGAAGCGATGCTGTTAGAGCACTGTGCTCAGGCCCGTTTCGTGTGGAACCTGGCGGTGGAGCAGCAGGGCTGGTGGCGTCCCGGCCGTAAGAGCGCGCCAGGGTTCACGGAGCGGTGCCGTCAGTTGACCGAGGCGCGGGCGGAGTTCGGGTGGCTGGCGGCGGGGTCGGTGACCGTTCAGCAGCAGGCGCTCAAGGATCACGCGATGGCGATGGCGAACTTCTTCGCCGGCACCCACCGCAGGCCGACGTGGCGGAAGGCGGGGCGGGATGAGGGGTTCCGCATCGTCGGGGTGCGCGGCAAGGCGTGGGACGTGCGCCGAGTCTCGCGCAACGCCGGGCAGGTCTGGGTGCCCAAGGTGGGCTGGGTGGCGTTCCGGTGGTCGCGTACGGTCCCGGCGGAGGCGAAGTCGTTTCGGGTGGTGCGGGATGCGGCCGGGCGCTGGTTTGTCGCGTTCGCCGTCATCCCCACCCCGGTCCCCGCACCGGGCAATGATGTGGTGGTCGGGGTTGATCGGGGTGTGGTGGTGTCGGCGGCGCTGTCGACCGGTGACCTGCTCACCGTTCCCGGCCTGTCGGAAAGGGAACGCTCCCGGCTGGTGCGGTTGCAGCGCAAGCTCGCCAAGGCCAAGCGCGGGTCGAAGCGGCGCGCGAAGGTGAAGGCCCAGATCGGCAGGCTGAAGGTGCGGGAGACCGATCGGCGCAAGGATTTCGTGGAGAAGGTCTCCACGAAGCTGGCCTGCGGGTTCGATGTGATCGCGTTCGAGGATTTGAACATCGCCGGAATGACCCGGTCGGCGAAGGGCACCCTGAATGAGCCCGGCAGTAACGTCGCTCAGAAACGGGGCCTGAACCGGGGCATTATGGCCGCCGGCTGGGGGGAGCTGGTCCGCCGGACGACGGGCAAGGCGCCCGGCCGGGTGATGCTGGTCAACCCCGCGTACACCTCGCAGCGTTGCTCGGCGTGCGGGCATGTCGCCAAGGACAACCGCGAG
>JAOPYM010000125.1 GCA_025964615.1 Actinomycetes bacterium
GGCGAAGACTGCTGCTGAGAGCCCGGACACCTGAGCGTGGCCGGCGGTGCTGTGGTGGTCGCGTGCAACCACCCCCCCGTGACCGGTGGGGCATACACGCGACAACGGGGAACCTCGATACCTCGGAACGGAAACCGGGGGGCCGCGTCCAGGACGTGCAGGACGCCCCCCGGATCAAGGTGGTGGGTGACCGCAGTGAACCGACTGCGGACGGTACTGCTCGGCGAGCCGACCAGCCGGCGGAACGTCGATCAGGTCGATTCACACAGTGCGGGGCGCCCGATCACTGCTCGCCCTGATGTTCGGTGAACCCCAGGTCGACCATGGCATCGCTTCGAAGAGCACCGGGCCGCGCCCTGCCGAGTGTGCGACGTCACGGGGCGGGATCCCATGCACCAATGATTACCCCTTGTATATATCTAATTTCTCAGAGTGACGTATCGTGGTGTGTGTGATCGCGAGCTCACCTATGCCGACCACCACCGGTCCTCTGCGGCCGATGGCATTGCTGATCATGCTCGCGTTCATGGTGCATCTCGGCCTGTGCCTGCCAGGTCACCACACCGGTGACCAGGGCGCGCAGGCACCGTCGGCCTCGGTGCGCAACGACAGGCCGGGGGCCGTGCTCCAAGCTCCTCACGGCACCGCCCGGGCGGCTGCCCACCCGCAACGACCGGCAGGACCCTACCCCGAACCGGCCCATGCCCGGCATGGCGGGGCCTGCCAGACCCTGAACCGTGCCCCCGTCGGCCTGGGAATGGCCGTCAGCCTCCCCAGGTGCGTGTCCGGTGCGGCCTGTCCCGCGGACGGGCCGGTCGACGCGGCCTCGCCGGATCCAACGGTCACAGGGACCGTTGTGCTCACTTTGCTGTGCGTCTCGCGCACGTAACAGCCAACGGCACGGCGCCGCGCCCAGTTCGCGTTCGTCAACGCGAGCCGATCTCCTGACCGCCCTGGCGGTATCCGCCAAGCGGTGATCAACCACCACCTGATCGGCACCTGACCGGCCGGCCACGCCTTCAGCGGCCCATTCCACCTTCGGACACCGAAGAGAGCACAGCCATGCGCGAGTTCCACATCATCACCCAGATCTGGCGATTCACCTGCTTGGCCTGCCAGCACACCTGGCAGGACACCTTCGAGGAACGCCATGCCGATAACGGTCACGGCCGCGACGCCGTCACCTGGCATCACGCGGGCGCCGCCAGCACACCACCGCACAGCGACCCGTACTGCCCGTCCTGCCAGAGCCTCCACGTGAAAACACTGCCCGTCGGCATCCGCCCGTCCACCGCGCAGACCCCGCCGGTGCCAGAGCAGCGACCCGACTCGCAGGGCCGCGAGCCGGCCGAACCGGCGAGCCCCCCGAAAACCACCGCAGGCCCGAATCCGCACACCCGACGGCAGATCACCGACACGCTCAGCCGAGCGGGCACAGCAGGCGCCCGATGACCGCGTCCCCGCCATATGTACCCGGGTCCGCCGCTACGTCCGCGGTACCTGCCCGCCGCCGTGGCATCAGTTCACTGCGCGAACGCGCTCAAGCGTTCCACCACTACGCCGGCAGCCGCGATCTGGCCCCTCTGGCCGCCGGGCAGGACCCGTGCGCTTTGTTCATCACCTGCGCCGACTCACGGATCATCCCGACGATGATCACCGCGGCCAGCCCAGGTGAACTGTTCGAGCTGCGCACGGCCGGCAACGTCGTCCCGCCCTACCGGCTTGAGCACCCCAGCGGCGAAGCGGCGACCATCGAGTACGCCGTAGCGGTTTTGGGTGTCCCGCACGTCATCGTCTGCGGCCACTCCCATTGCGGGGCCGTCTCCGCCGCCACCCGCCGAACCGATCTGAGCGCGGCCCCGATGGTCGCCCGGTGGCTGGCGCAGACGATCCGCGAGACCACCGTCTCGTGCGGCGCCGGGCCACGCCCCCTCGTCGACGCCACGCAGCGACACGTCCTGGCGCAGCTGGAGATGCTGCGCACCTACCCCGCGATCCGCGATCGCCTCGACGGCGGGCGGCTGCGCCTGCACGGCTGGTTCTACGAGATCGAGACCGGCGCGATGCACGCCCACCAGCCGGGGACCGGGCACTTCTTGCCGCTATGACCCTCGAACCACCACCGACAAGCCGTCCTAGGCGAGAGCCAACGCAACTATGAGGGGCTCTGATGTTCTCTATTTTTCCTTGCGACCGGCACACTTTGCGGCGGGATTTTTCCGCGTCGCTCGTCGTCTTCCTCATCGCCTTGCCGCTGTGCGTCGGCGTCGCCGTCGCCTCAGGCATGCCGGCCGAGGCCGGGCTGGTCACCGGCATCATCGGTGGCCTGCTCGTCGGTGTCCTGCCCGGCAGCAGCCTGCAGGTCAGCGGACCGGCCGCCGGACTCACCGTCCTGGTGTTCGAGGCGGTCAAGGCCTACGGCCCGGCGTCCCTGGGGGTGATCGTTCTTGCCGCCGGGCTCTTGCAACTCATCATGGGGGCGATCAAGACCGGCCGCTGGTTCCGGGCGATCTCAGCCTCGGTAGTGCACGGCATGCTGGGCGGCATCGGTGTGGTCCTGGTGGCGGGCCAGACGTACTCGCTGCTTGGCCGATCGGCTCACGGCAGCGCCCTGGCGGGCCTGACGGGCCTGCCCGGCCTGCTCACCGGGGCGGCCGGTGAGCCGCTCGCGCTGGTCTCGGCGGGGATCGGCGTTGCGGTGATCGCCGTCATGGTGGTGTGGCGGTGGGTTCCCGGGCGTCTGCGGGTGATTCCCGCTCCGCTGGCCGCGGTGGTGCTCGCCACCGGCGCCGCCGCGCTGCTGCCCGTCAAGAAGATCGAGGTTCAGGGCATCCTCGGCGTTCTGCGGCCGCCGGGGCCTGCCGAATTCGCCCATCTGATGGAGGTGGGTGTGCTCGGGACCGTGGTCGCGTTCACCCTCATCGCCTCGGCCGAGAGCTTGTTCAGCGCGGCGGCCGTCGACCGCATGCATGAGGGGGCGCGCACCGACTACGACAGGGAATTGATGGCCCAGGGAGTCGGCAACGCGGCCTGCGGGCTGCTGGGTGCCCTGCCGATGACCGCCGTCATTGTTCGCAGCGCCGCGAACGTCCAGGCCGGGGCCGCCACCAAAGCATCGCGCATCATGCACGGCGGCTGGCTCCTGCTGTTCGCCGCGCTCCTGCCGGCCGCGCTCAAGGTCATTCCCGTGGCCGCACTCGCGGGCGTCCTCATCCACTGCGGCTGGAAGCTCATCCCGACACGGGAACTGGCCCGGCTATGGAAGACCGAACGCGGCGAGGCGCTTGTCCTGACCATCACCATGGCCTCGATCATCGCCACCAACCTCCTCGAAGGCGTGACGGCCGGCCTGGTACTGGCCGTGACGAAAACTGCCTGGGACGTCTCGCACGTACATGTCGAGGTCGATGAAGACGCCGCCGGCACGTTGCGCGTGCGACTGGTCGGCAACGCCACCTTCCTGCGGCTCCCCCACCTCCTGGACACCCTCGAGGCGCTCCCGCACAGCCGCCGGATCGAATTGGACCTATCGGGGCTCCGCCACCTCGACCACGCGTGCCGCACCGCACTCCTGGCCTGGACCACCCAGCGCGATGGTCACGGAAGCCAGGTTCAGGTGTCCATCGACCTCAGCGCTACACGGCCCCCCACTCGGGTAGCTGTCACCAGCCGCAAAGTAGCTCCGCGTGATCGCTGTAGGGCGATGTGGTCGAGGTTTCCCTGGTCTGGGTCTGCCGCAAAGTAGCTGAGTGTTATGCCTCAAGTCCGATACGTGGCAATCACGGCTGTTTCATACCGATCAGTAGTCGTCCGATTACTGATCATGTTTCTTCCGACCTTCGTTGCAGTTCGGGAGAAGAGAGGGGTGATGCTCATCGTCTCCACCACGTTCGGGTGGCCGGCCAGAGCTACCGCCTTGCTGTGACCGGCCGCCCGGATCGTGGCGCCGACCCCGACCGCCAACTCGCAGGCGGCGGCGTCCAGGTCGTACAGGTGCGTCGAGGCAACCTTGCTCGTGGCGGGGTCTGCGTGCCCGGCCTGGACCGCCAACCCGGCCCCAGGCATCAAACGCCGCCTGCGCGCTTCGTCCCCAGCCATCTGCGGCGGGCGTCCGGGCCAGGAGTGTCGCGAAGCTGCTCACCTCGGGGGGCTGCTCCCACCACCGCGGGACCAGTTCACCCGGCGGGCCGCCGCAGCCTGGGGCCAGGCGGGTGGCTCTACGCGTGACTTGCCGGTACCAACCTCAGCGAGTTCCGATACCACTCAGTCGATCTTGACCAGCTTGATCACCAGCGAATTTGGGCGCCACTGCGAGCTGGCCGGCCCCTGCTGGTCAGTGGCAGTCTGGCCCGATGTTTTCCTCAGGCCCCACGGGCGTGGTCTTCTTCGACGTCGATGGCACGCTGGTTCCCACCAGCTCGTCGGCGTTCCTCGCTGGGTTCCTCGGCCACCGGGACGAGCTGGTCGAGGCGGAAGCCGCCTACGCCTCCGGGGACATGAGCAATCAGCAGGTATCGGCGATCGACGCCGCCGGATGGGCGGGCCGATCACCTCAGGAGATCGAGGCCTGGCTGGACGACCTGCCGCTCATCGACGGGATCTCCGAGACCCTGGCCTGGTGCCAGGCCAACCAGCTGGCTCCGGTCCTGGCCACCCTCGCCTGGGGCCCGGTGGGGCACTATCTGACCAGAAGGTTCGGTTTTCTCGGCTATTGTGGGCCTGAGCTGGAAGTCCTCGACGGCAAGTTCACCGGGTACGTCGCCCGGGACTTCGACGAGTTCGACAAACGCGACACCGCCCTTGCCCAAGCCCGCCGGCTCGGCCTGGCCCCCGCACAGTGCGTGGCCATCGGCGACAGCCGCTCCGATCTCCCTCTGTTCACCTCGACCAGAACCAGCATCGCGTTCAACGCCACACAAGCAGCCAAAGCAGCTGCGACAAGCACCGTCACTGGCGATGACCTTCAGCTCGTGCTACCCGCGCTTCGGAACTTCCGTGACCTGATCCACAGACGTTAGCGTCACGTCCGCTCCGGGATCACGCCCCGCCGTCAGTGTCCGAGCCCGCACCCCCACCGCAAAGCAGACCACCGGAGGAGCGGGGGTGGATGACCGGGCTGCTCGGACGCCCAACCCACGCTCAGGGCGCTGGGCGGGTCAGCGAAGATGATCACCGGACACCTCCCGTAGCGGTGCGGGAGAGGAGCCGGGTCTCCTCGGCCACCCGCTGGGCCGATCCCCGCAGCCAACCCAGCCGGGTCATCAGCGGTCACCGTCGCCCGCAACTCACCGGCCGCCGTGTCACAACCCGGGACGTTACAACCGGGACGCGTAGTACCCGGCAGGAGCATCCGCCGACGGGGTCGACCTGAAGATGTTCCGAACGGTGTCATCACCTCACGATTGCTTGCGCGCTTAAGCGCGCTACCGCGCCAAGACGCCAGGCAATCTCGTGTGGCGTCTCGCCGGACAGGGGTTGATCATCGACGTTTAAGCATCGGAACCGCCATGGTTCCGATGCCCAGCACGATGATGAGCACGCCGACGATGACGTTGCTGATGATGGTCCCGCCCTGGGGTGCGGGGCCGGACACCACCCACGTCGAGATGATCGTCCAAACGCCGAGGATTGGAACGGTCCATGCAACGCCGTGTGTACGGCCGAAGGCGGACGCCAGGCCCATCCCCATCACGGCAACGGCAATGCCGGTGATGAGGTTGTTCACCTGAAGGTCGGTCGTACCCGTGAATCGCGAGAATCCAAGGATCCAGGGTGACAGCGCCACATACAGGCCGCTGAGCATGGTCAGCCCGTCGATCACTCCTGCGACGGGCTTCTCCGCGGCGAGTTCGTAGCTGTTACGCAGTTGTGCGATGTCGGGATGGGCTTCGATACCTGTGGCTCCGGAAGTCATGGATATCCTCCATTCCATGATCGAATGATGCATGGCCGGTTCTTCATGCCTTCACCAGCCCGTGAACCGGCGACTCCGTCGGAGTCATGCCAGTTCTGCTCGCATCAGCGCACGATATAAATTTCTATCGTTTAACGACATAATACTACAGAGGGTCACCAGAGGAGAAGCGGCCGGATGGTCGCCCGCCCGAGCCGGCCGGTAAATGGTGAACGGAGGCGACTGGCAGGGGTCGGGCAGTAGCCCGGTGAGGGGTGAGTAACTGGGCTCAGGCTCGGCCGCACACCCCACACTCACGGCCCTGGGCGGGAGAACGCGGCCGCCTTGGAGATCGAGTACGCGGGAAAGACCGGCACAGCGGCCCAGGCCGACAACGACCCGACGTTGACGATGGCTCCCTGGGAACGAGTCAGCAACGACAGGAACGCCTGCGTCACCCCGTAGGTGCCGAAAGAGGTTGACGGCCAGGTGCTGTTCGAGCGCCCCGCGATCGCTGAGGTCATCGAAGAGCGCCAGGCCGGCGTTGTTGATGAGGATGTCGAGTGACTCGACGCTCTCGACGGCCGCCTGTGTCGACACCGGCGACGTCAACGCACTGGTCACCCTGCTCACCGACGACGTCCGCGTCTCCATGCCGCCCATCCCCCTCGAATACCACGGCCGCGACGCCGTAGCCCGCCTCCACGCCAGCATCATCGGCCAGGACCGGACCTACGACCTCGTACCGACGCGAGCGAACGGTCAGTTGGCGTTCGGGGCCTACCTTCGCAACCCCCCGGGCACCCCCGGGACGACGGGCGTGCACCACAGCGATTACGGTCGGGGTATGGATTACCGTAGCCTTGGACGTACCGGTATGCAGGTCAGCCCGCTGTGCCTTGGGGCGATGATGTTCGGCGCGTGGGGCGAACCGGACCACGACACGTCGATCAAGATCATCCACCGTGCGCTGGATGCCGGAATCAACTTCATCGACACCGCTGATGTGTACTCGCAGGGCGAATCGGAGATCATCGTCGGCAAAGCACTGGCGAACGGCCGTCGCGACGATGTCATCCTGGCGACGAAGTTCCACGGCCCGATGGACGTGGCCATGGGCCAACCCGGCGGCGATCCGAACAAACGCGGCAACTCGCGGCGCTGGATCATCCAGGAAG
>JAOPYM010000159.1 GCA_025964615.1 Actinomycetes bacterium
GCCCACACCCGTACCGGAAAGGGCGGCAAGCTCACCGTCACGCTGTCGCGGACCAATGAGCTGCTGCTCCTGGAGGTGACAGACGACGGGGCCGGCGGCGCCCGCCCGTACCTCAAGCCGGAGAGCGGCGGCGAGAGCGGCCGGGGCATGCGCGTCGTGGACGCCCTCGCACTGCGCTGGGGCTACCGCCCGGACGGCGATCGCACCACCGTCTGGGCGGAGTTCCGCGCGTGATTGGATCTCAGGCATGACCCCAGACGAACTCAAGGCGGCGTGCCTGGACCCGACCGGAGCCACTGAGGAGTTCCCGTTCGGCGAGGAAGTGTCGGTCTTCAAAGTGGCGGGAAAGGTCTTCGCGCTCAGCCGCCTGGACGCGGACCCGCTCGAAGTGAGCCTCAAGTGCGACCCCGAAGTCGCGGTACGGCTGCGCGCCGCTCATCCTGCGATCATCCCGGGCTACCACCTCAACAAGCGCCACTGGAACACGGTCACGCTGGACGGCTCGCTTCCGCCCGAGATGGTGATCGAGATGATCGAGGACTCGTACGACCTGGTCTACGCCTCGCTGACCCGCGCGCAGCGCGCGGACGTCGCCTCCCGCCGTCCGCCGGGGTAGGGCTGACCCCTGGGTTTCCTGGGGGTCACCCCCAGGGGTGAACGGGTGGGTTGCCGGATCGCCCCGTACCTCGCGAAATTCCTACGCTTCTGACGGATCGGGGGATTCGAGGACATCGGGAGCAGGGGACATGAACAGAGGACGGAATCTGGCGGCCACCGCCGGAGCATGGAGCGCCCGCCACCGCTGGCAGGCGCCCCAGGTCTCCCACGAGGCAGCCCCGGAGCCCATCCCGGACCGCCCAATATTGACCCGTACCTGAACCTGGTATCGGCGGCGTTGGGCGCGTTCGTGACGTTCACCGATCCGGCGGATCCGTCCACCGCGCGGGTGGACTATGGGAGTTCCCGGCACGTGATGGTCGTGTTCGGGGAAGGGCTGCAAGTGGCCCTGTCCGAGTCAACCGCACCGAACCCCGCACCCTCGGGCCGGGGACACGCGGCAGCCCACCCCCACCGGAAGCATGCTTCCGGGTCGGGGCGGGCCTCTGCTCGGCGAAGTGCCGGAAAGTGCGCCGTGCCGACCCCGGATGAGACCCCACCCGCCCAACAGCGGGACCAGGGACCACGCCGGACAGACACCACCGCAACCCGGACTGCCCCGTGGAAAGATCTACGGGACAGTACTTAGGAGCGTGAGATCATCGAAGCCGAAGCCGTGAACGCCGGATGCGATCGGGTACCTGCCATGACCGGGTACCAGGAGATCGACACACCCGCGCTGATCGTCGACCTGGACGTGGTCGAGGCGAACGTCGCCGAGATGGCAGCGGCCTGCCGGGGCATCCGGCTGCGCCCGCACATCAAGTCGCACAAGATGCCCGAGCTGGCCAGGCTGCAGCTCGCGGCGGGCGCCTCGGGGATCACGTGCGCCAAGCTCGGCGAGGCGGAGGTGATGGCCGACGCGGGCTGCGACGACATCCTGCTCGCCTACCCGATCTTCGGTACGCCGAAGCTGGACCGGCTGCGGGCGCTCAAGGAGCGGGCGAGGGTACGGGTCAGCCTCGACTCGGTGGAGATCGCCGAACAGGTCGCGACCACCGGCCGTACCGAGGTGTTCGTCGAGGTGGACACCGGGCTCCGGCGCCTCGGCCGCGCACCCGGGGCGCCCACCGTGGCACTGCTCAGGCAGATCGCCAAGGTCCCCGGCATCGTGGTCGCGGGCCTGCTCACGCACGCCGGCCACTCCTACAGCGCCACCTCCCAGGAGGAGCTGCGGAAGGTGGCCGAACGGGAGGTACTCGACCTGGTCGAGACCGCCGCGCTGTACGGGGAGGAGCTGGAGATCAGCGTCGGCTCGACCCCCACCGCGCGCTACGGTGCGGTCGTCGAGGGGGTCACCGAGGTACGGCCGGGGACCTACATCTTCAACGACGCCAACATGATCCGCCTGGGCGTCGCCACCGAGGACACGGTGGCCGCGCGGATCCTGACCACGGTGATCGCCCGGCCGGCGCCGGACCGGTTCGTGGTCGACGCGGGCAGCAAGTCGCTGACCTCGGACGGGGCGGGCACGCCGGGCTGGATCCTGGTGGCCGGGCGGCCGGACCTGGAGATGCGGTTCCTCAGCGAGGAGCACGGCGTCGGGCGCTGCCGGCCCGGCGAGGGCCCGGCCATCGGGGACCGGCTCGAGTTGATCCCGGCGCACTGCTGTCCGGTCTCGAACCTGTTCGACGTGGCCCACGGGGTACGCGGCGGGCGGTTCGACCACGAGCTGCTCGTGGCCGCCAGGGGAAGAGTGCGCTGATGCCGCTCGCCATCATGTGATCACTGGTAGCCGCGGATGTCGCGGAAGACGGCCGTCAGCGGCTGGGTGCGGGCATCGAAGGTACGGCCGCCGGTGAGGGACGCCAGCGCGTTCATCTCATCGATCTTGCCCTCGCCGAACAGGATCGGGAAGACCGCGACGTTCTGCTGGAGACTCGGGTACTTGGCCCGGAACGCCGCGAAGTCGTCGCCCTCGTTGTTCTCCCCGTCGGTCATCAGCACGATCGAGGTCAGCCGGTCCGCGGTGTGCGGGCCGACGATCGCATACGCCTGCTCCAGGCAGTTGTAGATCGCGGTGCCCCCACCGGCGGAGAGGCCGCCGACGAACGACCGGATCCTGCCCAGTTCGGCCTCGGGCCCCTGTGCCGGGATGACGTACTCCTGCGGAGTTCGCGTCTTGCTGCTGAACGGGATGAATGCGACCTCCTCCCGGCCGTGGAAACGGTCGAACCTCCCGGCCAGGGTGGAGTCGGCGCCGGTCAGGGCGGTGAGCGCCGCCTTCAGCCCGTTCAGCCGCTCACCGTCCATGGAACCTGAGACGTCCAGGCAGTAGACGGTACGGGCCGGGCGGCGGAACCGGTCGTTGTAGGCCGCGATGAGCGCGTCCGCGGCGTCGAGCCGGGCCGGGAAGGGCAGCTCCGGCGGTACGGCCGGGAACCGCGCGTCCAGGCGCACCTCCGGTACGACCGGGCGCCGGTGCACCTGGGTCATGATCCGGCGCTGCACGTCGGGCCTGCGCAGATAGCCCGCCAGTTTGCGGTAGCCGTCCCCTGTGGACGCTTGTGCCGACGACAGCAGCGTCAACGGGTAGTCGGCGGTGACCACGCCGTCGCGCGGATAGACCAGGGTGAGCGGCTCGGAGAGCCTTCCCGAGGCGTTTATCGACAGCAGCACCGACTCGTAGTTCACCAGGCCGTCCATCTCAGCGCTGCGGCGCACGTAGGCGTCCGACAGCCAGCCGGAGGACCCTGCGGTGAGGTTCTGGCCCGCGAAGAAGCCCGACAGGCCAGGCGCCGCCTTCTCGATGGCCGCCACGTCCAGCGCGGTCCCGGTGCCGCTCAGCGCCGAGGCCACCGCGACCAGTGCCGAGAACCCGGAGTTGGAGGCGGCCGGGCTGGTCATCCCGAACCTGAACCGCCCGTCGGCGGCGGCGGCCTCGATCTGCGACCAGCTGGGCTGCGCTCGGTCCCAGCCGAGCCGCTGGGCGACCGAGGCCCGTACCCCGAGAGGTCGAGGAAGAGGCGGCTGACCACGGGCAGCACCCGGTTCTCCGCGTCGGCACCCTGCACCACCGTCGAGCCGTTGGCGACATAGCTCGCGATGGCCAGGTACATCGCCGCCGAGTTGGAGCTACGCGGGTCGGTGGTCGTGATCAGCACGTTCTTGCGGACCGGGTAGACGCTGTTGCCCGGCAGCTGGTCCCAGCGGACGCCCCGGGCGACCAGGGCGAGATAACGGGAGATGTCGAAGGTCCAGCCGCCGGTGGTGTGGTGCGCCACGCCCGCCGAGGCGAGCAGGTCGGCGATCGGCTGGAAGGTGGCGATCGCCATCGGCGAGGAGAACGGCGTGTACTTGGCGGTGATGCCGCGCTGCCGCTCGATCCGGTCCGCCGCGGGGGCGCTCGACGGGAAGGCGAAGTCGTACTTGCGCAGATCGACCGACGTAGCGATCTGCCGGGAACCGGCTAGGTCGACCTGAACGTTGAGGCCGTGCCGGGCGAACGCCCGTACGACCTGGGGATCGGCGAAGAAGTCCTGTTTCTCAGAGCCGATCACGCCGCGGACCACGGTGGGCCCGCTGGGTGCCGAAGAACAACCAGCGGTGAGCAGTACCGCTAGAAGGAGCGATATGACCCGTTTCATCTGGCGTACAGGATTCGCGGTCCCACCGTCGGCACGGCACCGGGCCGGTGAACGGCGGATGAATTCAGTGCGCCCGTCTGAGCACGCGGCTCAGCGCCGCGGCGACCTCCTCGGAAAGCCCGGGTGTCTCGGCTCCCTGCCCGTCGGCGGCGGGCCGAAGGGCGATCCGCAGGTTGCCGCAGTCACGGCATTCGACCTC
>JAOPYM010000209.1 GCA_025964615.1 Actinomycetes bacterium
CGCACTCGGCCACCTACGTTGCACCACACCGTCGGGCTGAGGACCGAAACCCAAACAGGTGACATCAACCTGTCGCAGGCCCGAAAGAACCAACGACATCAACCTGTCGTTTCCACTGGCATCAACCTGACGCTCATGTTGAACGCCGGAAGTCTGACAGTGGTGACGCCGAAATGATGTCCGTGACTTGGGCCGTCAGCTTGGCTGCGCGATTGCGGCGTAGCCGGTGGATCGGCCGATCTTGAGGGTGCGGGCGGCTTTGGTGACCGAGACGCCGTCGTCGACCAGGCGGCGCAGGGTGGCGAGTTCGGCGGGGCCGATCGCGCGGGGGCGGGCCATGTGTTTCTTGCCGGCTGGACGGCCGGCGATCCGCCGGCCGAAACCCCGCCTCCTCGACCAGTACGTGCCGCATCCCTTTGACGTCCCCGACCATGTCCCCATCATCGCGACCATCCGTTCGAGCACTCCAGTCAAGGTGAGGACATTCGTGCAGGTCACCCGATGCTGTTGCTCTTTCACCTCTGGTCGGGGTCGTCCGGGTACTCGTCCGCGTGGGACGTCCGTGGACGCATCCCCTCACAACGCGCGCAGGCGCGACGGACGTTCGCGCGGACGCGTCAGCGGGCGCGCTTCAGCACGCGACGTACGCGCCAGTAGTCCCACAGACTGTGGGGGAGCAGCGTCACTGCCGCGATGGTCAGTGGCAGCGCCACCAAGAGCGGCGCGTCGCCCAGGTAGCTCATGGCGGCGAAGACCGCGACAAGACCGGACACCATGACCTTTGTCGTCACGAACTTGAGTTCGCGCCTGTCGTTCTCGTCCACCCTCGCCCCTGTCACCTTGCGTTTCGACGTCTAGAGTCTCCTCCGAAACCTCGGCGCCGGAAGGGGTCCCGGACTGGCAGAGTCGCGTATTCAACTGTTGCGTATTTGGTCAGCACTCCACTGGCCGGTCACTTTAAGTGATCGGAATCGTCCGTCTTGGTCGATTGCAGCAGGTGCGATGATCTGCCGCCCCTTGGGCGGCGGCGTCAAACCGTCCGCCACTCGGATTGGGGGACGTGGTCCCAGACGCCCATGGCCCACTCCCGGATGAGGAAGAGCGGCCGGCTCAGGAGAATGTCCCCCGCACGTTGCACGCGCATGATGAGCCCAAGGTCTGCCGATCCTGGATTTCCTTCGTGGATGTAGAGCAGATCGAGTCCGTGCGCCTGGGTGTGATCGCAGATCCAGTGTTCCATGGTGGACGGCACACGTCCGACCAGTGGTATGCCTTCCAGCGTGACCTGCGGACCGTTCAGGGCGTCGACCGCGACGCCCGCCAGGCGCCCGGAGCCTGTGTGGTACGCCACCACGCCCACGTCGGTGAATCGATCTTCACGGGGCGCGTAGTCGCCGCCGAAGTGATCCTTGTAGAACCTCGGGTCATCACGGCCGAGTGTCACGGCCACCTCATAGGGACTCATCCCGAACTGCAGCGGTCCCACACTGACGAGCGGGGTGAAGGTCCACTGCGCCCGGTCCTCGTCCCTCTTGACGTCCCAAAGTTCCAAGACTCGCGGCTCCTATCCAGCCTGCACTCCAGCCAAGATCGTCCCATTAGCGGGGGCCAGGCCAACACCGTTTCGGGACTGGCGGAGGAAGCAACGTCAATGCTGGTCACAGCGCCTCGTCCAAACTGTGCCCGGACATCCTCCACTGATGCTCTGACCTGCATATCCGTTGTTTTTGCGGCGATTACTACCGAGACCCCATGAAAGCCCAGAGTTCGCGGCGAACTGAGGCTGTTCCGGCTGTCCGGTGACTTTCAGTAGTCAGCGGACATCAACGGTGGCCTCCTCGCCCAGATCGGGGCCGGTCGTGGCCTGGCCCCGGCCGCTGCGTGCAGTGACCGGTGTCAAGTCGGGGGCAAGTTCTGATCATCCATGTCGCGCAGGAGCCGGCGTGGTCTGTCGAAGTGCTTGCGGCGGATCCGTCGGATGCCGATAACGAACAAGGCCAGGAGGAGTAGGGCCTGCAAGGCGGGCACGATCCGGTATCCGATCTGGACGATCAGGGTGGTCAACCAGTGAGGGTGCAGTGGGTAGGGCAATCCAGGTCCGAAGGTCAGTGTCATCAGGACCGTGTGCGCGAGCAGTACCAGGTCGAACCATGAGGGCACCAAGAGCGCCAGGAGCAGCCAGGCGGCGGCGTCGTACCAGGGGCGGACATAGGAGGTGCCCAGCAGATAGCCGGCGGCCAAGGCCAGGGCCGGGCGTGCGGCGCGCTGGGTGATGTCGCTGTCGAGGGCCGGGGGGAGCATGACCAGCATGAGTATGACGAGCACGCTGGCTGAGGTGACCTCCATAGCCGTGGTGAGCTTTGCCGCGCCCGTGCCGAAGACAGGTAGGAGCACTTTGCGCAGTAGCGCCGGCCAGGGGCTGCCGACGACCGCCTGTCCGCTGACTTGCGCTGCGTTGTGGACCACTTGGGGAGCGATCGCGAAGGCGACGGCCGCCGTGAGGATGCCGGCCGACGCGGTAGCGGCCAGGCGGCGCCAGTCGTGCCGCAAGCTCCAGGCGAAGGGTAGAGCGAAGACCCCCATAGTGAGCTTGATCGCTGTCGCCGCTCCGAGGGCAAGGCCGGCGGTGAGGCCGGAGCGGCGCAGCGCCCAGAAGGCGGCGACCACGCAGAACGCACCGAGCACGTCCACGTGCGATCCCGCGACAAGGTTCCACAGCAGCACCGGGTTGAGCGACCAAAGAAGCTGTGAGCGCACCCGCCGGGCCGGATCGGGCCCGGCCAGTCGCAGCAGCAGCGCTCCGGTGGCGACGTACGCGATGCCGCTTAGCACCGAGAGCAGCCACACGGTCCGCAACATCGAGGTGCCGCCGACCATCGAGGCGGCCCACTCGGTCGCGGTGGCCAGTGGTCCGTACACCGATGGGAGGTGCAGCCAGGGCTCAGCGATCGCGAGCTTTCCGATCGGGTCACCGCTGTGAGCCAGCCTCCAGGGGCTGATCCGGTACGGGTCCAGGCCGAGGGCGGCCATCCGGCCGTAGGCGGCGTAGTTGAGCGGATCGGTGGTGCCGAGAGGCGGCACGCACAGGAGCCCGGCGACGGCGAACCCGCTGCCGATCAGCAGTGCTCGGGGGGACGGTGACCATCCGCTGCGTACCGCGACGAGCCCGGCGGTCACTGCGGCGGTGCCGAGCAGGAGCATCAGCGCGACGAGCGCGCAGACGAGAAGGTCCGGTGGGTGAGCGTTCCAGAACCACGGTGGGAGTTTCCCGGCGGGACCGAAGACCGGCTCGGTCGAGGACGGTCCGAGTAGGCCCAAGGTGACCATCAGGAGAACGGAGACGACGCAGGTCGCGATCGCTCCGGCACCGAGAGCGCCTCTGCTGCCACGGCTCCTGCGCTCCGACTCGATCTGCGGGGATGATTCGAAGGGATCCTCTGACGTCAGCGAGGACGGTGGGTTGCCCGACATGATCAACCTCTCCACGTGGGCCGGCGCTGGTGGGCTCGGGCCTGCTCCAACGGCAATTCCGGGCAGTACGCCGGATTCGCTGACATCACGCTCGTCGCGTCACGTCCTCGCCAGCTGCTGGTATTCGCGGGTATAGGTCGATTTCGACGATTACGAGGTAGCAGTCGCACATCATGCTCCAAAGAAGACCAAACGGTACATAAGGGGATATAAGGTGCATAACCTATCGTGGGCGTCAACCGTGATGGCAACCTGGTCTGCCCTGTGACCTGCGCTGACACGCGCCGGTTCAGCGGGTGGGCCATGGGCGGTCGAGCGCATGGGCTCGTACACCTACGCTGGTGGCGATCCCGAGGGCGGGTTTCCGACGAAAGATCCCAAGTGCGCGTAGGCGCAGGATGGCTTCTACGGGGTGTTCAAGCTGGTCGAGTCCGCCCAGGCCCGCTGGCGGGTGGTCACCGGCAGCGAGCTCTTCGCGGCCTGGCAGGCCAGCGGTACCCCGTCGGTGATCGGCGCCTCGGCTCTCGCCCCGGCCAACCCGGCCGTCCGAGCGGCTCTGCCGGCGATCGGTGGCGTGCTGCGTTTGCCCGGCCTGGCCGGCTTCGCCACTCGGCGGCTCGCCCGCATCACGACGACCACGGCCAAGGAGCGCCCGCGCCGATCGTCCTGGGGCCGCGCCCGAGTCGAATGGCCGTCCGGTCGCGTGCGTGAGGGCTGGCTGCGCACCGGCGAGGGCATGACGTTCACGGTCGGCGCCGTCACCGAGGTGGCCCAGCGCCTGGCCAAGGGCGAGGGCCGCCCCGGCGCGTTCACCCCGGCCAGGCTCTTCGGCCCCGAGGTGGCGCTGGCCGCCGGCGCCGAGTTCATGGTCACGGACTAAAGGGCTCCGGGGCCCGCCGCGAAGGCGGTCACGCTCAGCCAGCAAGATCCGACGGATTCACAGCCGCTCGCTTGACAAGTGCAGAGAAGGCTCCTTCGGGCGATCGGGGTCGCGTGGGATGCGGCGGGCAGGGCTGAAGCCCGCGACTTCGCTCTCTGGTTGAAGGACGATCACCGAAGATCAGAACTGAGCCGAGGGCTGTTGTCCGTCTTGGTCCGTATGATCACCGCATGTCTGCCGCCTTCACGGTCCTGTGGACCCACGACACGTGCCGTGCCCTGCGCAAGGCGGGTCGTGTGGGCGAGAGGCCGACGGTTGCGTTCAGCGGGGTCCATTCGTCCTTGCCAGCCTGGTCGGGTGCCCATATTGGGGACGAGGTGTACGCGCTACACGTCAACCGGGGCGTCGTGTTTGTCGTGAGCCGGATGCGGGTGGTCGGCATGGAGCGGCAGGCTGTGGCCCAAACCGGCAGAGATCTGGGTCACCCCGGTCAACCCCGAGACGAGTACCGGGGTAGCGCGGTCGGTGGTGGTGCCGTCACCGAGCTCCCCGGCGCCGTTGTAGCCCCAGGCCACCGCGGTGCCGTCGGAGTACCGGTTCACCCTCTCGGCGACCAACGGCATCGGCACCCCCGCCAAGGCCGGCGAGACCGTCATCGTCCGGTAGGCGGCAACCGGACGGCACAGATGACCGGTAGTACACGAACTGGGTCGCCCCGCCTTTGGAGCGGATCGGTGCCTGCCGGTTCTCCAGGTCGAGGTCCTGCACGTCGAGTTCGAGGATCTCGGTCGCCCTGGCCGCGGTCTCGTACAGCATTCTCCAGAGCGTTCGTTCCCGGCGGCGCGCTCGGACGGCAGCGTGATGGCCTGGGGCGACAAGAACGACGGGCAACTCGGTGACGGCACCTACACCAGCCACTCCAGCCCGGTACCCGTGCCAGGGCTGAACGGGATCACCCGGGTCAGCGCGGGCGCCTACCACAGTGTCGCGCTGCGCTCGGACGGCACCGTGGTGGCGTGGGGTTTCAACGGTGATGGGGAGCTCGGTGACGGCACCGGAGCGGGATGTCGCGGCGGGTCAGCAGCCGCTGGATCGCGGTCTTGCCCACGGCCTTGGTCTCGTCGGGGTGTTCTTTGCGGCGTTCGCAGTCGGCCGGGACCGACGGGGCCGGCCAGTGTTTCTTGGCCTGGCACCAGGTGAGCCAGGAGGAGATCGCGGCGCGGTTGCGGTTCCAGGTCGCCTCGGCGCAGTCGCCCCACAGGTGGGTGAGCGCGGCGCTGACTTCGGTACGGCGACGTCGGCCAGGCGGCGGTCGCCGCCGAGGATCGCCACGGTGCGGTCGATCGCGCTCGCGTACGCCCGGTGGGTGTTGGGGTTGGCGACCCGGGCAGTCGACAGGTAGGTGTCGGCCGCGAGCGCGAGCGTCGTGTCGTCGCCATGGATCGCGGTGACCTTGTGGGAAGAGGCCGCTGCGGCACTCACCTGATCATGCCAGGTTCGATGTACCGGATAACGTGCTGTAGTCGCGCATCGGCCGAACGGCGGGATCCCCAGCTCGGCCATGATCGCTTACCCCTCATGTACGCGATAACAGGCCATTATCACGCATTGCAGGGGGGGTGTGACTGGGCGCGTTATTTGGCCAGTCGATCGTGGGCATCTGTGAGGTTTGGGCAGGCTATCTGGCCAGGGTTGGGCAGCCCAGTTGGCCATTCAGCTCAAGTTGGGCATGGCATCTGGCCATCTTGATCACTGCCTGCCCGCGTTGGTCATGTGGTGCGCGGAGTTTCCCTCAATCGGCGGCGGGAACTCGCGCGGCAACTGTCGCCACGGGATGCCGCCACGCACCACATAGAAGATCGCATCAAGCACCAGCCGTCGCGGGTGCTTCTCCGGCCGGCCGCCCTTCCCGCGCGTATTGCCTGGTGAGGGCGGCAGTGGTGCGATCAGCGCCCACTGTCTGTCCGTCATGGACGAGGACGGATAGGCCCGGCGGTCCAGGTCTGCCACAGACTCATCACGAGAGGGGCATGACAGACACAGGCAGGCGGGTGACACGAGAACTAGCCGAACCACCCCGGCGCGGGCCCGATCACCGGCTGCCGCCGTCGTAGCCTGCGGAACAGCGCGACCCCGGCGACGAGGAGGAGTAGGCCGACGGCCAGCAGGGGCCACGGGGCCAGCAGGCCCTCGATGCATTCGTTCCCGCCGTCGGCCGAGGTGGTGCAGTAGGTGCCGGGTCCGTGCCGATTGAGGTACGTGAGGAGGAACAGCGGCAGGCTCGCGCTGGAGACCAAGCCTGGCAGGCCCCGCTCGGTATCCCGGCGCGTGGCCAGCGCGACGG
>JAOPYM010000210.1 GCA_025964615.1 Actinomycetes bacterium
ACCTCGACCGCCATCATCGGTTCCAGGATCACGGCGTCCGCCTTGCGGGCGGCTTCCTTGAACGCCATGGAACCGGCGACCTTGAACGCCATTTCCGACGAGTCGACCTCGTGGTAGGCGCCGTCCACCAGGGTGACCTTGATGCCGACCATCGGGTAGCCCGCGAGGACGCCGAACTGGGCGGCCTCCTGGGAACCCGCGTCCACGGCCGGGATGTACTCCCGGGGGATGCGGCCGCCGGTCACCTTGTTCTCGAACTCGTAGGCGTCGCTGCCGCCGCCCAGCGGCTCGAGCTTGATGATCACTCGGGCGAACTGGCCGGAGCCACCCGTCTGTTTCTTGTGGGTGTACTCGAGCTTGTCCACCGTCCTACGGATGGTCTCGCGGTACGCCACCTGCGGCTTGCCGACGTTGGCGTCTACCTTGAACTCGCGCTTCATCCGGTCGACGAGGATCTCCAGGTGGAGCTCGCCCATCCCGCCGATGATGGTCTGCCCGGTCTCCTCGTCGCCGCGGACGCTGAAGGACGGATCCTCCTCGGCCAGCCGCTGGATCGCGACGCCCAGCTTCTGCTGGTCGACCTTGGTCTTCGGCTCGATCGCGACATGGATGACGGGCGCAGGGAAGTTCATCGACTCGAGAACGATCGGGCTCTTGTCGTCACAGAGCGTCTCGCCGGTGGTGGTCTGCTTGAGACCCATGACGGCGACGATGTCGCCGGCGCCCACACGGTCGATCTCCTCACGCTTGTTCGCGTGCATGCGGTAGATCTTGCCGATGCGCTCCTTGCGGTCCTTCACGCTGTTCAGGACCGTGGTGCCGGCTTCGAGCACGCCCGAGTAGACCCGGACGAAGGTGAGCTTGCCGAGGTGCGGGTCGCTCATGATCTTGAAGGCCAGGCCGGCGAACGGCTCGTCCTCGCTCGGCTTCCGGGTGATCACCTTCGTCTCGTCGCGGTAGTCGTGGCCCTCGATGGCCTCGACGTCCAGCGGCGAGGGGAGGTAGCGGAGGACCGCGTCGAGCAGGGGCTGAACGCCCTTGTTCTTGAAAGCCGTACCGCACAGCACCGGGGTCAGCTTGGCGGCCAGGGTGGCCCGCCGGATCGCCGGGATGATCTGCTCGACAGTGGGCTCGTTACCTTCGAGGTAGAGCTCCATGATCTCGTCGTCGGCCTCGGCCAGCGTCTCGATCAGCTTGTCGTGCCACTCACGGGCGATCTCGGTGTGGGTGTCGGGGATGTCGACGGTGTCGTACATCTCACCGAGCTTGGCCTCGGCGTTCCAGACCAGGGCCTTCATGGCGACCAGGTCGACGACGCCCTTGAAGTCCGCCTCGGCGCCGATCGGCACCTGCAGTACCAGCGGCACCGCGTTCAGCTTGGACACGATCATGTCGACGCAGCGGTGGAACTCCGCGCCGACCCGGTCCAGCTTGTTGATGAAGCAGATCCGCGGCACGCCGTACCGGTCGGCCTGACGCCACACGGTCTCGGACTGCGGCTCGACACCAGCGACGCCGTCGAACACCGCGACCGCACCGTCGAGCACCCGCAGCGACCGCTCGACTTCGATGGTGAAGTCCACGTGCCCGGGGGTGTCGATGATGTTGATCGTGTGCTCGACGTTCTCGAGGGACCATTTGCAGGTCACCGCGGCAGAGGTGATCGTGATGCCGCGTTCCTGCTCCTGCTCCATCCAGTCGGTCGTGGCAGCGCCGTCGTGGACCTCGCCGATCTTGTAGCTCATCCCCGTGTAGTAGAGGATGCGCTCGGTCGTCGTGGTCTTGCCAGCGTCGATGTGCGCCATGATCCCGATGTTGCGGACCTTGGCGAGGTCTACACCGGTCTTAGTAGCCACTGTGCTCGCGTCCTTGCTTCGTCGTCGTCTTCGGCAGCCGCTGGGTTACCAGCGGTAGTGAGCGAAGGCCTTGTTGGAATCGGCCATCTTGTGCGTGTCCTCGCGCTTCTTCACACTCGCGCCGAGGCCGTTGCTCGCGTCGAGCAGCTCGTTCATGAGCCGCTCGGTCATGGTCTTCTCACGTCGTCCGCGGGAGTAGGTGACCAGCCAGCGCAGGGCCAGCGTGGTGCTACGCGAGGGACGAACCTCGACCGGCACCTGGTAGGTCGCGCCACCGACACGGCGGCTGCGGACCTCGAGGGTCGGCTTCACGTTGTCGAGCGCGCGCTTGAGGGTGACGACCGGGTCGTTGCCGCTCTTCTCCCGAGCACCCTCGAGGGCGTCGTACACGATGCTCTGCGCGATCGAGCGCTTGCCGTCGAGCAGCACCTTGTTGATCAGCGCGGTGACCAGCGGCGAGTTGTACACCGGGTCAGCGATGAGCTGGCGCTTGCCAGGGGAGCCCTTACGCGGCATTAGCTCTTCTCCTTCTTCGCGCCGTAACGGCTGCGCGCCTGCTTGCGGTTGCGCACACCCTGGGTGTCGAGCGAACCGCGGATGATCTTGTAACGGACACCTGGGAGGTCTTTCACCCGGCCGCCGCGCACGAGCACGATCGAGTGCTCCTGCAGGTTGTGACCAACACCCGGGATATAGGCCGTGACCTCGATCCCGCTGGTCAGCCGGACACGGGCGACCTTGCGAAGTGCCGAGTTCGGCTTCTTCGGCGTCGTCGTGTAAACACGCGTGCAGACGCCCCGACGCTGCGGGCTGCCCTTCAGCGCCGGCGTCTTGTTCTTGGTCACCTTGTCCTGGCGGCCCTTTCGGACCAGCTGCTGGATCGTGGGCACCGCGTCTCCGTCTTCCTCGTACAAGCCGTAAGTCTGAATCTGCCTAATCTCGGCCTCTTGCGAGGCTGTGACCTGCCGGTTTCCCGACCTCTCCGACCCCCGCGGACGGCGTGTCGCGCCTACCGCAGGCGCCCGGCCCCACAAAAGCGGAGCCGAATCCTGCCGGGGAGTTGAGCTACGGCGCACGACAAGAGCCAGCACGCACGCAGACTTGACCCGCGAACCGCGGGCACGAAGGGAAAGACTACCTAACCCTTGCGTGAAAGGTCAATTTGGATCCTCGCCCGCCCCTGCGGGCCGGCGCACTGTCGGACACCCTCAGCAGTGACCTTCGCTTACATGGTAACGCGAGCAGGCCGATGAGGTGGACGTGTCGGCATTGTGCCCCGGTTGCCCTCCCTTTGGGAAGGGCCGCACGGTTCAGCGGGTGAGCACGAACGCCAGGATCAGGGCCACGACGACGGCGATCGCCACGCAGACCAGGAAGATGAGCAGCTTGCTGCCGCCCTTGGCCTCCTCATGGGACTCGACGCTGCCGTAGCCGGGGTAGGCGACATCCCCGCCCTGCTGCTGCCCGTACTGCGGCTGACCCGGCTGGCCATATGCCTGCTGGCCCTGCTGGCCCTGCTGGCCGTACTGCTGCGGCGCCTCCTGGCCGTACGGCTGCTGCTGCGGGTAACCGGGCTGCTGCCCGTACTGCTGCGGAGGCTCCTGGCCGTACGGCTGCTGACCGGGCTGTCCGTATGGCGGCGGGGCGTCGGATTGCCTGTACTGCTGCTGCGGCGCCTCCTGACCGTACGGCGGCTGCTGCTGCGGGTAACCGGGCTGCTGCCCGTACTGCTGCGGGCCTTCGGACTGGCCGTACTGCGGCTGCCCGTAGGCCTGAGGGGGCTGCGGGCGGCCGTACTGCTGCGAGGCTGCCTGCTCGGCTCCTGCCTGCCATCCGGCCGGTCCGGCGTCGAGACGGGTCGCGTCCGCGCCGGCCTCCGACGGGCGGAACGCCTGCGTGGGCATCGAGCCCTCGTCCTGGGCAGCGGCCCCCTGGCCGTGGTCGGCGGGCGGTGCCGACATAGTGCGCTCGGAGTCCGGGTCTGAGGGCCGATCCGGGACCGCTCCCAGACCGAAGTCCGACAGCGGCCGGTCCAGCGCGGTGGGCTGCCCGGGGGACGCCTCGGGAGCCGGGGGTGCCCAGGAGGCGGGCTCGGGCTGGGACCACGCGGGCTTTTCGGTGGCGGGCGTCCACTGGACCGGTTCGGCCGGCGCGCTCCAGGGCTCGGGCGTGACCGGCGCCTGCCACGGCTCGTTCACCTGGGCCGCCGGGGAACGGGCGGGCACGACCGGGACGTCGGTGGGCAGCGACGAGGGCGCCCGGAAGGCGGACTCGTCGGGCATCGTAGAGGCGGGGTGGCCGTAGGCAGGCGCTTCGCCACCCGCCGGAGCGGCGGGCGGCGGCGGGGCCACCGGCGGTTCGTATCCCGGCTGCGGCTGGTACGGCGGGGTGAACGGCTGCTGGGCGGCCTGCCCGTACTGCCCCTGCCCTGCGGCGGGCTGCTGCGGGTAGCCGGGGCCACCGGCGGGCTGCTGGGGGTGGCCGGGATCGACTGCGGGCTGCGCGAACGGAGGCTGCGGCGGGCGGCCAGGCTGCCCGTACGGCTGCGGATGCTGCGGGGCACCCCCCTGTGGCCCCTGTGGGGCCGGGGGCTGCCCGTAGGGGCTCTGCGGCTCTCCATAGGGGGGCTGCGGAGAAGGGGGCTGTCCGTAGGGGGCCTGCGGGGCCGGGGCCTGACCGTAGGGCGGCTGCGGCTGCCCATAGGGCTCGGGCTGGGCGGGCCGGCCCTGCGGCGCAGGTGGCGGGGTGGGCGGCGGGGTGGGGAACGAACCGCCGAGCTGCGGCGCGCCGAACACCACCGTGCGATCGCCGGGCGGGCGGACCGGCGGCTCCTCCGTGACCGGTTCCCCGGCCTGAATGGGCGTCTCGGGCTCTTCCGGCAACGGCCACTGAGGTCCCTGCGTGCCGTCATGCTCGGTCATCGTCGGGCTCCTTCAGCATCGTCCCCCGGACGCGTGCACCCGTCCGGGTCCCGTCTCCCCAAGCCGGGACTGTCCCCCAGCCTGCCGCTATGGCCGGTCCAACCGCAAATCCACCCGACCCCGGGTCATTGTAGATGGCATTTACGCGGAACGAGAGACCCGCGCCTGGTCAGGTCCACTCCACGAAACGGCCAAGCCCACCCCAGGTGCGGCTACGGCCTTTGAAGGCCGGGCCTGCGGGTAACGAATCCGGTATGCCTGAAAAGCGCACGCACATCCTCATCGTCGGTGGCGGCTATGTCGGCATGTACACCGCCCTGCACCTGCAGCGGAGATTGCGCCGTGAACTCAGGTGCGGCCAGGTCGAGATCACCGTCGTCGATCCGCAGTCGTACATGACCTATCAGCCGTTCCTGCCGGAGGCCGCGGCCGGCAACCTGGAGCCCCGGCACGTGGTGGCGCCGCTCCGCCGGATCCTCAGCCGGTGCACGATCCTCAACGGCCGGGTTGTACGGCTCGAACACGCGGCGCGGCTCGCTCACGTGCGGGTCGCCGAGGACGAGCTGCGGGACGTGCCGTACGACCTCCTGGTCATGGCCGCCGGGTCGATCTCGCGCACCCTGCCCATCCCGGGGCTCGCCGAGTGCGGCATCGGCTTCAAGACGGTCGCGGAGGCCATCTTCCTGCGCAACCAGGTCCTGGCCCGGCTCGACCTCGCCGCGTCCACCCAGAACGACGACCTGCGCCGCCGCTCACTGACCTTCGTGTTCGTGGGCGGCGGGTTCGCCGGTGTCGAGGCGCTGGCCGAGCTGGAGGACATGGCGCAGTACGCCATCCACTACTACCCGAGCCTTTCCGCCGGGGACATGCGGTGGATCCTGGTCGAGGCGAGCGGCAGGATTCTGCCCGAGGTGGGCCCGGACATGGGCAGGTGGACCGTCGAGGCGCTGCGCGCCCGCGGGATCGAGGTACGGCTCGACACCCTGCTGACATCGGCCGAAGGCGGCCGTATCGTGCTCAGCGACGGTTCGGCGTTCGAGGCCGGGACCCTGGTGTGGACGGCCGGGGTGAAGCCCCATCCGGTGGTGAACGCGACCGACCTGCCGCTCGACGAGCGGGGCCGGATAAGAGCCACCGCCGAGCTCACCGTCTGCGGGGTTCCCGGTGCCTTCACCGCTGGGGACAACGCCGCCGTACCCGATGTAACGAAGCCGGGAGAGCTCTGCGCGCCGAACGCCCAGCACGCCGTACGGCAGGCGTCCCGGCTGGCCGCCAACATCGCCGCCACCCTGCGAGGTCGGCCGCTCAAGCCGTACAGGCACGCCTATGCGGGGTCGGTGGCGAGCCTGGGGCTGCACAAGGGGGTGGCGCAGATCTACGGAGTGAAGGCGAAGGGGTTCCCCGCCTGGTTCATGCACCGGACCTACCACCTGTCCCGGGTCCCCACCCTCAACCGGAAGGTACGGGTGGTGGCCGACTGGACGCTGGCGCTGTTCTTCCACCGCGAGATCGTCTCCCTCGGCACCCTGCAACGCCCCCGCGAGGAGTTCGACCTCGCCACCGGCCACCAGGAGGGAGGCCGGGGCGATGGCGAAGCTGGGTGAGGCGGAGATCCGTTCGCGTCTGGACGGCGTTCCGGTCGTACGGCTCGCCACTGTCGGTCCAAGCGGGCTACCGCACCTCGTGGTCACCACGTTCGCGCTCGCCGGGGATCAGATCTTCATGGCCGTCGACCACAAGCCGAAGGCGACCCGCGACCTCAAGCGCCTGCGGAACATCAGGATCAACCCGCAGGTGGC
>JAOPYM010000224.1 GCA_025964615.1 Actinomycetes bacterium
TGGCCACGGCGTTCACCAAGACGCCCGACTACACGCCGTTCAACGCCGTGCCGAACCGCACGTCGCTGACGTTGGGTGTGTCGCCCCAGCCGACCTGCGGTGCGGACACCGTCGCGCCGCAGTACGCTGCGGCCCAACCGTCCACCAAGGTGCCGGCAAACGAACAGCAGGTAGCGGCGCAGTGGCAAAAGTGGCAGGCGCAGCAGCCCCTGACCGGGCCGAACGCCAAGGCCGACTCCGCCAACCCCGCGCAGATGAACCACTTCACGTGGTACCAGACGAGCGGGTGGACGAAGCCCTACCCCGGTGAGACCAAGATCTACTCGCCGGACCAGGTGCCGGGCGCCTACATCCCGGCGTCGGGCAACGGCTGACCTCCGCACAACTCACACGACGGCCCGCCGGGATCCCGGCGGGCCGTCCGCCGTACAGCGACTCGTTCCACTCCTCGCCGCCGACCACCTGCGGATCACACCGCCCGGAGCTGTTTGCGGTAGACGGGCGATGACGCCGACGACTCCGGTAGGTGATCGCGGGGGCGGTCCCGTCCGGGCCGGGCTCGGGCGCGACAGGCGTTGCCGCGTGGAACTCGACGGCCGGCGATTCCAGAGAACTGAGCTGGGCGGCCACGAGACTCCCCGGTTTGACGGACTCCAGCCTCAGACTTGAGCCATGCCGCCGTCGACGCTCAGGTCTATGCCTGCACAGAAACTGCTCTCGTCGGATGCGAGGAAGAGGGCCGCCGCGGCGACTTCCTCGGGGCGTCCCAGGCGTCCGAGGGGGATGACCGATGCGAAGGCTGCCCTGATCGCGTCCGCGGCTTCCTTGGAGTCTGCTTGGCTGTCCATGATCGGGGTGTCGATCGGGCCGGGGCTGAGGTTGTTGACCCGGATGCCGCGGTCCTTGAGCTCCTTGGTCCAGGTACGGGCGTAGGAGCGCAGGGCGGCTTTGGTGGCGCTGTAGGTGGTGTATCCGTCGACGCCGGTGTAGGCGGCGATCGATCCGACGAGGATGATCGATCCGCCGTCGTTCATCAGGGGCAGCGCTCTCTGGGCGGTGAAGAGGGTGCCACGGGCGTTGAGGTTGAAGGTGCGGTCGAAGCTCTCTTCGGTGATCTGGCCGAACTCCTGCGGATCGACCAGACCCGAGTTGGCGACGACGACGTCGATCTTCCCCTTCTCGTTCGCGATGCTCTGGAAGAGACGGTCGAGGTCGGCGGAGACGGTGACGTCGCCCTGGACGGTCATGACGTTCCTGCCGATCTCGTCTTTTGCCTTGTCCAGTTCGGTCTGGCGCCGCCCGGTGATGAACACGTAAGCACCTTCCTCCACGAACCTCTGCGCGATCGCGAATCCAAGACCGCTGTTGCCGCCAGTGACGAGGGCGACCTTGCCGTCCAGCCTGTTCATTGCTGTGACCTTTCATGTGTGAGTCGTGTGAGTTCTGGTAGCCGATCCCCGTTGGTGTTTCGCCCGCTTCGGCTCCGTACCGGGGCGTCCGCGGCACACGGCGACCGTCGCGGCCGAATCAGACCAGAAAACGATCACAAGAAATCAGGCCATGGATCGAGGCTCGCCCTCCGTGAAAAGCCGGGGTCAGGCATGTTCGGACTTGCGGAGGTCGCACACGAATCGGCGAATTGCATTGCCGATCTCGTCGGGGCTGTCCGGCAACAATGCGTGAATACCCAGCCGTCGGTATGATAAATGCATAAAGTAAGCCACGATCAAGTAATTATGGCGCCGCGCCACCGCCCTGCCGTCGCGGAGTGAACTGCGGGATCAGCTCCCATAGTTGGGGTGCCGGGGGTATTCGGCTCGCTGATCAGCGGAGGGTTCGAGGATCCCGACAGTGAATCGGCCAAGACGGCCAGCGGCGATCTGGAACGCATGGGCGATCTGGCCGACATCTGCTCCTCCAGCGCTGATCGGGGCCGCCGCGCGGTCCTACGCTCGGTCGACGAGGCCGGCTCCACCAGCACCGGCACGTAGAACGCATGCGTGAAGAGGGACGGGACGGCCACCACGATGGTGGCCGTCCCGTCCCTCTTCACGCACTGGCCGGGTTCCGCGGTGTGTCAGTGCTACGGCGTGACGACCTGGGGGGCACCCGTACCGATCTTGACGGTCACCTTGGTGGCCGGCTTTGCGGCCAGCAGGGCGACACCGGCGTGGCCGGCGACGAGGCCGTGGGAGTTCTTCACGGCGCCCTTGATAACGACCGTCTTCGTGGCGATGACGGTCCCGCCCTTGTAGATCACGACCACGAGCGTGACCGCGGTCTTGGACTTGTTGAGGGCGAGACCGGTCACGCTCGTGCTCTTAGCCGAGAACTTGACCCATCCGGACGCCTTCGACGTCCACGTCTTCTTGGTGGGGCTGTAGACGTTGAAGCTCTTCACCACCTGCTTCGGCGCGACGACCGCGTTGGCGGTGCCGACGACGCCGGTCAGGGTGATGCCCGACACGGCCGCGGCCACGATCGTCTTGCGGACCAACGACATGTGCTCTCCTCGGTTCAGGGGATATAGCCGCGTATAGAAGCCTTTGCCTGTGCGGCCAGAGAGCAGGCTAGCAGGGGTCCTCGATCTTGTGGGCCCTCGACTTCGGGTCGGCGCCGCCGGCGCGCAGCAGTGCAAGTCGCGTTACCCAGTCCCGGACCAGGCAGGGCCTCGGGATGTCGGGCCACCCGAAATATTCGGGTAGCCAGCGATCGCCGGACCTACTTTGACGCCTCGGTCAAGGCCTCGTCCCAGTCGATGGCCACCAGGGCGGGCTGGCCGGGGTGCACCTTGGCCGGCATGTTGGAGCCGGGGTAGAGCAGCGGGATGCAGCTTGCGGGCACCGGGTTGCCAGCCTGGATCTGGCGCGGGGGGTGACCCTCCTCGAGGATCGTGAGCACGAACGCGTAAAGCTCGAGCCCGGCCGGGTTCCTGGCGCTCAGTGACTGGGTCTGGATGACGATCGCGCGCACCGGGTTACCGGTCTCGAGGACGCTCGCCGCCGTAGGCGCACCCGTTGTCTGGTCACTGATCGTCACCATTGGCGGTTCTTGCGAACGGTCCATGGCCACCCGCGAGTGGTCGGCGGCATCGACCCGGACTGCCACGAAGGTATGGCCAGGGACGTACTGCGGGACGTCGGCGAGGGGCACCGACTGGCGGAACTCCGCGACGTACGACGGCGTGTTGTCGAGTGTGACCTCCACCCTGAACAGGCAGACCGGGCGAGGCTCGTGCCTGGAGCCCACCGAGGTGCCGGTCTTCTCGATGCTGAGGATGAGACCTCGACCGAGCAGTCCGTTGTGCATCAGCCCCGGATCGACCGAGCCGGTCAGGCCCGCCATCCCTGCTGGGTTCCTCAGCACATCTGTCATGCTCGCCAGCTGCTGTGGGTCCAGCGACGCAGTCAGGTTGCGAAGCTCGGAGAACATGCCCTTCTGCTTCTTGAACAGGCCCACGGGGGTTGCCCTCTTTCGTCAGGTGTCTGCGGGGACCCCTGGAAACCAAAGCAGGTCAGATGAGCAGATAATAGCAGCCCCGGCTTTGAGCTCGTCGTTCAATCTTGCGGGCGCCGATAACCTCGTCCGTGCAAATCAGGCGGCATGTACGTGTTGGTAGAGGATGCCGCTGAGTCGGCTCGTGTTTCGCACTTTTAGCGATCTTGGTGTGCGGTCAAAGGGACAAACGCCACAGGGAACTCTGGCGTCAGGGCGCCCCGAAGCGCGGAGACCGGCGCCGCGTCTGCGCGGCGCCGATCTCCGGTCCGAGTCAGAACCTGCCGGTCGCGGTGACTACGTCCTCCTGGTTGATCGGGGTGGGCACGAACTGCGCCCCGTAGAACCAGACGACCGTCTGCTGGTTGTTGCTGTCGGTGAAGAGCGTGTGCATTGTCCCGTCCGACCCAACGGTCAGGTCGGTGTAGTCCCCGAAGAAGCCGCCGCCGAATCCATTGCGGGTGTTGATCGGGTGCGTGCTCATCGTCTTGGTGACCCCGGTGATGACATCCGTGGCCACGTAGTCGAGCCGGGTGTTGTGGATGTACGGCCCGAGCACGTCACAGCTGATCCGGCCGACGGGCGGCGGCTGCGCCGACGCGCAGGTCTGCCACGGCGACACCGTGTCACCGCGGTAGGCGCCGAGGTAAACGTGACCGTCAGGGCCGACTCCGGCAGCGGGGAAGATGTCCTCGACTGGTCCGGCGGGGCTGGGTGCGGACAACGTTCCGCCACCGGGCTGGCTGACGGGGTACCCGATCGGCGTGCGGTCGGCGGAGGTGAACACCCGGGCCGGGGAGGTCCAGGTTGTCCCGCCGTCGGAGGACTTGCTGAAGACGGCCGTGGAGGCCCCGCCGGAGATAGTCGTCCAGGTCGCGTACAGGTCGCCGTTGGGTGCAACCGCAGCGGCCGGGAAGCTGTTGACCCGGAAGGCCGTACCGTGCAGGGGGTTGCTATCGACGAGCTGGGCTACGGCGATCGGGGTGCTCCAGGAGGCACCGCCGTCAGTGGACTTGACCATCCAGGTGGAGTCCAGCGCATCGTGCCTCGTCGCGCCGTCCCAGAAGACATACAGCGCGCCATCTGGTCCGACGACTGGACGCGAGCCCTGCCCGTAGAGGACGTTGCCGGAGATCAGTTTCGGTGTGGTGAAGGTCCGCCCGCCGTCGCTGGAGGACGCGAACGAGATCGGCGACTGCACGTACGCGCCGCTCTGCGGGTTGAAGATGAAGCGGGTCGAGGTGACATAGACGCGGTCGCGGAACGGGCTGGACACATGCGAGTCGACCGCGATCCATTCCTTGTCGTTGAAAACAGAAGGGGATGTCGTCTGGTTGATGAAGGTCGGCGCGGCCCAGTTGAGGCTGCCGCTGCCGGTGAACGTGCCCTTGCTGACCTCCACGGTGTTCGGCGCGCTAGCCCGGTTGAACCCGAGTCCTGCGTAGTACACCTGGCCCCGGCTGTCGAAGGCGACCGCCGGGTCGCCGCCGGCGTCGTACTGACCGCCGGCCAGCCGGGTCACCCCGGGGATGAGGGTCCCCAGGTGGGTTGGATCGGAGGAGCCGCAGCACCAAGTGGCCCCGCCGTCATTGCTCGCGTACGTGCCCGAGTACCCGTCACCGAGCGCGCTGCACGGTGTACCGGAGCTCGTGCAGGTCCACGTTCGGCTGGCGTAGTCGTTCGCGGATGCGACGACGCGATTGGCGTTGTTGGGATCGACCGCGATCGCCGTCTCGTTCTGCGGAGCGCCCGCCGTGTCCTGGTTCACCGTGACGGCGGGGGCGAGCACGGAACTGCCATCCAGCGGGCTGCCCGGCACGAACGTCGGGGAGATCGGGGC
>JAOPYM010000233.1 GCA_025964615.1 Actinomycetes bacterium
TCGGTCCTGGAGGTCCGGATGGACTCCATCACCGAGATCGCACTCCGCGCCGAGCGGAAGGCGGACACGTCGATGGGACGGCAGGACTTCCTGGCCGAGAACGTCATCGAGGTTCGCAATACCGTCACCCGGATCGACGAGACCCAGCAGCAGCACGGCGTGCTCCTGCTGGAACACAGCACGATCCTGCGCGAGCACAGCACGATGCTGGCCGAGCACGGCACGATGCTCCGGGAGCAGGGCGACCTGCTGCGGGAGATCCTGCGCAAGCTCGACGAGCGCGCGCCGGCAAACTAGCGGAACTGGCCGGGCGGCCTCCGAAAGGGGCCGCCCGGTCCCGTACCAGAAGGTCAGAGCCAGCCGAGGTCGCGGGCTGCCTTCACCGCCGCGTGCCGGTTGTCGGCGTGCAGCTTGGTGACCGCGGCGGACAGGTAGTTGCGCACCGTCCCCTCGGACAGCCCGAGACCACGCGCGATCTTGGACACCGGGGCGCCGTCGGCGGCGGCCCGCAGGGTGTCGAGCTCGCGGGGCGTCAGCGGGCACTCCTCGGCCGCGAGGGCGTCGGCGGCCAGTTGCGGGTCGATGTAGCGGGCCCCGGCGTGCACCTGCCGGATCACGGTGGCCAGCTGGGCTCCGGGCGCGTCTTTGCCGAGAAAACCGCGGACCCCCGCTGCCATCGCCCGCCGCAGGTTGCCCGGCCTGCCGTGCGCGGTCACGATCACCAACCGGGCGGACGGCAGCTCACGGGCGAGGCGTTCGGCTGCGGCCAGCCCGTCCAGCCCCGGCATGTCGATGTCGAGGACCGCCACGTCGGGCTTCAGCTCAAGGGCCCTGGCGACCGCCTCGTCGCCACGGCCCACGTCCGCGACCACCTCAAGGCCCTCCTCGGTGCCGAGCAGCAGGACCAGGGCCTCGCGGATCAGCAGATGGTCGTCGGCGAGCAGCACCCTGATCATCGGACACCCTCCACTGCCAGCTCCGCGGCGACCCGGAAGGTCCCATCGCCGACCGGCCCGGCTGTGAACGTACCGCCCGCCTTCTCGACGCGTTCGGTCAGCCCCGCGAGCCCGCTGCCCGGGGTGCCCGCGAGCAGCCGGGAGGCCCCGTCATTCACGATCTCCAGGTGCACGCGTCCGCTGTCCGCCCACACCGTCAGCAGGCACCAGGTGGCCGCGGCGTGCCGCAGCATGTTGGTGACCGACTCCCTGGCGACCCAGCCGAACGTCTCGTGGACGGCCGCGGGCAGATCCGGGGGGATGAGCGGTGCCTGACAGCGGATCCCTGCGGCGTGCAGCACCGCCGTGGCGCCCTCCAGCTCAGTCCGCAGTGAGGTGGTCCGGTAGCCCCGCACCACCTCGCGTACGTCCTTGACCGCACCCCGCGCGATGTTCTGGATCTCCACCAGCTCCTTCGCCACCCGGCCCGGATCGCGGTCGATCATCCGTTCGGCCAGCTCGGCCCGGAGCGCCACCGCCTGCAGGCTGTGCCCGAGCACGTCGTGCAGGTCCCTGGCGAACCTGAGCCGTTCCTCTCCGACCGCGCGGCCGGCCAGCTCGGCGCGGGCCTGCCGCAGCTCCTCCACCACGTGGCAGAACCAGACGGCCATCGTCCCCGAGAAGGCCGCCGCCAGCATGTACCCCCCGGCGAAGAGCGCCGGCAGAAACGGCCACTCCATGATCAGGCCATACGTCACGGTGGCGAGGGACAGCACCAGTGCGGCGGCGACCGCGAACCAGGCCCGGGAGGTCCACACCACGCCGAACAGGGCTGCGGGAGCGGCCAGGGCCATCGCCCAGGCCTGCCCGAGCACGACCACCAGGGCCACGCAGACCAGCAGCATCGCAGCCAGGGCCAGGCTGTGCGGCCGGCGGTTGCGGCGCATGAGGGCCTGCCACAGCAGCCACGGATAGAGGGAGAGCACGATCGCGATACCGGCCGCCCCAAAGACGATCTGGCCGGCACCAGCGTGCAGCTTCCCGTACAGGATGCCCGCGAGCCAGGCTCCGCTGGTCAGCGTCGAGAGCACCGTGACGTATGCGGCGAGCACCTTCGGGCTGGGCACGCGAATGGTCACCGAGGCGGGGGCCACTCCTGGCTGCACTGTGACACCTGTCTGGTCGTAGCGGACCCACAGCGTATGCGCATCCCGGAGCAGGCGCCGGTGCCAGCGGAGTCAGGCCGCGCGGAGCCGGGCCGGGCGGACCGGGTCCATGATCTGGACCTGGTCGGCCTGGTAGGCGTCGTCAGCAACCCTGGTGGCGACCAGGATCGTGACCCCGTGGTTGGCCAGGTACCGCAGCGTCACCCAGACCTCGCGCCGCGCCTCGCCCTCCAGACCGGCCAGCGGCTCGTCCAGGAACAGGACGTCGGAGCGGCCGATCAGGGCCAGTGCCAGGTCGAGGCGGCGCCGCTCCGCGGCCGTCAGGTCCTCGAAGTGGGTCCTCGCACAGCCGGTGAGCCCCGTCAGCCTGAGCGCCTCGGCCCGGGTCAGCGGGTCCAGCGCCCAGCGCCGCCAGGTGTCGACGACCTCGGTGACGGTCAGTCCGGGGAACAGCCCGCCGTCCCGCCAGACAGTGCCGATCTTGATCGCGTCGGGCTGGGCGTAGGGGTCGACACCGGTCACCCGGACCGTTCCCCGGGTAGGCCGGCGGTGCCCGGAGACCACTTCGAGAACCGCCGTCGAGGCCAGCCCCGATCGGCCGAACAGCGCGTGGATCTCCCCCTTGGCGACCGTGAACGAGATCTCGTCCACGGCTCCATGGCCCACCTGAAGGTCGCGTACCTCGATCACAGTCGTGTTCATGTGGACCATGCTGCCCGGCAGGTCCGGGATGGGGCAGTGCCACCGATCAGGACCTGCCCAGGAGTTTCTCAGGGGTGACGGGTGACGTTTGTCATGTTCAGCTGGTCGGGCCGGGTGACCCCGGCCAGGGTCATGGTCAGCTCGGTCTCCGCCTGCAGGCAGCGCAGCACGTGCCGTACGCCCGTCTCACCGGCCAGCGCGAGCCCGTACCCATAGGGCCGGCCGAGCAGCACCGCCCGGGCGCCGAGGCTGAGCGCCTTCACCACGTCGGCGCCGGTACGGATACCGCTGTCGAACAGCACCGTGGTCTGGTCGCCGACCGCCCGGGCGACGCCGGGCAGCGCGTCAAGGGACCCGACGGCGCCGTCCACCTGCCGGCCGCCGTGGTTGGAGACGATCACGCCGTCCATCCCGGTGTCCACCGCGCGGCGGGCGTCGTCGGGATGCTGGATGCCCTTGAGTACGATCGGACCGTCCCAGTGACCCCGCAGGAACGCCAGATCGTCCCAGGTCAGCGAGGGGTTGCTGAAGTTGGCCGCCCAGTGCATGATCGCCGCGGTCCGGTTCTCCGCGGTGACGGGACCGCCGATCGCCTTCTGGAAGACCGGGTCGGAGAAGTAGTTGGCGGTGCCGATGGCACGCAGGAACGGCAGGTAGGCGGCATCCAGGTCCCGGGGCCGCCAGGCCAGCGTGACGGTGTCCAGGGTGACCACCAGGGTGGTGTAGCCGGTCGCTTTCGCCCGCTCAAGGAAGCTCACCGCCAGGTCGGGGTCCTTGGGCCAGTAGAGCTGGTACCAGCGCGGCCCTTCCCCGCTCGCCTCCGCGACCTCCTCGATCGTGTGCGACGCCGCCGTGCTCAGCACCATCGGCACGTTCTCGGCCGCCGCCGCGCGCGCCACCGCGAGCTCACCGTCCGGATGGAAGATCGACTGCACGCCGATGGGGGCCAGCAGGACAGGGGACTTGAGCCGCTGCCCGAACAGGTCGACGCTTAGATCCCGGATGGACACGTCGCGCAGCATCCGGGGCACGATCCGCCATCGGTCGAACGCCTCGCGGTTGGCGCGGGCGGTGGCCTCCACGCCGGCCGACCCGGCGATGTAGCCGAACGACTCCGCCGACAGCCTGCGCTCGGCGAGCGCCTCGAGCCGGGTGAGGTCGGTGGGCAATGCGGGCCGTACGTCGCCAAGACCGTTGAGGTAGATCTCGTTCTGGAAATCCGAGAGTGCGCTCATGCCGCTCATTGTGGTCGTTAGGGCCTGCCGTACGAAAGTGTCCGCTGGAGGCGGAACAATATCCCCATGGCACGCCGTGGATCCAGTACCCCTCCCCCCGCTGACTTCGAAGAGAACATCGTCGACGTCGACGTCTCCGAGGAGATGCGAGGCAGCTACCTCGAGTACGCCTACTCGGTCATCTACCAGCGGGCGCTCCCTGACGCGCGCGATGGCATGAAGCCGGTGCAGCGCCGCATCCTGTACTCGATGAACGAGATGGGCCTGCGTCCTGACCGGGGGCACGTCAAGTGCGCCCGGGTCGTCGGCGACGTGATGGGCAAGCTGCACCCGCACGGTGACGCATCGATCTACGACGCGATGGTCCGGCTGGCACAGCCGTGGTCGATGCGGCACCAGCTCGTCGACGGGCACGGCAACTTCGGCTCACTGGGCGGCGACGACTCCCCGGCCGCGATGCGGTACACCGAGTCCCGGCTGTCCCGCGAGGCCATGCTGATGGTGACGGGCATCGACGAGGAGACCGTCGACTTCCGGCCCAACTATGACGGCCAGGAGCTGGAGCCCGAGGTCCTGCCCGCGGCCTTCCCGAATCTGCTGGTCAACGGTGCCTCCGGCATCGCGGTCGGCATGGCCACGAACATGGCCCCGCACAACCTCGGCGAGGTGATCGCGGCCGCCAGGCACCTGCTCGGCCACCCCGACGCGACCCTTGAGGACCTGATGCGGTTCGTGCCGGGTCCCGACCTGCCGACCGGCGGCAAGATCGTCGGCCTGGAGGGGGTCAGGGACGCGTACGAGTCGGGACGCGGCACCTTCCGGACCCGCGCCACCACGCACATCGAGAACATCACGCCCCGCCGCAAGGGCATCGTCGTCACCGAACTGCCGTACGGGGTCGGTCCCGAGCGGGTCGTCACCAAGATCAAGGATCTGGTGCAGGCCAAGAAGCTGCAGGGCATCGCGGACCTCAAGGACCTGACCGACCGGACCGTGGGCCTGAACCTGGTCATCGAGATCAAGAACGGCTTCCACCCCGAGGCGGTCCTGGAGGAGCTCTACCGGCTGACGCCGATGGAGGAGACCTTCGGCATCAACAACGTGGCGCTGGTCGACGGCCAGCCGCGCACGCTCGGCCTGCGTCAGCTCCTCCAGGTCTACGTGGACCACCGCATCGAGGTCGTCCGCCGGCGGTCCCTCTACAGGCGGCGTAGGCGCGAGGAACGGCTGCACCTGGTCGCCGGCTTGATGATCGCGTTGCTCAACATCGACGAGGTCATCCAGATCATCCGGCAGAGCGACGACTCCGCCCAGGCCAAGCAGCGGCTGATGCAGATCTTCGAGCTGTCGGAGATCCAGGCGCAGTACATCCTCGACACCCCGCTGCGCCGGCTCACCCGGTTCGACCGCCTTGAGCTGGAGAAGGAGAAGGCCCAGCTGGAGAAGGAGATCGCAGAACTGACCGCGATCCTGGACTCGGAGACCAAGCTGCGCGGGGTCGTCTCCGCCGAACTGGCCGCCGTGGCCAAGGAGTACGCCAACCCGCGCCGGACCGTCCTGCTCGAATCGTCCGGGCAGGCCAAGACCGCCGCGGTCCCGCTCGAGGTGGCCGATGAGCCGTGCCTGGTGCTGCTCTCCTCCACCGGCCTGCTCGCCCGTACCGGATCGGTGGAGCCCCTGCCCGCCGAGGGGGATCGATCCGCGCACGACGTGCTGGTGTCGGTGGTGCGGGCCACGGCACGCGGTGAGGTCGGCGCCGTGACGAGCGCAGGCCGGATGCTCCGGGTGAACGTGATCGATCTGCCCGCCCTGCCACCCTCGGCGACGCCGCCGTCCCTCGCGGGCGGTGCCCCGATCAGCGAGTACGTCTCGCTGGAGCATGGTGAGACCATCGTCGGTCTCGGCTCGCTGGTCCCCGATGACGGAGCGGGCCTGGTGCTCGGTACGGCACAGGGCGTGGTCAAGCGGGTCCTGCCGGACTACCCGGCCAACCGCGACGAGTTCGAGGTCATCGGGTTGAAGGACGACGACCGGGTGGTCGGTGCCGTCCAGCTGGACTCCGAGGACCAGGACCTGGTCTTCATCGCCTCGGACTCGCAGCTGCTCCGTTTCGAGGCCTCGGCCGTACGCCCGCAGGGCCGCCCGGCCGGGGGCATGGCCGGCATCCGGCTGTCCGACGGCGCCCACGTCATCTGGTTCGGTGCGCTCGACCCGGCCCGCGAGTCGGTGGTCATCACCGTCTCCGGCTCCTCGGCCGTGCTTGAGGGCACCCAGACCGGTGCCGGTAAGGTGGCCCTCTACTCCGAGTACCCCGCCAAGGGGCGGGCCACCGGCGGGGTCCGGTCACACCGGTTCCTCAAGGGCGAGGACACCCTGCTGCTCGCCTGGGCGGGCCCGATGCCGGCCCGGGCCGCCTCCCTCACCGGCAAGCCAGTGGCGCT
>JAOPYM010000275.1 GCA_025964615.1 Actinomycetes bacterium
TGTTGAGTCGTGGAGTTTCCCGCACCTTTTCTTCACACGGTGCGGGTAACGCCACGACTCAACGGTTCGGGGGCGGGGGTGGGGCGGGTGATGGACAGGGACAGGGCGGAGGCGAAGAGGCAGAGGACTCCGGCACCCCACCAGGCGAGGGTGTAGGTGCCGAGCTGGGTCCGGATCAGCCCGGCCACCGTGGCTGCCGCGGCGGCGCCGAGCTGGTGGGCGGCGAACACCCAGCCGAAGACGATCGTGCCCTGCGCGGGGCCGAAGACCTCCCTGGCCAGGGCCACCGTCGGCGGCACGGTGGCGACCCAGTCGAGGCCGTAGAAGATGACGAAGACCAGCATGCTGGGATGCACGGTGTTCGCGAAGAGCATCGGGAGGGCCAGCAGCGACAGGCCGCGCAGCGCGTAGTACCAGCCGAGCAGGCGCCTGCTGTCCATCCGGTCGGTCAGCCAGCCGGAGGCGATCGTGCCGGCGATGTCGAAGATCCCGACGAGTGCCAGCAGGCTCGCGGCTGTGGTCTCCCCAAGGCCGTGGTCGTGGGCGGCGGGGATGAAATGGGTGCCGACCAGCCCGTTGGTACTGGCCCCGCAGATGAAGAAGCCCCCGGCCAGCAGCCAGAACTCCTTACGGCGCGAGGCGACGCGCAGCGCGCGCAACGCCACCCCGGCGGCGTCGCCACGGGTGATGGTCTCCTCGGGCGGCCCGTCCGCCCCGTACGGGAGCAGCCCGACGTCCGCGGGCCGTTCCCGCAGCACCAGGACCACCAGCGGCACGACGGCCAGCGCCGCGCACGAGACCGCGATCGACGCGCTCCGCCAGCCGTGCTGCCCGACCAGCCAGGCCAGCAGCGGCAGGAAGACCAGCTGCCCGGTGGCCCCGCCCGCGGTGAGCACCCCGATGACCAGGCCCCGGTGCCTGACGAACCACCGGTTGGCGATGGTCGCGGCGAACACCATCGCCATGGAGCCGGTGCCCAGCCCGACGAGCACCCCCCAGCAGAGCACCAGTTGCCAGCTCGCGGTCATGAAGTAGGTCAGCCCGCTGCCGGTGGCGACGAGTACCAGCGCGGCGGCGGTGACCTGCCGGATACCGAACCGGTCCATCAGCGCCGCGGCGAACGGCGCGGTCAGCCCGAAGAGCACCAGGTTGACCGAGACCGCGAGGGAGATGGTGGTACGGCTCCAGCCGAACTCGTTCTGCAGAGGCACGATCAGTACCCCGGGGGTGGCCCGGAAACCCGCCGCCCCGATCAGAGCGACGAACGCCACCCCCGCGACGATCCAGGCACGGTGCAGGCGCATGGCAACTCCTTCGTACGGCGACCGGACTGATCACTCTGCCCGCCGTACCACCTCCCGCAACAGCGGCCTGAATGCCAATCAACACCAGAATCCGGCCAGCGGTGGGGTCAGGGCGTGAACTGGGCGCGCAGCCGCGCATGCGAGGCCGCACCGAGGTGGTCGAGACCGAGCAGCGCGGCTCCGACGATCGGCGGCGCCTCCGTGACGGTCAGCCGGGCGTTCGGGGCCTGGTCGGCGTACCGCTTTTCGATGCCCTCCATCAGCACGGGGTGGCGGGCGGTCAGGACTCCCCCGCCGAGCACCACCTCGGCGGGCGCCTCGAGCAGGTCCAGGCGGCGCAGCGCGACCACGCCGAAGGCCGCCACCTCGTCGGCCATCCTCGCCACCAGACCGTACGCCGCGGCGTCCCCCTCGGCCGCCGTGGCGCACAGCAGGGGCACCAGCTCGTGCAGCCGCAGGTGATCGATCTCGCCGAAGTGCAGGCCCAGCGTGACCTCCTCGACGGTGTCCGTCCCGAAGTGCGCGATCACCGCACCGCGCAGTGCGGTCTCCGGGCCCCGGCCGTCCTCGGCGCGGATGGCGTACCAGAGCGTCTCCTCACCCAGGCCGCCTCCCCCGCCCCAGTCACCGCTGATCTTGCCGAGTGCCGGGAACCGGGCCGTACGCCCGTCGGGGGCGACCCCGACGCAGTTGACCCCGGCGCCGCAGACCACCGCGACGCCCCAGTCCGCGCAGGCGCCCGCCCGCAGCAGCGCGAAGGTGTCGTTGCCGACCACCGCCTCGCGGGCGAAGCCGCGGCTCAGCAGCTCCGCCCGGAGCGCGTCCTCCTCCACCGGCAGGTCGGCACCCGCGACGTAGGCGGCGACATGGTCGATCCCGGTCACCGCCAGGTCGCGGACGGCCTGCTGGATGACATCGATCGCGGCGGCGACCCCGCTGGTCTGCGGGGTGAACGGGCCGCCTCTGGCCCGGCCCAGCACGGTGCCGTCCTCGCCGACCAGGGCGACGTCGGTCTTGCTGTTGCCGCCGTCGACCGCGAGGACCGTCCTCATGCCCACGGGAGGTGGAGCCGGTTGGCCTCGATGAGCCGCTTCGCCAGCTCGTCGGCCGGGGCGGTCTGCCCGATCAGCGGATGGGCGAGCAGCGCGTTCGCGACCCGGTCGACGCCGCCGTGCAGAGCCGCGTCCAGGGCGATCTCCTCGTAGGCCGACACATGTGAGATCAGGCCTGCGTACAGCGGCACGACCGGCGCGACCGGCACCGCGACGGCGCCTTTGCCCGTGATGCGGGCGGGCACTTCGATGACGGCGTCGTCGGCCAGGAACGGCAGCGTGCCCTCGTTGCGCTTGTTGACCACCTGGACGTCGCCGCGGTCCCCGAGCAGCGAGGCGATCAGCGCCACCGCCGCCTCGGAGTAGAAGGCGCCGCCGCGCTTCTCCAGGATCTCCGGCTTGGTCTGCACGGCCGGGTCGGCGTACATCTCCAGCAGCTGGGCCTCAAGGGCCGCGACCGCGTGCGCCCGGGAGTCCTCGTTCCGCAGCTCCTCCACGACCAGGTCGTGCTGGTAGAAGTACCGCAGGTAGTAGGAGGGCACCACACCGAGCCGGCGGATCAGCGGCAACGGCAGGTGGAGCTCGCCCGCCAGCCACTCCCCGTGCTCGTCGAGGAGCCGCGGTAGCACGTCCACGCCGTCGACGTACACGGCGCGTTCCCAGGTGAGGTGGTTGAGCCCGACGTGGTCGAGGCTCACCTGCTCCGGGGCGACCCCGAGGAGCTTGGCGAAGCGGCGCTGGAACCCGATCGCGACGTTGCACAGGCCGATGGCCTTGTGACCCGCGTCGAGCAGGGCCTTGGTGACGATCCCGACGGGGTTGGTGAAGTCCACGATCCACGCGTCGGGGGCATGCTCGGCGACCTGCGCGGCGATGTCCAGGACGACGGGGACGGTGCGCAGCGCCTTGGCGAGGCCGCCCGCTCCGGTGGTCTCCTGGCCGACGCACCCGCACTCGAGCGGCAGGGTCTCGTCCACGTGCCGGGCGGCCTGCCCGCCGATGCGCAACTGGAACAGCACCGCGTCGGCGCCGGCCACACCCTCCTCGACCGAGGAGGTGGTCCGGACCGTCGCGGGATGACCGGCGTGTGCCAGCATCCGCGCGGACATCCCGCCGACCAGGTCGCGGCGGTGCGCGTCCGGGTCGACGAGGGCGATCTCAGTCAGGGGAAGCTCGTCGCGTAGCCGCGCGAACCCGTCGATCAGCTCCGGTGTGTACGTGGAGCCGCCCCCGATGACGGCCAGCTTCATGCGATCCCCTTCGTTGACTCGTGGCGTTTCCCGCACCCGAACGGTCCCGGGTGCGGGAAACGCCAC
>JAOPYM010000286.1 GCA_025964615.1 Actinomycetes bacterium
GCAGCAGCGACTTCAAAGGCAAGTTCTTCACCCTCGACGACTGCCACTGCAAGCCCACGCCCAGCGCGAAGATCCCGATCGTCTCCGCCGGCGCCTCGCCCCGCGGCCGCCGCTTCACCGCCGAGCACTGCGACTACAACTTCACCGGGGCGCCGGGCGGCGCGGAGGGCCTCGCCTACGTCAACGGACTGCTCGACGAGGAGGCGCGGAAGGCCGGCCGGTCCATCGAGTCGTACCCGCTGTACATGGTGATCATGGGCGAGACCGACCGGGACGCCCAGCGCAAGGTGGACCTCTACAACGAGGGAGTCGACGTCGAGGCGGTCGCGTTCATGAAGGGCCAGGCGTCGCTGGACAAAAAGTCCACCGGCACGTCGGCCGGGATGGTGAACGCACCCGTGGAGGCCGTGCACGACGGGGCGATCGTCGGCAGCCCGGCCACCGTGGCAGCCACGCTCAACGAGCTGACAGGGGTCCCCGGCACCGGCGGGATCATGCTCATGTTCGACGACTTCCTCGAGGGCACCGAGGTCTTCGGCCGCGACGTGATGCCTCTCCTGGACTGACACCAGCCAGATCGACGCGACGAAAGGTAGTGAAACGACCATGGTCATGACCATCGCCGAGCGGACCGTGTACTCCGGCATCCTCGACCGGCCGCGGTTCAGCTGGCCCGAAGGCGCCGGACTAGCGGTCTGGATCGCCGTCAACACCGAGCATTACGAGTTCGTGGCGCCTTCCCCGCAGGCATGGCCGCGGGTCCCGCAGCCCGACGTGCAGGGCTACTCCTTTCGCGAGTTCGGCAACCGGGTCGGGTTCTGGCGGCTGGCCGAGCTCCTCGACCAGGTGGGCGCCCCGGTTACCGCATCGTTGAACCTCGGGGTCCTCGAGCGGATCCCGGAGATCCGCAAGGCGCTGGTCGAGCGCGACTGGGCGATCATGAGCCACGGCGTGTTCAACACCCGCAACATCATCGGCCTGTCGGACGAGGAAGAGCGGGCGTTCTACGACTGGAGCGTCAAGACGGTCAAGAACCTTACCGGACGTGACCTGAAGGGCATGCTGACCCCGGCGATCTCCGCCAACTACGACACTCCCGACCTGATGGCCGAGGCCGGGCTGACCTACCACGCCGACTGGGTGAACGACGACCAGCCGGTGCCCATCCGGGTGGAGGGCGGCCAGAAGTTCGTCACCGTGCCCTACACCTTCGACCTCAACACCGGGGTGCTGTTCGGCCGCCACTTCGACGCCGAGTACTACCTGGAGACGGCCAAGGAACAGTTCAACGTGCTGCTGGCGGACTCGCGGACCGCCCCGCGGATCATGTGCCTGTCCATGCACCCGTTCGCCATCGGCCAGCCGCACGCGATCGGCTACCTGGCCGAGCTGCTCGGCTTCATGCGCGAAGCGGCCGGCGTGTGGTGGGCAACCGGCGACGATATCGCCCAGTACTACATCGACAACGTCTATGACACCCAGGTCAAGTACGAGCAGAGCCTCGTCGCCGAGGAGGGCCGCTAAATGGCGCTAGTCACCGATCCGATTACCGCGGTTGGCTATGACGACGAGCTATACCCCTACCTCCCGCTGCCGGAGCGGATGCCGCTGCACTGGCCCGACGGCGCCGCCGTGGCCTTCTACCCGGTCGTGATCGTGGAGTACTTCGAGGAGGAGCCGCCGCCGGTGAGCGTCGTGGCGGGTGACGTCCACGGCGGGCTCGGCCCGGGCGGTGTCATGCGGCACCCGCAGGTCACCCGGGTCGGCAGCCGTGACTACGGGCACCGGGTCGGCTTCTTCCGGCTGATGGGCATCCTCCAGGAGCTGTCCATCCCCCCGGTCATCGCCATCGATGCCATGTCGGCGGAGGCCTACCCGGCCATTGCCGAGTGGATCGCGGCCCACGACGTGGAGGTCATCGCGCACGGCCGGTCGGTTACCCAGGCGATCAGCTCGCGGATGAGACCGGACAAGGAGCGGGAGTACATCGCCGACGCCAAGGCCCGGATCGACGCCGCGCTCGGCGTGACGACCCGGGGATGGCTGGGCCCGTCGGGTAGCGAGTCCGGGCACACCCTGCAACTGCTCGCTGAAGCCGGCTTCGAGTACTGCCTGGACTGGCCCAACGACGAGCAGCCGTACTACTTCGGCACCACCCCGCCGCTGCTGAGCCTCCCGCCGCTGCAGGACCTGTCGGACAACCAGGCGATCCAGGTCCGGGGGCTGTACAACGCCCGCTACGGAAGCGCGCTGGTCAAGGCGGCGGAGCGGCTCGTCGCCGACGGGGCGAGCGCCGGGCGGCTGCTGAGCTTCACCCTCACCACCTTCACCTCCGGCCAGCCCGCGCGGTCGCACTACGTGAAGGAGGCGCTGCGGGCCATCACCGCCATGGACGGCATCTGGGTGACCACGCCGGCCGAGGTCGCCGCCGCCGTGGCCGCGGCGGGGCAGGCCTAATGGCCAGCGGTGGCGCCCCCGAGGTGGCGGCGAAGTGTGCCACCACCGCCCGCCCCTGGTATCCGCCGACCTGACCAGCGACAAGGAGTGGTGATGGAATTCGGGCTTTTCATTCCGATCGCGAATAACGGCTGGATTACCTCGGCGACGTCGCCGCAGTACATGCCGACGTTCGAGCTGAACAAGCAGATCGTGCAGCAGGCGGAGAAGTACGGCTTCACGTTCGCG
>JAOPYM010000287.1 GCA_025964615.1 Actinomycetes bacterium
GTGGCGATGGCCAGCAGGAGTGGGATGGCGCCGAGGAGGGCGGTGGTTCCGATCGAGGGGATGGTGGCCCCGGCCACCAGAACGGTGGTGACGATGACGCCGCCGAGTTTGCCGACGCCGGCCGACATGCCTGAGCCGCGGGACCGGATACGGGTGGGGTAGATCTCTGAACTGTAGGCGGCGAGTACGGCGGCGATCGTGGCGGTTCCGACGATCGGGCCGGCCAGTACCAGGAAGAGCCAGCTGCGGTTGTGCACGAGGGACTGTCCTTCGACCGAGAAGACCAGCAGGGTTACCGATACCAGGGTGGTCAGGACGACGATGGTCTTCTTCGCGCTCCACAGTCCGTACATCGCTGCGGCGATGAAGACCAGTGGGAGGCCCAGAAGCGCCGAATCGCCGAGTGCGCGGGACGCGGTTGATTGGGAGAGGCCGAGCTCTTGCAGGTTGGAGGGGATCCACAGTTGGAAGCCGTAGGTGACCAGACCGATGCCCAGTCCGAGGACGACCACGGCGAGGCTGACCCCCGCGTGTGGCTTGCGGAAGAGAGTCAGGTAGTTGCCGTGGTCGGTGTCGGGCTCGGCGATCTCGACCTGTGCCTGGTCGGTTTCAACGGCGCCGTACTTGGCCATGATCTGACGCGCTTCCTCGTCGCGTCCGTAGGCCAGCAGGAAGCGGGGTGATTCGGGGATCCAGCGATTGAGCAAGATGAGCAGTACTCCGGTCGGCAATCCTGTCAGCCATAGGATTCGCCAGGAGTAGTGCGGGACGAGCGAGGCCGACAGTTGGCTGGTGATGGCGTAGGCCAGGGCCAGGTTTCCGCCGATGAGCACCATCAGCCAGCCACGGTGGCGGCCGGGGATCGTCTCGGCGAGCAGCGAGAAGGTGATGGGCAGCATCCCGCCGGCCGCGAGTCCCATCATCAGGCACATGGCCAGGTTCCACCAGAAGGAAGGCATCGCGCCGCAGATTGTGGTGGTCACGAACAGGACGCCGGCGAAGAGGATCGACGAGCGCCGGCCGATGCGGTCGCCGAGCCATCCCCACAGGAACGAGCCGAGCACGGTGCCGGTGAGTCCGGAGAAGGGCAGCAGCGCGACGGGGTAGTGCCCGTGCGGGTTGAGCGCCGACTTCAGGCCGTACTCCTTACCCATGCCGGGTACGACGAATGAGAGCGTGATCGGTTTCATCGCGTCGATGGTCACCGCTACCGTCAGGACAACGATCAGTCCGATGTGCGCTGGACGCAGCCGGCTGTCGTCGGCGGCCCGGACCTTGACGTCTTTCGTCCGGCCGGCGGCCTTCAGCCCGCGCGGGATGAGGCCGTACGCCGTGGCCACCAGGCCGGCCACGATCAGGGCCATCCCGATCTTCATGGGGGTGTCCATCGGCATGCCGGCCATGTGGTAATGCATGTCGGCGGCGTTGAAGTACATCGGCAGGTGTAGTGCCACGCCTGCGACACTGGCGACGAAGCCGACCCAGAAGGCCACTGGGTGGGGGAACGTGATGCCGCCTGCGGGCCGCACTCGCATATGTTCCTACTTTCGGGTCGAGCTGTCGATCACCGACAGCGCACAGTGGGACGCCGAACGCGCGCGGCTGGTTCGAACGGTGATGCGGCCATGGACGTGCTACACCTTGCGGTTGGATTCGAAGCGGAAGGTCCGGGACCGTCCGACGCGGACGGTCGTCCCCGCCTCCAGTACGACGGGGGAGTCCTGGCCGATCGGCTGGAAGTCCTGTGCGCCGGGCGGCCTGATGTCGGTGCCGTTGACCGAGCCGAGATCGATCGCCTTGACCTGCCATTCGTCCAGGGTGACCAGGACGTGCCGCCGGGAGATTGACCCCTGCTGGTCGGTCAGCCGCAGCGGCCTTGCTCGTCCTTCGGACACATCCCTGGACTGTTCCGGCTCGCGACCGATGAGCTGGTCGGCGTCCAGTGAGATCGTGACGCCGTCGTCGAGGAACAGGACCCCGAGCGGGGGACGCGGGCCACGGAACAGCGACAGCGTCATCTGCACCATCGAGATCCCGCAGATCGCGCAGTAGGGCGTGCGAGGGTCGTTGAAGTGCCCGTTCTTGCAATTGACGCCCAGAACCATCGGCGCTTCCGCCGCAGGCCTCTCGTGCGGATCCTCGGCGCCGAACGGGTTCCGCTGGACGAGAATGGCTTTCTGTTCCGGGAGCGGCTGATCGACCATGGTCGGCAGTGCCTGCGCAACGCGGACGGACCGTACGGGCCGGATCTCCGGCACCGTGCCGTAGACCAGCCCGCGGCCCCGGACGATGCCAGAGCCGAGCCGGAGCCGGGCATCGGCCTCGCCGTCGCCGTCCAGCATCATCTCCAGCCTGGCGACCGGCTCGTTGATGATCCGGTGGATCGAGGTCTGCGGATCCTCGCCGAGCCGGATCTCCTCGCCGCCTGGGGTGACCACGCGGACGCGCGCACCGCCGCTTGCCAATACGGCCAAGCCGTGCTCGACCTGCCCGGCGACCGCGCATGGGAGCAACCGTCCACCTAGCTGTGATGTCACGATTCGTACGGACTTGCTGATCAAAAGCGACCCGTCGGGCGCTGCGTCGCGGCCGGCCCTGGCCGTGTCGGCCAGCGCCTCCAACAACCGATCGACCAGGGGCCCGCTGTCGCGGTCGGGGGCCGCGCACACCAGCCACAGGCCGCGCTCATGGGCGACCAGCCCGTCTCCGGGCAGTGGCTGGGTGTCGGGTTCGTCCGGCTTCGGCGTCACAGGATCCGTCCACCGCGCAGCCGCCATTGAATGAACAGCACCCGCATCGGGCCGTTGGCGAACAGCCACTGGCCCAGCCAGACGACCACGAACATGGTCACGAAGGTGGAGGCGTCCACATGACCGTCGACGCCGGGGATCAGGCCGGCGTCCAGCAGGAGCCATATGAGCAGCCCTTCCGGCAGGATCGTGACCAGGCCGAGCAGCGTCGGCCAGTCCTTGTCCCATCGGAACTGCATCAACAGGTGATAGATCAGCTCCCAGCCGAGGCCGACCACCGCGACCGCCAGCAGGATGAGATAGGCCGTCTTGTACGTCTGCGACAGCGAGCCGCTCGTGCCCGGCAACACCGGAACGATCAACCCAGTGAGGATCACGCCGACGGTGGCGAGCAGGAAGATCCGGGTCTGGAGACGACCGCCGAGGGTCGGGATCACGTCAGACTCCTTTCAGACCGAGTGTCAGACAGGGCGGCCTGCGGCCCACTTGAGCCATTGCCGCACGGACCGCAACGGCCCCAGCGATGTGCAGAAGCCCCGTCTGGCCAGGTCGTCGGCGATGTCGAGGGCCGCGGTCTGCATGCCCAGGAAGCTGTCCACGGCCGGGAAGTGGTTACCGCCCGTAGCGGCTCCTGAGGCGTAGAGCATGCCCGCGCCGCTCTCGGCGCCGATGACCTCGAAGTTCCTACCGACCGCCAAGCGGCCTGCATGGTTGCGCCGAGCACCGCCGTACTGCAGCAGATCGGCGAGGACTCGGTGCTCGGACATATCGGCCTCGAGCCCGGTGCAGTCGATGATGAAGTCCGAAACGTACTGGCCACGGCGTCCGTCCTGACCACTGACGTGGCTGATGAGACCCCGGCCGTCCCCGGCCGGCTCGACCTTGTCGACCACGGCCTGGATCGGGTGGTACCAGTTGCCCTGTCGTCCGGCTCGCATCTGCTCCTGCCAGCGCCGCAGCTTCGGCGTGGTGGTACCGCCGACGATCTTGGACAGTTCCGCGCGCCCTGCTGGGTCGGCGTTGCGGAACTGCGCCTTCAACTGGCCACCGAACGCCGACTTGGGGAAAGTGAACGCCTGGTAGGCCCAGCCGTCGCCACCATCGCGCCGCATCCACACGCTGGGACCGTGCGGCCCGGTCACATACGTACGGAACACATGCACGATCTGGGTATGCAGCCGGTGCCGCTCCCGATCGTCCATCAGCCGCTGCAGTATGCGGGAGGCGACGATGCCGGCCCCGCGTACCATCACGACCCCTTGCCGCGACTTCAGGATCTCGTACACGTGCTCGTGCGGCTCATAGGCGTTGACCACATGGTGATAGTCGTTATAGGTCTCCCGGAACGCCTGCAGGTCATCAAGAAACTTCAAGCCCGGATACCCGGCCGCCAGATGGACGTACTGAGAGCGGATGGCCACTCGCTTGGACTTCGTCACACCCGGCGGCGGGGTCAGGATCGTGAAATATCCGCCACCCACCCGGCGGCGAACCATTCGCACCTGGCCCTTGAGCAGCATGTCCCAGTACCCGATCCGCCGCGCCTCGCGCTCCAGCGTGGCGAACACCGTAGCGGCCCGAGGGCTGAAGAAGTCGGTGAAGACCGGCTCCACCAGTACCTGATAGGCCAGCTTCGGCGACTTGTCGGCCCACGCCTCGTGCATGGCGTACGAGGGAAACCCCCAGATGTTGTCGGGCCTGGCACCGGCATCGGAACGGATCCGCTCTTGCGGCGGCAACTGCGACACACCGGTGAGGTACTCCCACGTCTGCCAGGGCGTGTCGCTGCTGGACAGCACCCTTATCGACGACCTGGCGACACCACGGATCCGCAGTACGTCCAGCAGGGTGAAGGACCCCAGCCCTCCTCCAACCGATGCCAGCGACGTGTCGTGAACCGGTATCCCGGCGGCCTGAACCATCTGATCGGTCCAGGCCGGTGACTCCAGCAACTGCTGAGTGAGATCACCAATAGGCTGGCCAACTTGCAACGACAGCCCCCCATTTCCCGCCTCAAACGACCGACACCTTAACGCAAAGTAGATCAACACGACACCGGTCCAACTATCAGCCCAAGATCATTGCTTCCCGATTTTGGGCTGAGTGATGGCTGACGCCGCGTCTCTACCCGCGAGAACCTGCAGGCCAAGCGGCCGACCAGGTCCTCGAACATCACCCGCCACCGGTCAGGGTCTACGCTGTGCCCAGCAGCCACCACGCGATCTTCAGATGTCTTCACAAACTCCGATGATCATGCGGTTGCCGTCCGCGCACTCCAGCACCCCAGCTAGCAAGATCACGACTTGCCACTGAAGTCCTAACGGGGCTTCGCCCCAGCCCGTCGAGCCGTGCCGGGATGGTTGATGTAGTCGTGGAGGGGGCTCCGGTCGGAGCCTGACGGTGGCACTGTGTGTCCCGTTATCAGCCGCCTGTGGCGGTAGTTGGCCGTTGAGGCCGTGGTCCGACCGGAGCCCGATGATGACGCTACCCCGCTCCGCGGCCGATGTCCTGACCGATCATACGGTCTTCGCGACGATCTTCGACGGGGTACCCCGGTCCTCAACCGCGGCTCGGTCACGCGGGCCTTCGCCACCCCGGAGACGGGGATCGGCTCCGACGGCTCCTGGTACGGCTGCGGCTGGCAGGTCCGCAACGTCACCGGCGGCCGCAACACCTGGCACACCGGCAGCCTCCCGGGCACGTCCACGCTGCTGGTCCGCCGGTTCGACGGGCTGACCTGGTCGGTGCTGTTCGACCAGCGAGACGACGCGGCAAATCCGAACGGCACCCACTACGGCGACATCGACCAGTTGCTACACAAGGCGGCGAACAGCGTCCGAACCTGGCCAGGCGGTGACCTGTCCGCCAAGTACTACCGATGATACTCATCGTCGCCCTCTCACCTGGGCTTTCGCGTGATCGCTAGGCAGCTCTTCGATACTCGTGGATCAGGCCCGCGACGGTAGTGCGACGCTTGATCACGGCCGTGAGGTCGATCGGCTGGTCGGGATCGTGCAGCGGTGGCCTTTGGCGCGGGACTGGTGAGCCCGGGGGGCGAGGTACCCGAGCGTCGCCAGCCTCCTGGGCGAGAGCCTCAGGTAGCCGCTTGTACTCCATCAGCGCCCGGCGGGTGGAAGCTGATGCACAGCAATACGTACTGAACTTTCGGATGGCGCAGAATCCGGTGTTGGAACCCGTGAAGGGCCATCATGGCCGTCATCTGCCAGCCGTACTTGCGGCGTAGCGCGGCGAACATCTCCGGCGCGTCACCCACCGAGACCTCCTGTCCACGTGCCGGGACGGCGTCCCCCGTGACCTGACCACGTGCCGTACAGGGCGCCAGGGTAAGGACAGGGTTACCACGCAGCCGGCGGGCCTTGCCTGTCGTCGCACCGGTCCACACCCACATGGTGTCCTCATGGGTGATCTGCCACACCGGGGTGGCGACCGGGGTGCCGTCCCGGCGAAACGTCGTGAGACTCACATATCGCGCCACGGTCGGCAGGAGCTTATTCCCATTCTCTTGCATCATGCAAGTAGCCTAGATGCTCATAGTGGCATCATGCAAGTATTATGAACTCATGCTCGGTCGCACCTACACAGATCAGAACTGTTCAGCAGCACGCGCCCTGGAGTCGGTCGGCGAACGCTGGAGCCTGCTGATCATCCGTGACGCGGCGTTCCGCGGGACCACCCGCTTCGCCGACTTTCAACGAAACCTGGGCGTAGCGTCGAACATCCTGGCCGCCCGGCTCAACGGCTTTGTCGCTGCTGGTCTGATGGAGCGGCGCCGCGATACACCGCACCACGAGTACCTGCTGACCGACAAAGGCCGTGACCTTCAGCCCGTCATCGTCGCCCTCACCCATTGGGGCGATCGGTGGTCCGCCCCGGACGGACCACCAATCGTCTTCGAACATGCCGGCTGCGGTGGGGGTCTCGAGCAGCAGATCCGGTGCGCCGTCTGTGGCGACATCGACAAGTCCGCCGAGATCAGCACCCGGCCCGGACCCGGCGCACACTGATGACGATCAAGATCTGAGGCCTGCAGGGCGTCTAGCGCACTTGATGGGGAGTGATCACGGGGACCGGGCTCGAACACTGACCGGGAGCTACGCCTTCGGCACCTGACCGAACCTCCAACCGACGTACTCACTCAGCACGTGCGACTTCGTGTCGCAACGCTCTTCAGCATGACAGTACGTTCGCGGCGTCGTGGTCCTCCGACATTCCGCGGGGCTGAGTAAGCCTTCGGTCCGTGCCCGCACCTGCTTGGTCTCGTTGATCCATCGCTGACCTCGACCGGGTCGGCGCCAGAGTCGAGCGCAGCCCGATACTGCCTGAGCTTCCGATCACAGTCAGCGATCTTCTTCTTGAGGGCGGCTTTCGCGGCCTCCTACGCAGCATCGACCATGGCCTGAATGGTGGCGTGGATGCGGTCAGGATCGAAGGCGGTGGCCGACCTCGACCTTCCCACGGTACGGAAGGCAAGCCCGAGCCGCTGCGGGACTGCCACGAGCGGCTGGGACTTCTGAGCGGCAAGCCCGGTTGCTCACGCAGTGCACACCGATGCCGTTCTGTCCGACCCGAGCCGCTTTCGCCCGCTGGTCGAAGAGCGGGGCGTTCCCGGTCTGAACGAGCGCCCGCCGTCGACGGCGGATGGGTGGAGATTGCATGAACGGCTACGAATCGGGCGAACCAGTATGGGATCTTGTGCGACTAACTGGATCAGTGGGCCTAAACAGGTCCCTGTGGAAAGGCAGTCGCATGAGGATGGTCATCAAGTCCGGGGCTTTGCCCGGCTCTCTTCACGCGGAGCCAGCGGGTGGGGGACGGTTGAGGAGGTGGGGGCCGGGCGGTCGGGTGCGTGGCGTGGCGGTCGGTGCGGTGCTGGCCGTGACTGCTGCGGCTGTGGCGGCGGTGGGTCTGGCGGGGCCGGCGGCGGCCTCCAGCGGCACCTCGTACGCGTACGCGTGGGGGAAGGGTGGCTCCGGTCAGTTGGGCAACGGGTCGACGGCCGACCAGTTCTCCCCGGTCGATGCGCTGAGCCAGGTGGCCCAGGTCAGCGGTGGCTTTCGGCACACTGTGGCGGTGCGTGCGGATGGCACCGTGTGGGCGTGGGGCGATAACGCGAAGGGGGAGCTGGGCAACGGGACTACGGCGGCTAGTTTGTCACCTGTGCAGGTGCTTGGCCTGAAGGGCGTCGTGCAGGTCGCTGCGGGCTTCGATTCCAGCTTGGCGTTGCGCTCGGATGGCACGGTGTGGGCCTGGGGCTACAACACCAGCGGGCAGCTCGGTGACGGCACCACCATCGACCGCACCAAGCCGGTGAAGGTGCTCGGGTTGACCGGGGTGGCCAAGATCGCTGCCGGCGGCGAACAGAGCTTCGCGTTGCGCTCGAACGGCACCGTGGCGGCCTGGGGCAACAACGGCTACGGGCAGCTCGGTGACGGCACCACCGCCACCCGCACCACCCCCGTGGCGGTCAGTGGCCTGACCAAGGTGACCCAGATCGCGGGCGGCTCTAACCACAGTGTCGCGTTGCGCTCGGACGGCACCGTGGCGGCCTGGGGCTACAACGCCGCCGGGGAGCTCGGCGACGGCACCCTCACCAACCGCACCAAGCCGGTGAAGGTGCCCGGGTTGATCGGGGTGACCCAGATCGCCGCCGGCACCGGCGACCACAGCCTCGCGGTGCGCTCGAACGGCAGCGTGATGGCCTGGGGTTACAACGGCTACGGGCAGCTCGGTGACGGCACCACCACCACCCGCACCAAACCGGTCACCGTGCCAGGGCTGACCAACGTCGCCCGGGTCAGCGCGGGCGCCTCCCACAGTGTCGCTCTGCGCTCGGATGGCACGGTAATGGCCTGGGGTTACAACCACTTCGGGCAACTCGGTGACGGCACCACCACCAACCGCACCAAACCAGTAAACGGGCCTGGGTTGATGGGGGTGACCCAGGTTGCGGCCGGGGGCCTCCATACGCTGGTGAAGGTGGGGCCGCCGGAGCTGACCGCCAAGGCGACGATCACCGGTACCGGCAACGTCGGGTCCAAGCTGACCTGCAAGGCCGCTTTCCTGACCGCTAACTTGTCGGTGAGCTACACCTGGCTGCGCGACGCAAAGGCGATCCCCGGCGCTACTGCCGCCACGTACGTGCCGGTGGCGGGCGACGCCGGCCACAAGGCCACCTGCCAGGTCACCGGCACCAACGGCATGGGCAGCACCGACACCTCGGCGACCATCACCGTCCACGCCCCGGCACATTTCAAGGCCGGCACCCCGCCGGTTGCGCACCTCGGTAAGAAGTACAGCTACACCTTCGCGACCACCGGGTCGCCCACGCCGAAGGTCACCCTGGCCTCCGGGAAACTCCCGCCCGGCCTCAAACTGGCCGCCAACGGCACCCTGTCCGGAACACCCACGCACAAGGGCACCTACACCTTCACCCTGAAGGCAACCAACGGCATCGGCACCCCCGCCAAGGCCAACAAGAGCGTCACCGTCAAGTAAGCAGCGACCAGACAGCAACGAACAGAGCCCTCCGGCCTACCCATCCTCCCCTGGCGGATAGTAGACCGGAGGGTATTTCTGCAGGTCGGGGTAGGGGTGTGTTAGGGCATCACCCACACATTGCAACTTCTGGCTCTTCGCGGGCCCGATCGCCCTGGCTGTCGTGCTCGCTGTGCTGTTCTGGCGGGGGACGCGGAAATCGGCCCGAAGACGCAAGGGGCCACAGGTTCCACCGCCTGCTCGAGGGCCCGTCTCCGGGGGAACCATCGAGGGAGATCCTGGGCAGCGCAATCCCGGCAGGCGCGAGGCACCACGCACGCACCAGCCTCAGGACACCCGGAGAGATGAAACCGGCGGTTAGCCGCGCTCGCAAAGGCCAGAGACAAAGGAGCTGGCATGCAAAGATCACCGTTATCCGGGCTGGCTGAGCGGAACAGCTCTGGGTAGCCGGTCATGCGCATCCGTGACTGGGTGCAACCGATGCCCGCCCGGTCGGTCGAGCGCCTTCCCATTTCCGAGCCGGGCCAGGACTCTTACCGCTACGAGCCCAAGTTCGACGGGTTATTGCGGGAGGACAAGGCGTCAGGGCCAAGGCGGTGGCGCGTCGCGCCGCCGCATCGGCCGCCCGGTGCCGCCGCTACGGGCGTGCGGCGTGGGCGCCGGTCCCTACGCGCCGTGCCCGAACGGCCGGACCTGAGGCCATCAGGCGGAACTCTCCCGCTTCTGCTCTGGTGCGTCGAAACCTTGGAGGCTCGCGGCTGGGAACCGGTGACCTGGGAACTCAC
>JAOPYM010000298.1 GCA_025964615.1 Actinomycetes bacterium
CGCGAACGGCTGCCGGACCACACCGCCGTCGCGAATCTGCGCGCCGAACAGCCACAGGGCGTTGATCGCGAATCCACTGGGGCGCAGGAAGGTCCATTCGAGTCCGGACTTCTCGATCAGGCCTTCAAGGTCGGCGTGGAACTGGCTGATCGGGTCGCCCTGCTCCACCAGATCCGGTTTCACGCTCATCGAGGAGAGGTAGACCACGCGCCTGGCATGGGCGGCGATCGCATCCACGACCGGCGGCGCGCCCTCCGCCGTACCGAACGGCCAGACCAGGAACACCGTGTCGGCCCCGTCCAGGGCGGGGCCGAGGGAGCCGGGATCGGACAGGTCGCCGCGAACGACCTCGGCGCCCTCTGGCAGGCCTGCGGTCCCGGGGTCGCGGGCAAGCGCGCGGACCGTGGCGCCGTCGGCCAGGAGCTGTGACACCACCTGGCGGCCGACGTTGCCGGTGGCCCCGGTGACCAGGATCGTGTTCATGGGTACTCCCCTGTCTCATGGTGCCGCCCCCGCGGCGGCATGATCCAGAGGCTAGAACCTCAAGTCCCATTGAGGTCAAGTTGCCGGTGATCGCCTCCTACTTCCCGGCGTCCTCGGCGTAGGAGGCCAGGCCGCGGATGAAGAGCTCCAGACCGAACTCGAAGCGCTCGGTTCCGTCACCCTCCATGAGCGCGTCCACCATTGAGGTGATCTGCGGGAAACGCTCTGGTGGCAGGTTCCGGTAGTAGTCCTGGATGTGGGTGAAGTAGGTCTCCGGGTCCAAGCCCTGCTTCATCCGGGCACCGTAGACCGAGGCCTCGTACGCGTCGGCGTCGATGAGCAGCCAGAGCCGGTCGAGCGCCCAGGCTGCGACCTTTGGCGGTACCCCTCCCGCCCGCAGGATGCCGAGCATCGCCTCGCCGATCCGGAGCTGGTTGTAGCCGGTCGGAATACGGGCCAGCGACACCCGGGAGATGTCGGCGTGCGCCGTCCAAACCCGCTGTGAGTTCCGGGCGATCTCCCTGAACTGATCCTGCCAGCGCGCCGGATCGGGCTCGGCTGGGACCTCGATCTCGCCGGCGACCCGCTCCAGCATGAGTTCGAGCAGATCGTCCTTGTTGGACACGTGGGCGTAGAGCGAGGCGGGGCCGGTGTCGAGCTCCTGGGCCACCCGCCGCATGCTGACCGCGTCCAGGCCCTCCGCATCGAGGATCCGGATCGCCGTCGTCACGATCAGCTCCTGGCTCAGCGGGCGCCTGGGGGTGGTGGCCTTGCGGGGCTTCTTCCATGGCGGCGTCGGCATCTCGATATCCAGACCCACTACATCCTCCCCATTTCGCGATATGTCTTGACGTGGGAATCACGCGATGTATCGTGTCTCGAAAGTCGAGACATGTCGTGAACCCGCCGAACCGGTTTCTAACGAACATCGTACTTGACACGATCGTCGTTCGCGTTTAGAACAGTGTTCGTAAAGCCAAACACTGTTCGTCCAACCCTCCGGAGACACCGATGACCGAGACCGCAGGCCTCACCCAGCAGACCGCAGAGCCACCCGCATACCGCTGGCGCTGGATCGCTCTGTTCGTGATCCTCGCCGCCGAGATCATGGACCTGCTCGACGCCCTGATCACCAACATCGCCGCCCCGACCATCCGGGCGGATCTGGGTGGGACCGCGACGATGATCCAGTGGCTCGGCGCCGGTTACACCCTGGCCATGGCTGTGGGGCTGATGACCGGGGGACGGCTCGGCGACCTCTACGGCCGCAAGCGGATGTTCGTCATCGGCGCTGCGGGCTTCACGCTCGGCTCGCTGCTGTGCGCCGTGGCGCAGAACCCCGAGATGCTGATCGCCTCCCGGGTGCTGCAGGGCCTGCTCGGTGCCGTGATGCTGCCGCAGGGCCTTGGAATGATCAAGGAGATGTTCCCGCCGAAGGAAATGGCCAAGGCCTTCGGCGCGTTCGGCCCGATCATGGGGCTGTCCACGGTCGGCGGCCCCATCCTGGCGGGCTGGCTGATCGACGCGAACCTCTTCGGCACCGGCTGGCGGATGATCTTCCTGATCAACCTGCCGATGGGCCTGGCCGCGGTGTTCGCCGGACTCAGGTACCTGCCGAAGACCTCCGCGTCGCGGGCGACCCGCCTCGACGTGCCCGGGATGCTGCTCGTCACCGCGGCTGCGGGGCTTCTGGTCTATCCGCTGGTGCAGGGCCGTGAGCTCGGCTGGCCCGCCTGGACCTTCGTTTCGATGGCCGCCTCGATCGGGCTCTTCGCGGTGTTCGCCTGGTACGAGGTCCGCAGGCAGCGCTCCGGGCGTGACGCCCTGATCGAGCCCAGCGTGTTCCGCAAGCGCCCGTTCTCCGGGGGTCTGGTGGTCGGGCTTGTCTTCTTCTCCGGGATGACCGGCTTCTCCCTGGTCTTCAGCCTCTACTGCCAGATCGGCCTGCACTACTCACCGCTGAAGGCCGGTCTCGCCGGGATCCCCTGGTCCATCGGCATGATCGTCGGCTTCGGCCTCGCGCAGGCCGTCCAGAAGTACGGCCGCAAGGTCATCCACGGTGGCACCGTCGTCATGGCGGGCGGCGTCGCCGGGGTCGTGCTGACCCTGCAGCTGGCCGGTGTCGGGGTCACCCCGTGGCAGCTGCTCCCCGCACTGATCGTCACCGGGCTCGGCATGGGGCTGCTGATGGCGCCGTTCTTCGACACCGTGCTCGCCGGGGTCGAGGCGCACGAGACCGGCTCCGCCGGTGGCACGCTGACCGCCGTCCAGCAGCTCGGCGCGGCCCTCGGCGTGGCGGTGCTCGGCACCGTGTTCTTCGGCCTGCTCGGCGGCGACGTCTCCGCTGCCGCCACTGCCGCCGCGCCGATGCTGCGCACCGAACTGACCTCGGCCGGCGTCCCCGCACCTCAGATCGACCGGATCACCGCGAGCCTGGAGGCCTGCGGCCACGACCGGGCGGTCGCCAAGGACGTCACCGCCATACCGGCCTCCTGCACCCAGGTCCAGACCGCTGTGCGCGCCGCCGTCCAGTCCGCGCCCCAGTCGGCCCCCGCCATCCAGCAGGCCGTCACCACCTCCGCGAAGGACTCCGCAGAGCAGGGTTTCAGCGACGCGATGAAGTTCACCCTCTGGATCGTCGTCGGGATGCTCTCCCTGACCTTCCTGGTGACCTTCCTCCTCCCCCAGCACCCCCGCCCCGAGGAATCTCGTTGAGTCGTCCAACAGAAGCTGGCGTTTCCCGCACTGTTTGGAGAGAAGGTGCGGGAAACGCCACGGGTCAACGGGTTCCGTAGAGGTGTTCGAGGGCGAGTTGGTCGAGGTGTTCGAAGGCGGCGCCGCGGGCTGCCAGGGCGTCGATGTCGGGGGTGAAGTCCCGGACGGAGCGCCAGTCCTCACCGGGGGCCAGCGTGGGCTGGGCGAGTTCCGGCACCCGGGCCTGGGCGAGGGCCTCGATCACGTCCGGGTCGGCGCGAAATGCGCGGACCTTCTCGCGCAGGATCAGCCAGTTGCGCATGTTCGCGGCGGCCGAGGCCCACACGCCCTTGTCGTCCTCGGTGCGCGGCGGCTTGAAGTCGAAGTGGACCGGGCCGTCGTAGTCGCTGGAGTCGATCAGGTCCACGACCCAGAAGGCCCCTCGGGTGTTGCCGGCCCCGAACCGCAGGTCCTGGTCGTAGCGCGGGCCGTGCTGGCCGTTCAGGTCGATGTGGAACAGCTTGCCGTGCCAGAGCGCCTGCGCGAGACCGTGCGCGTAGTTGAGCCCGGCCATCTCCTCGTGCCCGACCTCCGGGTTGAGCCCCACCAGTTCGGGGTGCTCCAGTTCCGCGATGAAGGCCAGCGCGTGCCCGATGGTGGGCAGCAGGATGTCGCCGCGCGGCTCGTTCGGCTTGGGCTCGATGGCGAACCGCAGGTCGTAGCCCTGGTCTAGGACGTACGACCCGAGGACGTCGAACGCCTCCTTGTAACGGTCGAGTGCGGCCTTGACGTCCTTGGCGGCCCCGGACTCGGCGCCCTCGCGGCCGCCCCAGGCGACGTAGATCTGGGCACCGAGCGAGGCGGCCAGGTCGATGTTGTCCATCACCTTGCGGAGCGCGAACCGGCGTACGTCCCTGTCGTTGGACGTGAACGCGCCGTCTTTGAAGATCGGATGCGAGAACAGGTTGGTGGTGGCGGTGGTGACGACCAGGCCCGTCTCGTCGAGCGCCTTGCGGAAGGCCCCGACGCGCTCCTCCCGCTCGGCCGGGGTCGCCTCGAAGGCGAAGACGTCGTTGTCATGAAAATTCACGCCATAGGCGCCGAGCTCGGCGAGCTTGCGTACCGCGCGCTCGGCGGGCATCGGTGCCCGGGTCGCCGGGCCGAACACGTCGACCCCCTGCCAGCCCACGGTCCAGATCCCGAAGGAGAACTTGTCCTCGGGCCGCGGCGTGTAGTCGTTCATCAGGGTCACTCCCTCGATCAGGACCACGCGACGGTGTCGTCGCGCAGTGCGGCATAGCGTGCACGGATATGAAGATCGGGTACGGCGTCGTACTCCCCGGCGGGCGGCGCCGGCCAGTCGGGCAGGGTGCCGGACAGCGCCCAGGCGGCCTGCCGGGCAGCGCCGAGCGCGACGTACTCGCCCGTCGCGGGCACGGTGACGGGCAGCCCGAAGATCGCGGGAGCCAGCGTCCGTACGGCATGAGAACGCGCACCGCCACCGATCAGCAGCACCCGGCGCGGACTCACACCGCATGCGACCAGATGGTCGACTGCGTCGGCCAGAGAACAGAGCAGCGCCTCCACTGCGGCACGTGCCAGGTTCTCCCGGGAGGCGTTCTCAGTGGTCAGCCCGCGCAGCACCCCGGAGGCGCCGGGGCGGTTCGGCGTCCGCTCGCCGTCCAGATAGGGCAGCAGCGTCACGCCACCCGCGCCCGGCGCCGCGGCCAGGGCCAGCACGGAAAGCTC
>JAOPYM010000337.1 GCA_025964615.1 Actinomycetes bacterium
CCTCGTACGACCGGGTGGCGCTGGACCGGATGCTCATCGACCAGCTGCCGCTGATCGTCAAGGAGGCCGCGGGCGGTCTGGCCGGGGCCAACGTCAACGTCCTGAACGGGGCCGACGGCCTCAGCGAACTGGCCGCCGGCCTCGTCGGTCAGGGGCTGACGATTCTCGACTCGGTCAAGAAGAACCTCGCGGCCTCCGCTGGAGCGGGCGACGGACAGCCCGGTCTCCCGGAGTCCCCGAGCCCTCGAACGCGTCAGGGCTAAGGGCTAAGGTCATCGCCCGGAGGCGGCGGTCTCCTCCGCCTCGACCTGCTGGTTCCATTCGCGCTTTCCGGACTGCCAGCCGTCCTCGTCGGTGCCGAGCCGCCAGTAGCCGGAGATGGACATCTGCGGCAGCGGTACGGCCCGGTCGATCCGCAGGTGGCGGCGGAGCGTCTTCACGAAGTTCGCCTCGCCGTGCACGAAGACCTGCACGTTTCCGGCGGGGAACTCCAGATCCTGTACGGCGGCCACGAGCAGGTCGCCGACCTGCCCGCCCTCGCGGTGCAGCCAGGTGATGCGCGAGTCCAGCTTCAGTTCCTCGTCGCCGTTCTCCACCTCGACGAAGGCGTACACGACCGCGTCCGACGGCAGGCGCACCAGGGCGGCGGCGATGGAGGGCAGCGCGCTCTCGTCACCGGCGAGCAGGTGCCAGTCCGCGTCCAGACGGGGGGCGTAGCCGCCGCCGGGACCGGAGAAGACGAGCTCCTCGCCGGGCCGTACCCGCGCCGCCCATGGCCCCGCGATGCCCTCGTCCCCGTGGTAGACGAAGTCGATCGTCAGCTCGACCGCCTCGGGATCCCAGGCCCGTACCGTGTAGGTCCTGGTCACCGGCCACTGCTCACGCGGCAGGTCCCGGCGGGCCGCCTCCGGGTCGAACGGCTCGGGGTAGGTCACGCCGGGCGCGGGGAACGCGATCTTCACGTAGTGGTCGGTGTAGGAGCCCGCGGTGAAGCCCGCCAGGGTCTCACCGCCGAGGACCACCCGGATCAGGTGCGTGGTGAGCCGCTCAACGCGCAGCACCGTGCCCCGGTGGTACGAGGGCTGCCTGCGCTGGGGCCGTTCTGCCATGGGTCACTCCCCGGTCACGTCATAGGTGTCCCTCTTACCGTAGATGCCCGCAAAGCGTCCTCGGACGTCTGGAAAGTGTCGGCTAGACGATCTACCTTCACTGTGAGGGGTCGCAGGCCGGTCCAGCCGAGGAGGCGCCCGATGTCCGATACGCCCAATACTCCCGAGAACGGACGCAACAGCAAGGTGGTGACGCCCGCCAGGATCGCGGCGGCGGTCTGCGTCATCGTCCCCTTCGCCGCGATGTTCTGGGTGGCGAGCTACAACCGAACCGGCCCCTCACTGGGCGGGTTCCCATTCTTCTACTGGTACCAGCTGGTGTGGGTGGTCATCACCGCGCTGCTGATGGGCGCGGCCTACTGGCTGATCCGTTACGACGAGCGGGGGCGGCGATGACGCACGGCGTGCACGGCGTCGAGCTCGGCGTCCTGATCTTCTTCTTCGTGCTGGTCAGCGGGATCGGCTTCGCGGCCGCCCGGTGGCGGCAGGCCCCGCTGGTGCACCTGGACCAGTGGGGTCTGGGCGGCCGGGGCTTCGGCGGTGTCGTCACCTGGTTCCTGCTCGGTGGCGACCTCTACACCGCGTACACCTTCATCGCGGTCCCGGCGGCGCTGTTCGCCGGTGGTGCGCTGGGGTTCTTCGCGGTCCCGTACACGATCATCGTCTGGCCGCTGGTGTTCGTGTTCCTGCCCCGGCTCTGGTCGGTGTCGCGCCGGCACGGCTACGTCACCCCGGCCGACTTCGTGCGGGGGCGCCACGACTCGCGGGGCCTGTCGCTGGCGGTCGCGGTGACCGGGATCATCGCGACCATGCCGTACATCGCGCTGCAGTTGGTCGGCATCCAGGCGTGTCTGGACGTGATCGGGCTCGGCGGTACGGGCTCGTCGTGGCTGTCCAAGGACCTGCCGCTCTTCATCGCCTTCGCGGTGCTCGCAGCGTTCACCTACTCCTCGGGGCTGCGGGCGCCCGCGCTCATCGCGTTCGTCAAGGACACTCTCATCTACCTGGTCGTCATCGTTGCGATCATCTACATCCCGACCCGGATCGCGGGCGGCTGGACCGGAATCTTCGGCGCCGCCCAGCACCGGCTGACCACCCCCAGCCCGGTGACCCACAAGGCGGCCGGCTCGATCACGCTGAGCTCGGCGAACGTGCTGCCGTACGCGTCGCTCGCGCTGGGCTCGGCGATGGCGCTGTTCATGTACCCACACGCGCAGGTGGGGGTGCTCGCCACCAAGAGCCGCACCACGGTCCGCCGCAACATCGCCGCGCTCTCGGTGTACTCGCTGATGCTCGGCCTGATCGCGCTGCTCGGTTACATGGCGATAGCCGAGGGCTTCACGACCAAGTCGCTGGGCGGCAACCCGCAGAACGCCGTACCCCAGCTCTTCGACAAGGTCTTCCCGTCCTGGTTCGCGGGCGTCGGCTTCGCCGCGATCGCCATCGGCGCGCTCGTCCCCGCCGCGATCATGTCGATCGCGGCGGCGAACCTGTTCACCCGCAACGTGTGGGTGGACTTCATCCGGCCCGGCGCCGACGCGGCGGAACAGACCAGGATCGCGAAGATCATCTCCCTGCTCGTGAAGCTCGGTGCCCTGATCTTCGTGCTCGCCCTGGACCGTACCTCGGCGATCAACTTCCAGCTGCTCGGCGGGGTGCTGATCCTGCAGACCTTCCCCGCGATCGTCTTCGGCCTCTACACGCGGTACTTCCACCGCTGGGCGCTGCTGGCGGGCTGGGCGGCCGGGATCGGGTACGGCGGGATCGTCGCGTTCCAGCAGACCTCCGCGACGCAGAGCCACTTCGGTTCCCAGGTGGCCCTCATCCCGTGGACTCACCAGAAGGCGTACATCGCGCTGACCGCGTTCGTCCTCAACATCGTGGTGGTCGTCGTGGCCAACCTGGTGCTGCGGGCGGTCAGGGCCCCGGCGGGCACCGACGCCACGTCACCCGCGGACTACCTCGCCGACGCCGGCGATCCCCAGGTCGTGCCCGCCACGGCTTAGGGCTGGACGAAGTGGTAGCCCTCGCTGAGGAGGCGGGGGAGAAAAACGCGCAGGGCGGCGACCGTCTGCGAGCGGTCGCCGCCCCCGTCGTGCTCCAGGATGATCGAGCCGGTACGGGTCGTACGCAGGACCGTGTCGACGATGTGCGAGGTACCCGGCCGCGACCAGTCGCGCGGGTCGACGGACCAGTCGAGCGCGCGCAGCTTCATTCGCTCGCACAGTGCCAGGAGGCTCTGGTCCCAGGCCCCGTAGGGGGCGCGGAACACGGTCGGCCGGTAGCCGCCGCTCGCCGTGTGGACAGCCTCCTCGGCGCGCAGGATCTGGTCCCGTACCGACGCCGCGGAGAGGTTCACGAGATCGGGGTGCGACCAGGTGTGGTTGGCGATGTGGTGACCCCGGGCGATGACCTCGCGGACCAGTGCGGGATGCGCCTTCGCGCTGGAGCCGATCATGCAGAACGTGGCACTGATGTGGTGCTGCTCCAGGATGGCCAGGACCTGCGGGGTGTAGCGCGGGTCGGGCCCGTCGTCGATGGTGAGCGCGATCCGCTTATGCCCGGCGTGCACGTAGTACTCCGGGCGGAGCGTCCCAGGGATCCGGGCCTCGTCCGGGCCGGGGATCGGGGAGGTGTGGGACTCGCCCCTGAGCTGCGTTCCTGTGGTGTCCGCGGCGGCCTTGGCGGTACGGGCCGTACTCGCGCAGCCGGAGAGCAGGACCACCCCCGCGACTCCCAGCAGGACCTGACGACGTTCTACCGAAAAACCCAGAGAGGCGGACATTTCGCTGACCCTAATGGGGCCCGCGTGAACAGCGTGCGGCGATTGAGAAAGGGATGCACAAACGCCACCGGCAGAGGTAACGCAGTCCCTGGGCTCCCGCACCGTTTTACCAACGGGTGCGGGAAACGCCACGAGTCAACGGTTCAGGCGAGGGGGATGGTGTGGACTCCGGGGGAGCCGGCGTAGCCGAGGTGCGGCAGGGCGAAGGTGTCCTCGATGGTGCGGAGCAGGCCGTAGTGGTTGTACGGGGTGGTGTCCTGTGAGCCGGCCGTCACCGACGGGGAGAGCAGGAGGGCACCGACCCGGCCGCCGCCGAAGCCGAGCAGGCCGGGCAGCAGGGAGTTGGCCGAGGGGCCCTCGCCGCAGCAGGCACCCGCGTCGCTGTTGTCCGCCTCGTCGAAGGTGATGATCAGCAGCCCGTTCTGCTTGTAGGCGGGCGAGGCCATGATCTTCGGGACCCAGGTCTGCAGCCAGGCGTCCGCGGAGGTGAGGCCGCCGGGACGCCCGTCCACGCAGGGGCCGTCGTGCCCGTCGTCGCACAGGTTCGGGGTGATGTACGACAGGTTCGGGGTGGTGGCGGCCGAGGACAGGTCCGAGGTCAGCCCGTTCAGGTCCACCACGTGCCGGGCGCAGGACGCCGGGTTGCTGATGATGGAGTGGAAGTACATGAACGGGTCGTGGCGGGTGGCGTACTGGTCGCCGATCTTGGCCTTCTGCGTCGTGTCCGGGGTGCCGACGACGGGGTGCCGGCACGGCGTCCCGATGTCCTGCATGTAGCCCTTCCAGCTGAGCCCGGCGCCCTGCAACTGGTTGGCGACGGTCTTCACCGACGACGGGTAGACGCATCCGAGGCCCCGTGCCTGCCCCATCGGGGCCGCGCCGAGGTTCCAGAATCCCGCGAAGATCGGGCAGTCGAGCTGGGTTGCCAGGTTGGGGCCCTGCCCGCTGACCTGGGCGATGTAGTTGTCGAGGCTGGCGTGGCCGATGCCCCAGTACTGGGTGAGCAGCCGGCCCTGGGCGCGCAGCGTGGTGCTGAGGTACGGCGCGGCGGACCCGGCGCCCCACGTGACGTCGTACCCCTTGTTCTCCAGGTTGATGACGAACACATGGCGTACGGGCGCCACGGTCGCACCGGCCGGTACGGCGGGCAGGGCCGCCATCAGCAGCGCGGCGAAGAGAGGCCCAAGAAATCGGCGCATCGCGACCTCGATTCATTGTCCACCAGCAGTCCACCAGAGCAGTCCACCAGCAGTCCACCAGTAACGGTGAAGAGCCCTCACATGATGCCCGTGAGGGGAGGCCGCGCCAAGCCTTGAACCAGAACTATCCGGTCAACGCCGGACGGCCAGGGTATGAATACCCGCCGCGACCCCTCGGTACGGATCCGTACGGCAGGCGAGTTCCTCGGCGGCCAGCAGGTCCGTGATGTCCGCACCCGGCGGCGTGTCCAGGGCGTTCTCGGTGAACACCCGTACGCCGTACCACGCCTCCTCACGCAGCCCGTGGTGGTCCAGCCAGTCCAGTATGGTCGACCGGCTCTGTGCTCCCTTCGAGGAGACCCGGCCTGAGTCCCGCAGTGCCGACATGGTGGCGGGCCAGTCTCCGGCCAGCCCGGGGCGCATGGCCAGGGCGTCGCCGTTCACGGTCAGCAGCGACAGCAGGCCGCCGCGTGCGAGCACGGTGCACAGCGCGCCGAGCAGTTCGTCCGGGTCGGGCAGATACGCCAGTACGCCGTGGCAGAGCACCACGTCGAAGGTCCCGGCGTCGAACAGGCCCGGGGCCCGTTCGCCCGGCGAGTTGAGGATCCTGACCCGGTTGCGGACGTCCTGCTCCTCGCCGCCGAGGGCACTGTGGAACAGCCCGAGCATCTGCGGCGACGGATCGAGACCGGTCACGTGGTGGCCGGCGCGGGCCAGCCTGATGGCCTGGCTGCCCTGACCGCATCCGGCGTCGAGCACCCGGAGCGGACGCCGGGGCAGGTGGGCGGTGAGCTGGCGGGCGACAAGGTACTGGCGGACCGTGTCCCGTAGCCCGCCGAGGACGCTGCGCCACAGGGTCAGGGCATTGGTGTCGAACGTGCTGTCCATGATGGCAAGTCCCGGGGGGCGCGAAGGGTGACCTTGAGACTACGCTCCGAAGGCTCGCATATGGTGTTCATCCGCCAAGACCGACAGCCGATCCGGGGTTAGTGATCGATCAAGTGGTATTTCATGCCCATGTGCGAGGGGATGAAGCCGATCTTCTGGTAGAAGCGGCTGGCGTCCGGGCGCTGCCGGTCGGTGGTGAGCTGCACGACCCGGCAGCCGCGCTTCCTGGCCTGCTCGATGACCCAGCCGATCATGGCCTGGCCGACGCCCTGGCCGCGTTGCTCGGCCGCGACCCGGATGCCCTCCAGCTGGGCGCGCTCGGCGCCGGTGTAGGTGAGCCCGGGGATGTAGGTGAGCTGGAGCGTTCCAGCGATCGCGCCGTCGACCTCGGCCACGATGAGGGCGTTGTTCGGATCCCGCTCGATCGCGTCGTACGCCCGCCAGTACGCCTCGGGGAGTTCGTCGCCGGCCGCCTCGCGGGTGCTGCCCAGGAAGTCGTCGGCAAGGAGCGCGATGATCGCGGGCAGATCGTCGCGCGTTGCTTCCCTGAAGACCGCCTGCAGCTCATGCGTCACGGGCCTCACATTATCTGGGCACCTGACCGACCTGCCACTATCCCTTGTAGTACTACGCGATGTAGTACTACATTTGGCGCGACAAGGGGAGACAAGCGCGAGGAGGCGCTGTGCAGTACCAGATCAACGAAGACGAGCACTGGACCACGTACGCGGCATGCAGTGGAGTGGACGATCCGGAGCTCTTCTACCCGATCAACTACACCGGCCCTGCGGTGTTCCTGGTCACCGAGGCGAAGATGGTCTGCGGCCGTTGCATCGTCAGGGACGAGTGCCTGGCCTGGGCCCTGCGGGCCGGTGAGCCGGAGGGCATCTGGGGCGGCACCACCCCCGAGGAACGCCGCCACCTCCGCCGCAGGGTCCCCGCCTAATGACCCCCCGGTCACCGTTGAGTCGTGGCGTTTCCCGCACCTATTCGAGCAACGGTGCGGGAAACGCCACGAGTCAACGGGGGAGGAGGGCGATCTTGCCGGTTACGCGGCGGTTGAGGAGGTCGTCCATCACGGTGGCGGCTTCCTGAAGGGGGGCGGTCGTGGGGGCGATGGGGGTGAGGGTGCCGGCGGCGACCATGGCGAGGAGCTCGGTCAGCTGAGCGTGCTGCGCCGCCGGGTCGGACATGAGCCAGTTGGCCCAGTCGACGCCCACAATGCTCCGGTTGCGCAGGAGCACCTGGTTGAGGGGCAGTGCGGGGATCGTCCCGGAGGCGAAGCCGATCACCAGGTACCGGCCGTTGTTGCCCAGGGCCCGCAGCGCGGGCTCGGCGAGCGCTCCGCCCACCGGGTCGTACACCACGTCGACGCCGCCGCCCGACCACGAACGGGCGGCGGTCTTAAGATCGACAGAAAGATCGGCAGAAGACGAAGAGGTGTCGATGACCTCGGAGGCGCCGGCCGCAAGGGCCGCCGAGCGCTTCGCCGGGGACGAGGCCGCGGCCAGCACTGATGCGCCGAGTGCCACGGCGACCTGGATGGCGGCAAGGCCGACGCCGCCGCCCGCACCGAGCACCAGCACCTTCTCGCCCGCCCGCAGCCGGGCCCGGTCCCGGAGCGCGTACAGCCCGGTGCCGTAGCTCTGCGTGAAGGTCGCCGCGCGGGCGGCGTCCAGGGCATCGGGGATCGGCACCGCGGAGGTGGCGGGGACCAGGACCTCGGTCGCGAACCCGCCGAGCCCGCACATCGCCAGCACCCTCGTTCCCACTGCGGGCTCCGAGACCCCAGGGCCGAGGGCGGACACCGTTCCCGCCACCTCCCCGCCCGGGATGAAGGGCAGTGGGGGCTTGATCTGATACCGCCCCTGGACGAAGAGGCCGTCCACATAGTTCACACCGGCGGCCTCGACCGCGATCACCACCTGGCCGGGGCCCGGTTCCAGGGGCTCCCGCGAGGAGACCACGACCGACCCGAGCTCTGCACAGACCACAGCACGCATGCTGAGAAGCATGACTGAAACCGAATCCCGTTCGCCGCTTGGGGGAGCTTTCAGTGACGACCGATCGTACGTACGGTGGCATGCATGGACGATCGCCGGGCGTCACCGAGCGAGGGACTCGCCGAGCACGCCTCGCGCGCGGTGTCCGCGATCGTCGTGGTGACACTGGCACTCACCGGAATGTGGGTCTTGGAGATCACCGACTACATGGTGACCAGGGACGACGGTTCCGGCAGCCTGGAGCAGTACGGCATCCGGGCGCACGACGTGAACGACCTGCCGCACATCTTCACCGCGCCGTTCCTGCACGCCGGTTTCGCGCACATCATGGCGAACTCGGTGCCATTCCTGGTGCTCGGCTTCCTGGCCGCGCTGCGCGGGATCGGGAAGTTCCTGATCATGAACCTGATCGTGATCGTGACGGCCGGTCTGGGGGTCTGGTTCACCGGCCCGACCAACGGGGTCACCCTGGGCGCCAGCATGCTGATCTTCGGGTACTTCGGCTATCTCCTCGGCAGGGGTGTCTTCGAACGACATCTGGCGGACGCCGCCATCGCGATGGCCGTGGCGGTCGCCTACGGGACGATGATCATGGGGATTTTGCCGAGCAACCCGAACATCTCCTGGCAGGGACATCTGTTCGGGCTGCTCGGCGGCCTGATCGCCTCCTGGCGGCTGCGCCGGAACCGCTCCACAGACCTCCTCCCGGAGCTGATGTAGCGCGCCTAGGTGGCGCGGCCGATGGAGATGTTGGTGAGTACGGCGTCGCGTGGCGTCGCCAGGGCATTGACGATGACCCTGGCCACGGTGAGCGGCTGGATGTACGACTCGGGCAGGTAGGAGGCGCTCTCCTGCGTCCGTGCCTTCTTCTGCATCTCTGAGGCCGTACGCCCCGGATAGACCGAGGTCACCGCCAGCGCGGGCTCCTCGGCGCGCAGCGAGTCGGCCAGCGCCTTGAGCCCGTGCTTGCTCGCCGCGTACGCGGACCAGGAGGCGCGCGCACGCAGCCCGGCACCGGAGTTGACGAAGACGAGATGGCCGCGCGCGGTGCGCAGCGCGGGCAGCAGCAGCCGGGTCAGCTCGGCGGCCCCGACCAGGTTGACCATGAGCTGGTCGATCCACTGGTCGGCCTCCAGCTCGGCCACCGGGCCCAGGTCGATGACGCCCGCGCTGTGCACCACCCCGTCCAGGCGGGCGGGCAGGTCGGCGAGCGCGAGCGCGGCCTCAAGGCGGCGCGGTTCGGCCAGGTCGAAGGTGACCGTACGGACCGGGGGTCCCGGAGCGGACAGGCGCGCGGGGTCGATCGTCTGGGTGGCGCCGAAGGCGGGTGAGCCGAGATGCTCGGCGAGCCGGTGGAGCCGCTCGGGCGAACGGCCGGCGAGCACCAGCTCGTGGCCCTCGTCGTAGAGCAGCTCGGCGACCGCCCGGCCGATACCGCCCGTGGCCCCGGTGATCAGATAGGTCCCCACGTCGTCCCTCTCAGTTCGGTCGCAGTACGCGTGTCGCACCGGCGATCAGTGCCGTGACCAGGATCCACCCCGCGACGATGTATCCGTACGCAAGCCACTGCGTCCAGCCGACCGGATTCCAGTGATCTCGCTGCCCGAAGAGCGGGATCGGCATCAGCAGGTCGAGCGTGTAGGCGAACGCGTGGAACTCGGGCACGTCCTGGGGCTGCCGCAGCACATGCGGCGGGACCAGGGAGAACACCGCGGTGCCGACCGCGAGGAGCACCGCGGACCAGAGGGCCGCCCGCCACGGCCGGTAGCCGTACCCGACCGCCCAGTCCAGCAGGTACCCCCCGGCGCGCCAGGCAGGCCCGAGGGAACTGCGGCGTTTGCGGAGCTTGGCCAGCTGGGACTCGCGGGCCAGGTCGTCGCGGCCGCTGCGCCGGTACCAGTCGGCCAGCTGCTCGTACGGCTGAAGGTGGAACCTGCGATCCCGGTTGACCCAGTCGAGGCGGTCCTCGGGTCTCATCTCCCGGTCGCCGAGCAGCGAGTCGTACAGCAGATCGTGGATCCACACCTCGTCCGGCCAGCTGTCCTTGCTGTCGCGCAGGACGCGGATCCGGGAGTACGCCAGCGTCACCGGCCCGCCGATCTTCTCGTCGGTCCACAGGATCAGTTCGTCGATCTGTGTGTGGCCCAGATGCACGAGTACGTCGGATGGGGTCGGGCCGCGCAGCACCGCCCGGGAGAACGACAGCGTCCCCGTCACTCTCGCACCCCGCATGTTGATCTTGCCCTCGCAGCTGAAGCCCCTGCTGCACTCCAGGGCGTCGGTGACCACGATGTTCTGCGCGTCCAGGGCGATCTGGCCGGGGTTGCGCAGAGTGGCCCCCTCCATGAACATCCCGCCGTTCATGCGGGCCCCGACGAGCCGTACCTCGCCGGTGATGTCGGCCTTCCGGGCGAAGAAGCCGACCTCGACGATCAGCCCGCCGCTGAACAGCGCCCGGCCGCCGGGTACGGCGATCGTGGTGCCGTTCATCCGGAACCCGCCCAGAAGCTGGGCGCGCGGCAGCCGTACCGTGCCGGTGATCACCGAGCCGGAGAGGCTGAGGTACCCGTCGCACCGCAGCCCGCCACCGTCGAAGCCGGGCATCGTGCACTCCTGGAAGCGGAGCTGCCGGGTCTGGGCGTTGGCGAACGACGGCCCCGCGACGAGCTCACACCGTTCCAGGCGGAGCTCGCACTCGACCCGGCCGCCGGAGAGGTCCAGGCGCCCGATGATCTGGGCGCCGCGCAGCCGTACGGCCGGTACGTGCCCGGACAGCGGCCTGGCGCCGCCGAGCAGCAGCCGGTCCAGCACCGACGCCCGGACCGTGCGCTCGCCGCGGCCGGTGAGGTCGACCATCGCCCCGGTCGCGTACGCCGTCCAGAGCTCGTGTTCGGCCGGGCTCAGATCGGAGGGCATCCGGCCGTCCGCGAGCCAGGATGCCAGGCGGCCCATCGGATCGGGGCGTTCGGCCACGGGCGCTCACTTCTCTGGGGGGCTATGTCCAGGATCAGACCCTATGGCGCGGATGGTTCTGGCACCGTGAGCATGCCCACGCGAATAGGGGTGTCGGCATTCGTTACCGGCGGGTAGCATGAAGTTGAGTTACTGACTAGTACGTAACGCAGGGGCGCGAACCGCTGCCGGACCAGACGGGGTGTCGTACATGGGGCACTACAAGAGCAACCTCCGTGACCTTGAGTTCAACCTTTTCGAGGTGTTCGGGCGCGGTGACGTCCTCGGCACGGGCCCGTTCGCCGAGGTCGACGCGGACACGGCCCGGAGCATCCTCGACGAGGTCAACCGGCTGGCGACCGGCCCGCTGGCGGAGTCCTTCGCCGACGCCGACCGCCACCCGCCGGTCTTCGACCCGGCCGACGGCTCGGTGACGATGCCGGAGAGTTTCAAGAAGTCCTTCCAGGCCTGGATCGACGCCGAATGGTGGCGGCTCCAGCTGCCCGAGGAGCTGGGCGGCAACAACGCGCCCTCCAGCCTCAACTGGGCCGTCGCCGAGATGGTCCTCGGCGCCAACCCGGCCATCTGGATGTTCAGCAGTGGCCCGTCCTTCGGCAGGCTGCTGCACAAGATCGGCACCCCGGACCAGCAGCGGTTCGCCGAGCTGGCCATCGAGGGGCACTGGGGCGCGACCATGGTGCTGACCGAGCCGGACGCCGGATCCGACGTCGGCGCGGGCCGGGCCAAGGCCGTCCAGCAGCCTGACGGCACCTGGCACATCGAGGGCGTCAAGCGCTTCATCACCAGCGCCGAGCACGACATGGCCGACAACATCTACCACCTGGTGCTGGCCCGCCCCGAGGGCGCGGGTCCCGGCACCAAGGGCCTGTCGATGTTCCTGGTCTCGAAGTACCACGTAGATTTGCAGAGTGGCCGGCTCGGCGGGCGCAACGGCGTCTACGTGACGAACGTCGAGAAGAAGATGGGCCTCAAGGTCTCCACGACCTGCGAGCTGACCTTCGGGGAGAAGGAGCCGGCGGTCGGCACGCTGATCGGTGACGTGCACGAGGGCATCAAGCAGATGTTCCTGGTCATCGAGAGCGCCCGGATGATGGTCGGCACCAAGGCCATCTCGACCCTGTCCACCGGTTACCTCAACGCCCTCGACTACGCCAAGCAGCGCGTGCAGGGCGCCGACCTCACCCAGATGACGGACAAGGCCGCGCCGCGCGTCCCCATCACCGCGCACCCGGACGTACGGCGCAGCCTGCTGACCCAGAAGGCCTACGCCGAGGGCATGCGGGCCCTGGTGCTACTCACCGCCGCGTACCAGGACGCCATCCAGATCGCCGCGCACAACGGCACGCGCGACGAAGAGGCCGAGAAGCTCAACGACCTGCTGCTACCGATCGTCAAGGGCTTCGGCTCCGAGCGGGCCTACGCGCTGCTCGGCGCCGAGTCGTTGCAGACCCTGGGCGGCTCCGGGTTCCTGCAGGAGTACCCGATCGAGCAGTACATCAGGGACTCCAAGATCGACACCCTTTATGAGGGCACCACGGCCATCCAGAGCCTCGATCTGTTCTTCCGGAAGATCCTCCGGGACCAGGGCGCGGGCCTGAAGCTGCTGGCCGGGCAGATCGAGGCCTTCGCGGGCAGCGACGCGGGCAACGGGCGGCTCAAAACCGAGCGGGCCGCGCTCGCCACCGCCCTCGAGGACCTGAACGGCATCCTCACCCCGATGATCGGGTGGGCCCTCGGTTCCATGGAGAACCCGAAGGAGATCTACAAGGTCGGTCTCAACAGCAGCCGGTTCCTGCTGGCGCTGGGCGACCTGACCGTCGCCTGGCTGCTCTGCCGGCAGGCCGAGATCGCGCTTGCCAGGCTCGGCGGCTCGGTGTCGGAGGCCGACCGGGCCTTCTACACCGGCAAGGTGGCCGCGGCCCAGTTCTTCTGCGCCACCGTGCTGCCCCGCCTGGCCGCCGACCGGCGGGCCACCGAGGCGACCACCCTCGACGTGATGGAGCTGCCCGAAGAGGCGTTCTGATCCCGTACCTCCGCAACGGCCCCGTCACCCCAGGGTGACGGGGCCGTCGTGCATCGATCGATCAAGTCACTGGTGTGACGGAGCGCCGGGGCGGAATACTTAAAGCGCTGGTATGGGAACCATCTACTGGAAGTTGGCTGGCATGGGCTTCGGAGTCAGTGTCTTCCTCGTCACGCTCGGGGCGATCCTCAAGTTCGCGATCAGCCCGACCGCGATGCGGAGCCCTGTGGACATCCATGTCGTCGGGGTCATCCTCATGATCGTCGGTGGGGTCACGTTCCTGTTCCAGCTCGCCATGACGGCCCGTACCGGCAACCGCGGCGGCCGGGAGCGCCTGTACAACGGCAACGATCAGCCGCCCATGGCCTGAGTGCCACTTCTCGAACCGGGTAGGGAATCTCGCGTCGGACTTGTGAGATCCACCACCATGGTGGAATGGTCGTACGCCCCCACCCGGGGTCAGGACCTTACGTCGGTCTCTCGCGGCGATCCCGCGTCCAGGCCTTCAGACGTAGTGAAGGAGCGTCAAGGGTGACTCTCGACACCGCCCAACCGGAGCTGATCCAACTGCTCACCCCCGAGGGTGAGCGGATCGACCGCCCCGACTACCCGCTGGACCTGACTCCCGATGAGATCAGGGACCTCTACCGGGATCTGGTGAACGTACGGCGCATCGACCTGGAGGCGGTCGCGCTGACCCGCCAGGGCGAACTGGGCATCTGGGCCTCGCTGCTCGGGCAGGAGGCCGCACAGATCGGCTCAGGACGGGCGCTGCGCCCGTCCGACATGGTCTTCCCCACCTACCGGGAGCACGGCGTGGCCTGGTGCCGCCAGGTCGAACCGATCAAGCTCCTCGGCCTCTTCCGGGGGGTCAACCACTCGGGCTGGGACCCCGCCGAGCACGGGTTCCACCTCTACACGATCGTCATCGGCTCGCAGACCCTGCATGCCACCGGGTACGCCATGGGCATCCAGCGGGACGGCTCCGACGACGCCACGATCGCCTACTTCGGTGACGGGGCCACCTCGCAGGGCGACGTCAACGAGGCGTTCGTCTGGGCGTCGGTGTTCAACACCCCGATCGTCTTCTTCTGCCAGAACAACCAGTGGGCGATCTCCGAGCCGCTGGAGAAGCAGTCCCGCATCCCGCTCTACAAGCGGGCGCAGGGCTTCGGGTTCCCGGGCCTGCGGGTGGACGGCAACGACGTGTTCGCCTGCCTCGCGGTCACCAGGAAGGCGCTCGCGGACGCCCGGAGCGGTCAGGGCCCCACGCTCATCGAGGCCTTCACGTACCGGATGGGTGCGCACACCACCACCGACGACCCGACCCGCTACCGGCTGGACGGCGAGCTGGAGGCCTGGAAGCTCAAGGACCCGATCGAGCGGGTCAAGGCGTACCTGGTCAAGAACCAGCTCGCAGGCGCGGACTTCTTCGCCGACGTCGAGGCACAGGCCAAGCAGATCGGCTCCGACCTGCGAAAAGCATGCCTGGAACTGCCCGATCCGCCGCCGCAGGCGATGTTCGAGCACGTCTACGCCACGGAACACTCGCTGATCACGGCCGAGCAGTCCGCGTTCGCCGACTACCTGTCATCGTTCGCCGATGAGGGGGTGTCATGACGACCACGACGCTGACGCTGGCGAAGGCCCTCAACGAGGGTATGCGCAAGGCCATGGAGGAGGACCCGAAGGTCCTGATCATGGGTGAGGACGTGGGCCGCCTCGGCGGCGTGTTCCGGGTCACCGACGGGCTGCAGAAGGACTTCGGTGAGGACCGGGTGATCGACACTCCGCTCGCCGAGTCCGGGATCATCGGCACCGCCATCGGCCTCGCGCTGCGCGGCTACCGGCCGGTGTGCGAGATCCAGTTCGACGGGTTCGTCTTCCCCGCCGCCGACCAGATCATCACGCAGCTGGCCAAGATGCACATGCGCTCGCTGGGCCTGGTGCGGCTGCCGGTGGTGGTACGGATTCCGTGCGGCGGCGGAATCGGCGCCGTCGAGCACCACAGCGAGTCGCCCGAGGCGTACTTCACCCATACCGCCGGGCTCCGGGTGGTCGCCTGCTCGAACCCGGCCGACGCGTACAGCATGATCCAGCAGGCCATCGCCTGCGACGATCCGGTGATCTTCTTCGAGCCGAAGCGGCGCTACTGGGACAAGGCGCCGGTGGACCGGGCGGCGGACCCGCTGCCGTTCGACCGGGCGCAGGTGGCGCTGGCCGGCACCGACGTGACCGTGCTGGCGTACGGGCCGATGGTGAAGACCTGCCTGGAGGCGTCGGGGGCCACCGACCGCTCCCTGGAGGTCATCGACCTGCGCTCCCTCAACCCGCTGGACCTGCCGGTGGTGGTCGACTCGGTGCGCCGGACCGGGCGCTGCGTGGTCGTGCACGAGGCGCCGGTCTTCAGCGGGTACGGCGCGGAGCTCGCCGCCCGGATCACCGAGGCCTGCTTCTACCACCTGGAGGCGCCGGTACTGCGGGTCGGCGGCTACTCCACGCCCTATCCGCCGTCCCGGCTTGAGGACCACTACCTGCCGGACCTCGACCGCGTCCTGGACGCCGTCGACCGTTCGATGGAGTTCTGACCATGAGCGAACTGAAGCAGTTCAAACTCCCCGACGTGGGCGAGGGCCTCACCGAGGCGGACATCGTCCGATGGCTGGTCAAGGTGGGCGATCCGGTCGAGGTCAACCAGATCATCGTCGAGATCGAGACCGCCAAGGCGATCGTCGAGCTGCCCTGCCCCTACGAGGGCGTGGTCGCCCGGCTGCACGCGGCCGAGGGCGAGACCGTCGACGTGGGCCTCCCCATCATCACCATCGACACCGACCCCACCACCCCCACCCCGCCGTCCGCCGGTCCGGACACCGGCTCTGCATCCGGTACGGGTTCTGCCGTCGCGGCTGAGCTTCATCCGTCCCCGGTCGCCGACCCCGGCACGCACATCGGCCCCACGGTCGGACCCACACCCGGCCCGGCGGGGTCTTCCGCCCCGGATGAACCCGATTCGGGCGAGCCCAAGCGCACCCCCGTCCTGGTCGGCTACGGCGTCAAGCCGGGCGCCACCCACCGCCGCCCCCGCAAGCCCGCCCATCCACAGCCTGTGGACAACCCCCCGGCGGCCCGCCCCATCCTGGAATCGGTCCAACCCGCACGCCCGCAACCCGCGGAATTGGCCCCCGCGCTGGCCAAACCCCCCGTGCGCAAGCTCGCCAAGGACCTCGGCGTGGACCTCACAATGATCGCCGGAACGGGCCCCCAGGGTTCCATCACCCGCGCCGACCTCCAGGCCTCAGCCCCGTTGACTCGTGGCGTTTCCCGCACCGAATCGGCCGACAGTGCGGGAAACGCCGGCCTCTATTGGACGACTCAACGTGAGGAGCGGGTGGCGGTGAAGGGGGTGCGGAAGGCCACGGCGGCGGCGATGGTGCGGTCGGCGTTCTCGGCTCCGCACGTGACCGAGTTCCTGCAGGTGGACGTCACCGAGTCGATGGCGGCCGTCAGGCGGCTCAGGGAGCTGCCCGAGTTCGAGGGCGTCAAGGTCTCCCCGCTGCTGCTGGTCGCCAAGGCCCTCCTGACGGCCGTCGCCAGGCACCCGATGATCAACTCGTCCTGGGACGAGGAGACCATCGTGGTCAAGCACTATGTGAACCTGGGGATCGCGGCCGCCACCGAACGGGGCCTGATCGTGCCCAACATCAAGGACGCCGGCACGCTCACCCTGCCGGGCCTCGCCAGGGAACTGACCACCCTGGCAGAGACCGCGAGGGCGGGACGGACCTCCCTGGAGGCCCTCACCGGCGGGACCATCACGATCACCAACGTAGGGGTCTTCGGCATCGATGCGGGCACCCCCATCCTCACACCAGGCGAGTCGGCGATCCTGGCCTTCGGTCAGATCCGGGACCTGCCCTGGGTGCACGAGGGCGAGATCGCCGTCCGCAAGGTCACCACCCTGTCCCTGTCCTTCGACCACCGCATCGTCGACGGCGACCTGGGCTCCGCCGTCCTCCGAGACGTGGGAGCAATGCTCCAAGACCCCCTGAGAGTCCTCGCCTGGACCTGAACCCAAGGACCGAAACCCACACCGAACCCCTGACCGAAACGTTGAGCCGCGGCGTTTCCCGCACCTGGGAGCGAAAAGGTGCGGGAAACGCCACGGCTCAACGGGGTTTCAGTCGCGGGAGAGGACTCGGCCTATGCCGGCGAAGACGGTGAGGCCGAGGACCAGGCCCAAGGCGGAGATGATGTCGGCGATCCACAGGTAGATGCCCTTGGGGGCGAACAGGTTCTGCTGGTTGAAGTTGCCCACCGGGAGGAGCTGGTTCAGCGTGAACAGGAACGGGTTGAACTGCGGCTGGTGCGCAAGGGGCGCGTCGGGGTTCTGCGGGCTCAGTACGGCCGGGTGGTGCAGCTGGAAGACGATCGTGCCGAAGATCTGCACCGCGAGCAGCCAGCTCAGGGCCAGCAGGGGGCGGTAGCCGTAGCCGACCATCATGTCCTGGGCCCAGCCCCAGATCTTGCCCGGCAGTGACTGGGTGGCGCGGCGGTCCCGCTGCTTGGCCAGCAGCACCGAGCGGGACTCCGCGTCCTGGCCGATGGTCTGGTACATGTGCGCCAGCCGGTCATAGGGCTGCGGCTGGTAGCCGTCGGTGTCGCGGTGCAGCCAGTCGAGCCGCGCCTTCGCCTTCAGCGGCGGGTCCAGGTTCTCGTAGAGCAGCCCGTCGAGCTGCATCCTGGCCGGCCAGGTGGCCTGATCGTCGCGCAGCATCTCGATCTTCGCGTACGCCAGCTCCACGACGCCGTCCACCTGCTCGGCGGTCCGCAGCACGACCTCCTGCGCCTGCAGCCGCTCCAGGCACAGGGCGACCGGCTCGGCCTTGCGGAGCTCTCCCTTGCCGAGCCGCGCCCCTTGGAAGCTGAGCTGCCCGCCGATCTTGGCGCCGGAGAAGCTCACCGTCCCCCGCGAGTGGAAGTTCTCCGAGCAGTACACGTCGGTGTCGACGACCAGGTCGTCGGCGTTCAGCACGGTACGCTCCGGATGGCTGAGCGAGGCGCCGACCAGGGACAGGTAGCCGCCCACCTTGGCGCCGCGCAGCCGTACCTCGCCCTGCACGCTGAAGCCGCCGTCGCAGAACATGTTGGCGCCGACGCTCAGCCGGCTGGCGTACAGGGCCACCCCACCGGGGTTGCGGAGCTTGGCGCCGCGCAGGATCAGCTGCCCGCCGATCGTGGCGCCCGGCAGCCGTACCTCCCCGTCCGCGGTGAAGCCGGTGTCGCAGTACACGTTGGCGCTGACGGTCAGCCGGTCGGCGAGCAGCGCGTCGCCTCCGGGGTTGGACAGCCGGGCCCCGCTGAGGTTGAGGATGCCGGTGACGTTGGCCCCGTCCAGCCATACCCCGCCGGAGATCTGGCTGCCCTCCAGCCACAGGTGACCGTCGATGCGGGCGCCCGAGGCGACCAGGCCCGGCAGCCTGCAGCGCATGAGGTGCACGCTGTGCAGCCGCGCCCAGTACAGGTGCGGGGTCTCGTCGAAGGAGCAGCCGGTGAGCGCGAGCGGCACGGTCACCTCGGCGTGGCCCAGGGTGAGCGCTCCGGTGATGCGCGCCCCGGTCAGCCGCACGGCCGCGACCTGGCCGGGCTGGCGGGGCTGAGCGCCGACCAGCAGGGCGACCAGCACCTCGGCCCTGATCACCCGGTTGGCGCCCCAGCGGTCCGACTGGGCGGGGTCGTCGGAGGCGGGGCTGCCCGTGGTCAGGTCGACCACCTCGCCGCGCGGGAAGGCATCCCAGAGGGAACGCTCCGCCGCCGACAGGTCCTCGATACGCATCTGCGACTCCCTGGGAAAGACGGGCTGAGGTCATGTATATCGGTCCAGTGCCGTACTCTTCGAGACCGTACGCGTAAGCGCTGATCAGCAAGGGGGGACGGTCGTGGCCCGCGTTGTCGTCGATGTCATGCTCAAGCCGGAGATCCTCGACCCGCAAGGTCAGGCGATCGCCCGGAAGCTGCCGCAACTGGGGTTCGAGGGGATCACCGGGGTACGGCAGGGCAAGCGGTTCGAGGTCGAGGTCGACGGGCCGGCCGACGCCGCCGCCCTGGGCCGGGTCCGGAAGATCGCTGAGACCCTGCTGGCGAATCCCGTGATCGAGACATTTGAACTGCGTGTGGAATAGCACGTTCCATCCGAGCAGGATCAGTGTGATTCTTCTGGCGTTCACGTGAAGTCCTGGCACTCTCACGATTACGGCAGATTCGACCGGGGAAGTGTTAGCTCCGTCGAAGTTTTCCGGCAATCGGGCTGGAGAACGCGGAGGTGGCCGGTGGACATGAAGTTCTCCCTGACCCTGCCCCGTGAGGCGCTGAGCATCTCGGTGATCCGCCGGGTCCTCGGCGACGCGTTGTGTGGCCTGGGCATCGCCGAGGACTGCGTGGGAGACATCCTGGTCGCCGCATCGGAGGCCTGTACCAATGTCGTCCTGCACGCGGAGTCGACCGCGGGATTCGAAGTCGTCGCGCTTATCGACGGCGACTCGTGCGTCCTCAAGATCCTGGATAAGGGCAGCGGATTCCCCACTGAGACGGATGGAAACCTGCCAGAATGGGATGCCGAGTCCGGCCGGGGCATCGCGATCATGCGAGCCCTTGTGGACGATGTGAGTTTCGACACTGACCTGGCCCAGGGCACCGTTGTATACCTGCGAAAGCGGTTGACCTGGGAGGACGAGGCCCTCATCCGACGCCTCGAACGCGACTTGGTGCACAGCGCCAGCTAAAATTCAGTCGTCAGCGCGTTGGCGTTCCTGGGGGGGACGCTTTCCGCATCCGCGTTCCCCAGGGGATCGAGCCCTCGGGAACGCACATCGGCGCAGTCGGAGGAACAACACCATGAGCCCTGCCCGGGTGGGCGTCATCACCTTCCCCGGTTCGCTGGACGACCGCGACGCGGCACGGGCCGTACGCATCGCCGGAGCCGAGCCGGTGCCCCTGTGGCACGCCGACCACGACCTGCAGGGCGTGGACGCGGTGGTCCTGCCCGGCGGATTCTCCTACGGCGACTACCTGCGGGCCGGCGCCATCGCGCGGTTCGCGCCGCTGATGGCGGAACTGGTCCCCGCCGCCCATGCGGGGCTGCCGGTCCTCGGCATCTGCAACGGCTTCCAGGTGCTCTGCGAGTCGCACCTGCTGCCCGGCGCGCTGCTGCCCAATGCGGGCCTGCACTTCGTCTGCAGGGACCAGCGGCTCCGGATCGACAACGTGGCCACCGCCTGGACCTCGGAGTACGCCAAGGGCCAGGAGGTCGTCGTACCGATCAAGAACATGGACGGCTGCTTCACCGCGGACGCCGCCACGCTCGCCGAACTGGAGAGCAGCGGCCGGGTCGTGGCCCGCTACCTCGATGTGAACCCCAACGGTTCGCTCGGCGACATCGCCGGGATCACCAACGAGGCCGGCAACGTGGTCGGCCTGATGCCGCACCCCGAGCACGCCGTGGAGTCCCTCACGGGCCCCACCACGGACGGGCTCGGCTTCTTCACCTCGATCGTCAAAAGATTGGTCAACGCGTGAGCCAGGTGGATTCGGTCTCCGTCGCCCTGCAGACGCCGGGTCAGCCGCAGCCCTACAAAGAGCTGGGCATGCAGGACGACGAGTACCAGCGGGTCAGAGAGATCCTCGGCCGCCGGCCGACCAGCGCCGAGCTGGCCATCTACTCGGTCATGTGGAGCGAGCACTGCTCCTACAAGAGTTCCAAGGTGCACCTGCGGCAGTTCGCCGACAAGGCGCCGCAGACCGACATCCTGCTGGTCGGGATGGGGGAGAACGCCGGGGTCGTGGACGTCGGCCAGGGCTGGGCGGTGACCTTCAAGGTCGAGTCGCACAACCATCCGTCCTACGTCGAGCCCTACCAGGGTGCGGCGACCGGCGTCGGCGGCATCGTGCGGGACATCATCTCGATGGGCGCCCGGCCGGTCGCGGTCATGGACTCGCTCCGCTTCGGCCCCGCCGACGCTCCCGACACCCGCCGGGTGCTCGACGGCGTGGTGCGCGGCATCGGGGGGTACGGCAACAGCCTCGGCCTGCCGAACATCGGCGGTGAGGTGGTGTTCGACAAGTCCTACGCCGCGAACCCGCTGGTCAACGCGCTCTGCATCGGGGTGCTCAGGCACGAGGATATCAAGCTCGCCGCGGCTCCCGGCCCCGGCAACAAGGTGATCCTCTTTGGTGCGGGTACGGGTCCGGACGGCATCGGCGGGGCCTCGGTACTGGCCTCGGCGACCTTCGAGGAGGAGTCGCACAAGAAGCGCCCCGCCGTACAGGTCGGCGACCCGTTCATGGAGAAGCTGCTCATCGAGTGCTGCCTGGAGCTCTACCGCGAGGACCTCGTGGTCGGCATCCAGGACCTCGGCGCCGCCGGGGTCTCCTGCGCCACGACCGAGCTGGCCGCCGCCGGCACCGGTGGCATGATCGTCGACCTCAACGCCGTACCGCTGCGCGACGCGACCCTGCGCCCTGAGGAGATCCTCATGAGCGAGTCGCAGGAGCGGATGATGGCGGTCGTCACCCCCGCGCTGGTCCCGCGTTTCCTGGAGATCTGCGCCAAGTGGGAGATCCCGGCGTCGGTGATCGGGGAGGTCACCGACACCGGCCGGCTGATCATGACCTGGCACGGCGAGGTGATCGTCGACCTTCCGCCGCGTACCGCCGCACACGACGGACCGGTCTACTCGCGCCCGATGTCCCCGCCGCCGGAGCTGGCCGCACTCCAGGCCGACTCTCCCGGCCGGCTGCACCGCCCCTCCAACGCCGACGAGCTGCGCAGGACGGTGCTCTGGCTGGCCGCCTCGCCGAACCTGGCGTCCAAGGAATGGGTGACCTCGCAGTACGACAGGTACGTGCTGGGCAACACCGTGCTCGCCATGCCCGAGGACTCCGGGGTGCTCCGGCTCGACGACGAGACGGGCCTGGGGATCGCGCTCTCGCTGGACGGCAACGGCAGGTACGCCAAGCTGGAGCCGTACGCCGGCGCCCAGCTCGCACTGTCGGAGGCGTACCGCAACGTGGCGGTCACCGGCGCGCGGCCGCTCGCGGTCACCAACTGCCTCAACTTCGGCTCGCCCGAGGACCCCGGGGTGATGTGGGAGTTCGCCCGGGCCGTCGAAGGCCTGGCGGACGCCTGCCTGGCGCTCGGCGTGCCGGTCACCGGCGGCAACGTCAGCTTCTACAACCAGACCGGTTCCACGCCGATCAACCCGACACCGGTGATCGGCGTGCTCGGCGTCCACGATGACGTACGGCGCCGGGTGTCCATGGCGTTCGCCGCCGAGGGCACCACGCTGCTGCTGCTCGGCGAGACCCGCGGGGAGTTCGGCGGGTCCGAATGGGCGCACGTCGTGTACGGGCAGCTGGGCGGTCTGCCGCCGATGGTCGACCTGCGAGCGGAGGCCGCGCTGGCCTCGGTGATGGTGACGGGCTGCTACGAGGGCTTCTTCGCCGCCGCTCACGACCTGTCCGACGGCGGCCTGTCGCAGGCGCTGGTCGAGTCCTGCCTGCGCGGTGGTCTCGGCTGCCAGGTGACGCTGCCGGGCGACCCGTTCGCCATGCTGTTCAGCGAGTCCGTCGCCCGGGCCGTGGTCGCCGTACGCCCCGGATTCGAGGGCCATGTGGCCGCACTCTGCGAGCAGGCGGGGACCCCGGTCACCCGCCTCGGCATGGTCGGCGGCGACTCGCTGAACGTCGCGCTGCAGACCGCCGAGGGCGCGCAGCCGCTGTTCTCGATCCCGCTGCAGGAGCTCCGCGAGGCGCACGAGCAGACCCTGCCCCGCTACGCCGGCTGACCCGTTCGTGCCGGAGGGGCGGCCCCC
>JAOPYM010000356.1 GCA_025964615.1 Actinomycetes bacterium
CACGGGGCAGCGGCCGACGGCGCCGATCATGCCGTTCAAGCGGTCTGCGCATCCTGCCCTCCGGATCGGCAGGTTCCCTTCCCTGAGGCCGACGAACGATGAAACGTAGGCCCGCGCCGAGTCCGCCTGTGACTTTCGGAGCTTGAGGTCCCCTGTTCTTCAGCGGTATCTGTCCCCGTCCTGTGTGGTGGGGCTGGATGTGAGCGCGCTGAATGCCGCGGTCCCCGGAGCTCCGGGGACCGCGGCATTCAGCGTGGCAGTGGGGTTGTGGTGGTGGGCCTCTACGGCTCACATGATTCCGATGACGAGGTTCTCCCGGGCGGCCTCGACCACTTCTTTGGTGACGAGGGTGAGCTGGTTGATGCGCAGGATGCGTTCGATTTGGGCGATGAGGCGGCTGGTGAGGCGGAAGTTGCCGTTGGTGATGCGGGTGATGGCGGCGATGGCTTCGGTGGTGGCGAAGTCGTCGGGGTCGTCCAGGTGCAGGTGGGGCCAGTGCTTGGCGAGGACGAAGGCTTGTTCGCCCGTGGACAGGGGCTTGTAGTGGTGGACGAAGCCGACGCGTGAGTAGAGCTGGGGGTAGCGGGCGAGGCGTTTTTCGATGCCGGGCATGCCGATGAGGATGAGCCCGACCTCGGTGCGGTCGTGGTGGTCGCGTAGTTGTTCCAGCCCGGCGGTTTTGAGCCGGTCGGCCTCGTCGACCAGGAGCAGTTCGGCTTGGCCCGCTCCGCTGGGCAGGCCGTCGACGCCGCGGCCGGGGTGGAGCATGAGCTCGACGGTCCAGCCGAGCCGGTCGTGCAGGTAGGAGATCTCTTTATCGATGTTGTGAGGGCTGTTGTGGACCTTGGGCGTGTACATGATGGCGCGGGCGGCCAGAACCTCGGAGGTGCCGGCGTCGGTGTGCTCGGATCCGGAGGCGCGGGTGCCGTGCAGGTGTGGGGCGAGCTGGTCCCAGTTGGAGTAGGTGCGGGCCGAGCGGGTCTTCCCGACGCCGGGCGCGCCGAAGCAGAGACCGACGTAGCGTTCGCGGCGTACGGCGTCGGCGAACTCGATGAACCGCTTGTGTTCCTTGGTGATCATGATCGGGGACACGGCCGGTGTCGCCTCGACCCGGTCCGGCGCGGGGTCAACGGGGCCTGCTGGTGGGGGCAGGGCCCGGTCCTGGGTGTAGTGGAGGGGGCCGGGGGTAGGGCTTACCCGCCCGGGGCCGGGGGGTGTCTCCGCCTCGGGGGTGGCGGCTGGTTCTGGCTCGGGTTCTTCGTCTTGAGGGTCCACGCCTTGGTGTCTATCCGCGCCTGCCTGGCGCTACTCCGTCCAGTAGCGCTTGAGTTTCGGAGCGTCGTGGGGACTGGTGGCAGTGATGGGTGTGTGGGTGTCCAGGTCAGCGCCGGTGCCGGTGCCGGTGCTGGGTGAGGGCTGCGGCTCGGTGCGCAGGGCGCCTGCGGGTATGGGGTAGGGGGCGGGGAGGGGTTCGGCGTGAGCGGCCAGCAGAGCGTTGACGACGGCGCTGCGGTCGGTGAGTGTGCCGCGCAGTTGCTTGCGGCGGGCGTTGCGAGCGGCGGTGATCTCTTTGAGGCTGACGGTCGTATCCGACAGTTCGGGGCAGATGGCCCGGCACAGGAACTGGTCGCCGTCGTCGGTGTGCAGGTAGACGCGGATCTCGGTGATGTCGCGGGGGTCGTAGCGGATGGTGGCCTGTTCGGTGACGTAGAAGGCCAGGACCGGGTCGAGGTAACGCAGGTTAAGGAAGTGGATCCCGTCGGGGTGGATTTTTCGGGGTTTGGCGACCGTGAGCAGCAGCAGGTCGAGTTGCTCTAGGGAGTCAGGCATGCGCGGGATGAACGCGCCCGCCTCCCAGCGGGTCTGGGGCGGTGTCTTGGTCTCGCTGTGCGGCCGCAGGTTGTAGACCTCGCGTACGAACCGGCCGATCGCGGCGTCGAGCTGGGGCAGGGTCAGTTCGGCTTGGCCGGCCCGGTCGGGGGTGCCGCGGGGCGCGTAGCCGGGCAGGTGGGCCAGGCACATCTGGTTGAAGGTCTCCATCAGCCGCTCGATCTTCCCGTGACCGTGCGGCTGGCCTTTCAACGTGAACACGGGTCTGACCTTCAGCTCGGCCATCACCTGCTCCAAATGGGCGGAGGTGAAGTCGGATCCGTGGTCGAGATGGAACACCGTCGGGATGCCGCACACGTGCCAGGACGGCTCGGTCTTGCGCCAGATCGCGTGCCGGAACGCCAGCGCGGTGGTCAGCGCCGAAGGGGCCTCCAGGTTGACGGCGTATCCGGCGATGGCGCGGGAGTGGTCGTCCTCGATGACGGTCAGCCACGGCCGGGCGGGTTTGCCCTTGTCGTCGATCACCCAGATGTCCAGCTCGGTGTGGTCGGCCTGCCAGATCTCGTTCGGCTTCGTCGCTTCACGCCGGTACACCAGGTCGTACACCTCTCGGTACCTCTTGGTCCCCTCAAGCCCGAGGGTCATCAGTGCCGGGTCCAAACGGGCCACGATGTCATACACCGTCCCATACCCCGGAGTCGGCCAGCCGCGGGCGCGGGCGACGCTTTCGGCCACGCGGTGGATCTTTGCGGTACTCGGCCGCGGCGGCTTGAGCGCCAGCCCTTCAATGAGGGCCACCAGTTCGTCGGGGAGCCTGCGTTGCCCGCTGTCGCTGCGGCCCGCGCGGGCCAGGCCCTCAAGGCCACGACCGCGGTAGCGGGCCAGCCACCGCTTCAACGTCCTGTAGTTCACCCCCGAGCCGGCCGCAACCGCCTTCAGCGGCACCCCGTCGTACAGATGCGGCGCCAGGATCTGATACCGCGCCATCGCCTGGCCGCGCCCTGCCTCGGCCAGGCCGCCCAGGGGGGCGGCCGGCGGAGGCGGCTCGACGTCGACCGGCCCGGACGACCGCTGCCTTTCCTCACTCACCCTTGTCATATTTGCGCCGTAGTCCATTGAGCGAAGCGGGCAAACAATCCCAGCAGGGGGACTATTTGCATTTGTGTCCTAGGTTCAGGGGACATGGCCTTCCGCCTTGTTTGACGACGACGGTCGCAGACCCGAACGGGGCATTGGCAGCCGCGATCTCTATGGCGCGGGGGGTGGCTTTGTCGACATATACACGTACTGGATCGTAGCCGTCTTGCATCACTTTGTAGAGCACAATTCCGGCGTTCCGAAATTGTGTCTGTGCGTCGAGCTCTGCCTTGACCGTTCTGACGAACTCGCTGGCGGTCATGATTGCGTTACCGAATCGGAGATTGAATCGATAGTGGTTGGAGACAGCCGTGTAACGCTGGTCCGGCTGGCCACCTTTCCGGTAAACGACCACGCTTCGCATTGGTAGGTCGATGGCGACCGACGCGAACTTCGGGTCGTTTCTTCCGGCGGTTGCGATCATGTCGAGATATGGGTAGATGCGTCGCTGGAAGTCGAGGTCTGTACGGTCGACGATGGCTGGCTGATGCGTCGTGACACTACTCGCCTGCGGATGCGACTGGCTCGGGAGGCCGGAGGCCGCGAGAACTGCTGTGGAGAGTCCGATGGCGGATACGGCGGTGAGGGAGCCGAGCGTTACCATTATCCGTCGTGCCCTACGGCGTCTGGCGCCCTTCTGCCGGATGTCGTCCATGGAGGGGAGCGGCGGAGTGATATAGGCGGTGGCGTCGCCGAGTAGCCGGCGGATGTCGTCAGCGGGTACCGGCGATGTCATACGAGTTCCTCTCTCAGTAGCTTCGCGAGCTGCTCGCGGCCTCGCGAACTGTAGGCTTTGACGCTTCCGACGCTGAGGCCGAGCGCGTCGGCGGTCTGTGCTTCAGTCAGGTCGAGGTAGTACCGCAGGACTACGACTTCTCGGGACCGCCTGGGCAGAACGCGCAGCGCGGCGATAATGGCGGTGCGGTCCAAGACCGCCAGCCCGGTGTCCTCTCCTACATCAGTATGCTGCTGCTCCGTTCGATGCCGGAAGGCGATCCGGCGGCGCCGCAACAGCGAACGGGACAGATTGACGACAGTCGTCCGCAGATAGGCCAGGGCCTTCTCAGGGTCGCGGATTCGGTGCTGGGCCGCCGAGAGGCGTATGTACGCCTCCTGTACGATGTCCTCGGCCTCAGTGTGGTCATCGAGCAGCAACACTGACAGCCGCACCAGGGACCAGTACTGGCCGACGAACATCTCGGTGATCCAGTCGTCGTCCTCCTTGGGAACTGGGGTGCCGCTGATCGGCGTCGCGCTGGCCGGGGGAGTCTCCACAGTAATTAGACGATCTCGGCGCCCGGAAGGTTGTATCCGGCGCGACGCTGGGTTGAGCGGACGGTCGCCGTCGCGCCTCCGCAACTCAGCGCGACACGACAGGCACGATTCGGGTGCCCCTGCGCGTGGGCCCCTACAAGATGTCCTCGTCCCAGTCTTCGTCAGGGTCGCGAAGGTCACGGGTGCCGGTAGGGCCGAGGTCGGGCACGGTGAAGGAGTAGGTCTGGCCGCTCTGGCTCAGACCTTCCAGCTGGACCAGACGGTGGTCGAGGCGCCGAGTTGGCCACACGCGGGATCCATCCGGTGTCGATTGCGCACGGGGACCCGGATGGCCATGCGGATGCCGAGCTCGTCTTCGAGTCGGTGCCGGCGTTGGCCCGGGAGTCGGGAACGCTGGCCTCGACCAGGGCGGGCAACGACTACACGACGTTCCTGTTCGCCGGGCCCGGTGCCGAGGAGGCCGCGGTCGCCTTCACCGCAGCCGTGTTGGGGATCGCGCCGCGCTGGTGGCGGATCACGCCGACCGCGACGCCGGTGTGGCGATGACGATGCCTGCCCCGGACGACCGGCCGGACGATCGCGTACTGCCGGGTAAGCCACCGTGACCAGAATCCGCAGCTTCAGCTCGACGCCCTGCAGACACGCGGGTACGACCTGTTGTTCGAGGAGAAGATCTCCAGCCGGTTGCGCGGGGAAACGCGGTGAGGATCTCGGGATCGAGGTGGTCCAGGCTCGCGCTGAGGCGGTCGCGCAACACGTCCGGCGGCAGGTAGGTCTCGAACGAGGTGGACCGTTGGAAAAGCAGCGCGCACATCCCACACCAGAAGCTGGTCTCGAACGCGGGATGACCTCCCACGGTCAGGAACCGGTTCTTCGGACTCTCGGGCGGCGACTTGGCGACGCCGATCACAGAGGCCTGGGACCTGCATGGACCCTATCGGCCTAGAGCCTCGTACAGCTCCCGCCTGGTGCGCCGAGATCTCCCATGTCGACCCTCATGATCGCTGCTAGGCACGCACACTCCATAGCCCCAGCGGTCGGCTCGGCCACGCGCGTACAGCAGGACTCCTCCACCCAGCCGACCCAGAGCACCGCATTCGCGCCAAAGCCGATCTTCTTGCTGGCCTACTCCCTACGCCGTGTCCACGAATGCCGCCGCCGGTCCCCGCAGCTGCGGGGACCGGCGGCGGCATTCAGAGCGCTCAGACACAGGACGGGGACGAATTCCGCTGAAAAACAGGGGACCTCAAGCTCTGAAAGTCACAGCCCCACTCGCCCAGGAACTTGCGAGCGAGTGGCTGCCGGGCGCTGTCGTAGACGTCAGTCAGCCGCCTCAAGGGCAACACCGGGATCTATAAGGTGGCTGTACGGCGCACCCGGCTTCGCGTCGGGGC
>JAOPYM010000405.1 GCA_025964615.1 Actinomycetes bacterium
GTACTCATCGCGTCCTATTTCGACGAACGCCAGGTGAGTCGCATCGAGCAGGTCGATCCCCGCATCAGGGTGCTGTACGCGCCCGAATTGCTGCCGATCCCGCGTTACGCCGGGGATCACAACGGAAGCCGTCGTGTGCTGTCGGAGAACGAACTGGCGAAGTGGCAGGACCTGCTGGCCTGTGCGGACGTCAGCCTCGACTTCGACTGGCACCGCCCCGCGGACCTGCGTACCTCGGCTCCGAAGCTTCGCTGGGTCCAGGCGACGAGCTCGGGCATCGGGGAATTCCTCACCGAAACAGGCCTGATCGACAGCGGGATCACCTTCACCACCGCCGCCGGGGTGCACGCCGTGCCGCTCGCCGAGTTCGTCGCACTGGGCCTGCTGTATCTGGTCAAGGAGGTGCCGATGCTGCGCGAGCAGATGCGCAGGCACCATTGGCAGCGCTACACCACGCACAGCCTCGCGGGTAGGCGGGCTCTCGTCGTGGGCATGGGCAGCGTGGGCCGACAGGTCGCACAGTACCTGTCCGCGCTGGGCCTGCATGTCACCGGCGCCTCCCGGGTGCCGGGCACGCCACCGCCCGGTGTTCGAGAAGTGGTCGAGCTGTCGGCACTGCGCGGCGTGCTGCCCGAAATCGACGCGCTGGTGCTGTGCTCGCCGCTGTCGACATCGACGTATCAGCTGATCGGTGCCGCCGAACTGGAGGCGATGCCACGTGGCTCCCTCGTGGTGAACGTGGCCCGGGGACAGATCATCGACGAGACGGCCCTGATCGCGGCTCTGGAGTCGGGCCACCTGGGCGGAGCGGCGCTGGACGTCTTCGAAGTGGAACCCCTTCCCGAGGATTCCCCCCTGTGGGACAGGGAGGACGTGTTGATCTCCCCGCATTCAGCCAGCACCCTGGCCGATGAGAACTCCCGCCTCGTGGATCTTTTCGTCACCAACCTGACGCGGTGGCTGCAGGGAGAGACAGTGCTCAACACCTTCGCACGTTCCGACGCGATTGATCGGATGAGATGACTGCCGGAATTCCGCCCCGCTCGAACGCCGCTGACACTGTGCGGGTGCGCCTCACCGCTACCGTAAGCCCAGCACAGGCGAATGCGGTGTCCGACCGGTCCGGGACGCGGCGGGTGCGACCCGGGCAGGGCGGCGTCGTGCTGGGCCACCGCATCGGTGGTCCAGCCGGACGGTGGGCCTCGGACCACCTCGAACCCGGTGCGTCGCTGGGCCATTCGGATCCGGCGGCCTACGCGGCGCTACAGGCTCTGTGCTGTGTCGGCAACCGGGTAGTGGTGCGCAGCGGAGCCGCGGCCGGGGCTGAGGGTTTCGTCTACGGTAAACACGGCGGGGTGCTGGCGACCTTCGCCGAACCCGATCTAGAGCGGCTCGTCCCGGGCGACCAGGTAGCCGTCGAGGCGCACGGGTCCGGCCTCTCACTGGTCGACTTTCCCGACGTGGCGGTGCACTCCTGCAGCCCTTCGCTGCTGAAAACCTTGCTCCCAGAGGTCACCTCAGACGGCAGGATGAGGGTCGATATCGCAGCGGTGTTGCCGCCCACCGTGGCGGCAGCCGGAATCGGTATGCCGGCCAATGGCTATAACCTCGATCTCGATCCGGCTGCTGCCGAACAGGTACACGACCTGGACTTCGGGTCGATCGTTCTGCTCGAGGAACACGACCACCGCTTCGGACGGCAACGGCGCCACGGCTGGCTGGCAGTCGGCGCGGTCGTCCACGGCAGTTCCCTCGGAGGTGGCCACGGTCTGGGCATGATCACCTTGCTCAGTGGACCGGTGGAACGGTTCGTGGTGTCGGTGGTGCCCGGGACGAATCTGAACGGGCTGATGGCTGGGGTGTGGCTGTGACCCGCGACACCGCTGCCGCCACTGATCGAGCGGCGCATGATCTGCGGGACAACCGCGACAGCCTCGTGACGGTGACGGCCCGAGCATTCGTTGCTCCGGTTCGGGTGCTGCCCGAGTTGACGTTTCCCGACCGGGACGGCCGAGCGAGGATCCTCCCCGGCAACGGGGGAATCAGCATCGGCGTCCACGTCGGCGACCTCGTGGGCTCCGCGGCGACCGCGGATCATCTGATGCCCGGAGCATGTCTGGAGTCGGAGCCGGCATCGCCGGCTGCGGTCGGTGACGTTCATCTGCTGTCTTGCCTGGGTAATTCAGTGTTCGACAGCGCCGGACGTCCGATCGGAGTGGTCGCCGGAAAGCGGGGAGGTCTCGCGCCAGGCTTCTGGGCTCCCACTCATCTGTCCGTGGACCTCTTCGAGTCGGCGGAGGCGTCCCTTGCTCCGGGAGACTCCGTCGCGGTTCGCACGCGTGGCAGGGGAATGATTCTGACGGATCAGCCCGCGGTGCAGGTATTCAACTGTGACCCGGAGTTGCTCGACCACATCGGCCTGACAGTTCGCGGCCATCGGATCGAGGTGCCCGTACGGGCGGTTGTCCACGCCGGCTGGGCCGCCGCGGGCCTGGGCCAGGATCCATGGATCGGCGATCTGGAGGTCGGCGACATCGATCTGCTGCCGTCCGGCGTCCGGTTCGGTGACTTGATCGCGTTCGCAGATCTGGACGCCGCCGCCGATCGGTCGTACCACAGCGGATATATCGCGGTCGGGGCGGTATCTCACGGACCGAGTGCGCGCCCGGGCCACGGTGTCGGTGTGACCATCCTGATCGGTGGTCCCGCCGCGCAGCTCGGCGCGGTCCTCGACAACACGGCTTCGGCATCGATCGCCCCGGGATTGGCGCGGATCGCACACACCCTCGCGAAGCGGCACTCGGCCGCCGGGGATTCGCAGGAGACGACATGACAGCTGTCCGGGACGTGGTTCGTGGTCCGCACGCCGCTCGACGGGGACGGCGAATTGTAGAAGGGACGGTGAGCGATGACTTTTTCGGTGCTCGCGCGTGACGAGCGCACCGGCGCCCTGGGGGTGGCGAGCCAGTCGAAGTTCCTGGCCATCGGTGCGGTCGTCCCTTCGGCGGCCGCCGACACCGGCACGATCGCGACGCAGGCCTTGGCGAACGGGTCGTTCGGACCGAGAGGACTGCGGTTGCTCGCGGGCGGATCGAGCGCGACCGAGACCCTCTCGGCGCTGCTGGCCGAGGATGAACGGTCAGATCGGCGACAGGTCGGCATCATCGACAGCACAGGCATGGGCGCGGCGCACACCGGCGGTGGCTGTACCGGCTGGGCGGGCCACTTGGTCGGCGACGGCTTCGTCTGTGTCGGGAACATGCTCGCCGGTCAAGGTGTGCTGCAGGCGATGGCCGACTCCCTGGCCACTACGTCCGCCGAACCCAACCTCGGAATTCGTCTGGTCACCGCTCTGCAGCAGGCCGCTGATGCGGGTGGAGATGCGCGGGGTCAGCAGTCCGCCGCCGTAGTCGTTGTCCGGCACGAGGGCGGCTACGGGGGCCATACCGATCGGTGGATCGATCTGCGGGTGGATGATCACCCGCAGCCGATCAGCGAATTGCGCCGATTGCTGGATCTCCACTGGCTGTATTTCGAGCGCCCGGATCCGGACTCGCTGCTGGAACTGAACGGGGACCTCGCCGACGAGGTCGCCAACGCGTTGAACCGCCTCGATCCGCTGATAGGTGCCAGCGATAATCTGGAGGCACTGTGGCAGTCGCTGGACGGCTGGGCCGGGCGGGAGAACCTCGAGGAACGCATGATCCTCCCTGGTTGGATCGACCCGGTGGTCCTGGGCCTGCTCCGCGAGCGTTCGATCGCCGCCCAATGAGCCCTGTAGCGGCATGGGACGGCGCCGGACGTCCGTACGGACATCCGGTGCCCCCCAACGCGCGCAGCCGCGCAGCCGGACGAGGACCCCTTGCCGGGAGCGCGCGCGGCGGGTGATCGCTATCTCGCTGGCGTTCGTGGCGTGCTTGCGGACCTGCTCGAAGGCGTTGGCCGCTGTCTCATCGGCTTCCGGCAGGGAACGAGGCCGCTGTTGCGCCGGTTTCAGCGGATGGGTCTCGGTGTTGTCGCTGACCAGCAGATCATCCGGCCGGTATGCCAGGACCAGCATCAACGGGCCTTCGACCTTCAACGCCAGCGTGACGACCAAATCGATCGTCGCGGTATCCGCCCAATGCAGATCATCCAGCACCAGCAGCATCGGCCCGCGCCGCAGCAGCTCCTGCACGAACCGAACCAACTGATCCAGCCGGCTGTCCATATCGGTTTGGCGACCGGACTCGATCACCGTCCGCCCGGTCCGTACCCCCGCCGCGATCAGGTTCCCGACGACCGGGACCGACTCGATCCAGTCCGGGGCGTGCAGCCGGAACGCGTCCGCGACACGTGAGAGTACGGTTCGTGACGCCGACCGTTGCGCGCACAACGCCAACGTCCGCAGGCACTCCCGTACCGCCTGGAACGAATCCGAGGCCAGAGAGTTCATCATCGCCTGGCCGTACCCGGCCAGCAGCTCCTCCGACGAGTACCGATCAGTCGCCAACTCCGCGAAACTCGCCAGCAACCGGGTCTTCCCGATACCCGCCTCACCGCGCAACACCACCACGCCACCGCGACCCGATGACACGGTCCGGTCAAGGCGGTCGACCAGCAGACCGAGTTCCCGATCGCGACCCACAAGCATCGACGTCATCAGCTGCCCGGAACCACTTCGGGCCTGCCGACACGGAGACAGGCAGGACGCTGGGGTTCCACCACTTGGCGCACTTGCGGCAACCCGCCTCCACAGCACGGCTCGGACAGCCTGACCACTCCGGGCGTGTGCCCGTCATGGCTCAGACGGAAGTGTGGCCTGTCCGGCATCACCTCACGCGCAGATGGCCACTACCGGTCATTCTGACGGCCTGTCCTAGTTTCGACCAGAGATGGCAGCTTCGAACGCGTCGCGAGCAGACCGAATCGAGCCGGCGTCCTGTCTGGAAACGGGTCGTCTGGTGAATGTGATGCCTCCGGAGCCGAGGCCCGGCAAGGCACCAGACGTAGGTGGGCTACTCCGTGTGGCCGAGGAGACGGTCGCACGCGACCTGTGCTCATGGCTCCATCGCACGGCAAGACATCTCCGAGCAGCCCATGCTGATCGTCGTCAGCAATAACGGTCCTACGCCGGCCGTTGGCGACGTGCCGCTATCCGGCGGTTTCGACCGCCAGTGCCCCACCATGCGGATCGGTCACGCGCCGCCGGGCTTGGCGTGTTCTTGGAGCATCCGGGTCACGGTCTCGCGGCGAAAACGGAGATGCCCCGTCGGGGTGGAGGTGTGCTCGATGAGTCCACGCGAGCACCAGCTTGAGATCGTGCTCCTGGCCACCCGGAACACCGCCGCGACCTCGGCAGTGGTCATGAGCTCGGGTAGCTCCTCTTCGTCGTCTGGCATCTTTTCGTC
>JAOPYM010000419.1 GCA_025964615.1 Actinomycetes bacterium
GGACTGGCCGTACGGCCCGTACACCATCGACGACCTGGACTCGCTCCCCGACGATGGGGAGCGCCGTGAACTGGTGAACGGGTGGATTGTCGTGGCTCCATGGCCGAGCACGTACCACGATCATGCACCGAAGATCCTTGAGCGTGCGCTGGAGCCCGAGCCCTGCATTCAGGTCCGGCTCCTGGGGAGTGACGGCCGGTACCACGTGGCGGCCACGGTCCAAGCGGGTACGGAGCTGAAGACGGACGTGCCGTTCCGGTTCTCACTCGATCCGGCGGAGCTGGTGCAACCCTAGAACGGCGGTGAGCTGCGGGCCCTCCCGGTACTCTCGGGGGGGTGAGTCGTGAAGGTGTGACACCGCAGAGTGAAGACTTCTCCGCCTGGTACAACGAGGTCGTCATCAAGGCGCTGCTCGTCGACCGCGGACCGGTCCGGGGCACGATGGTCATCCGGCCGTACGGGTACCGGATCTGGGAGCTGATCCAGGCCGACCTGGACGGGCGGATCAAGGACGCCGGGCACGAGAACGCGTGCTTCCCGATGTTCATCCCCGAGTCGTACCTCAAGCGCGAGGCCGAGCACGTCGAGGGGTTCGCCCCGGAGCTGGCCGTGGTCACCCACGCGGGCGGCAAGGAGCTGGAGGAGCCGCTGATCGTACGGCCCACCTCCGAGACGGTCATCGGCGAGTACATGGCCAAGTGGATCGACTCGCACCGCGACCTGCCGCTGCTGCTCAACCAGTGGGCCAACGTGGTCCGCTGGGAGATGCGCCCGCGGATGTTCCTGCGCACCACCGAGTTCCTCTGGCAGGAGGGGCACACCGCGCACATCGACGAGGCCGACGCGATGCGCGAGACGATGTGGGCGCTGGACGCGTACGCCTCGCTGGCCCGTGAGCTGGCGGCGATGCCGGTCATCGCCGGTGAGAAGACCCCGGGTGAGCGGTTCGCCGGGGCGGTGCGGACGTACACGATCGAGGGCATGATGCGCGACGGCCGCGCCCTGCAGGCCGGCACGTCGCACTACCTGGGCACCAACTTCGCCAAGGCGTTCGAGATCCAGTACCAGGACGCCGAGGGCGATCTGGTACTGGCCCACACCACGTCCTGGGGGATGAGCACCCGCATGATCGGCGGGGTCATCATGACGCACGGCGACGACAAGGGCCTGGTGCTCCCGCCGAGGCTGGCGCCGTACCAGGTCGTCATCGTCCCGATCGGCCGCAAGGACCAGGGCGAGGAGACCGCCGCCAAGGCCCGCGAGGTGGCCGCGACGCTGAAGGCGGCCGGCATCCGGGTGCACGTGGACGACAAGCGTCCGCAGCTTTCGCCGGGCTTCAAGTACAACGAGTGGGAGATGCGGGGCGTCCCGATCCGGCTCGAGCTGGGCCCGCGCGACCTGGAGGGCGGCGTGGTCACCCTCGCCCGCCGGTTGGCCACCGAGGTGGGCCAGGGCAAGGAGCAGATCCCCTTCGACGAGCTCCCGGCGCTGCTGCCCAAGATCCTCGACGAGTTCCAGGCGTTCCTGCTGAACCGGGCCGAGGCCTTCCAGCACGAGCACACGGCCGACATCGACACCTGGGACGCCTTCGTGACGCAGGTCGCACAGGGCTGGGCACAGTCCTTCCACTGCGGGCGGGCCGAGTGCGAGGACGCGATCAAGGCCGAGACCGCCGCCACGCCCCGGTGCATCCCGCTGAACGCCCCACAGGAGACCGGAACCTGCGTGAAGTGCGACCTTCCGTCGGTGTACGGCAAACGCGTGATCTTCGGCAAGGCGTACTGATTTACACCTCTCTGACGCGACATCGGCGAGACTGGCCCGGTTCCGCCCCTGACGATCGCGACGGAGAGTTCCGATGGCCACCACCAAGAAGCAGGACGCGCGTGCCCGGTTGCAGGCAGAGCGCGCCGAACAGGCCCGCCGGGAGAGGCGGGTGAAGTTCGTCATCTACGGGGTGACCGGGGTGCTCGTCATCGGCCTCGGCGGCATGGCCGCGTGGGCTCTGTGGCCGAAGCCGGCCGCCCCGCTCCCGGCCGCCAGCTCGACCCTGGTGCCGCCGTGGCCCGTGCCCGCCGACTCGGTGGCACGGGCCAAGCAGGTGGGCCTCGAGGTCAACCAGATGGAGGGCACCGCCCAGCACTTCCACGTGCACCTGGACATCCTGGACGACGGCAAGCCCGTCACGATCCCGGCCAACCTCGGCATCGACGGCACCGGGATGTCGGAGATGCACACCCACGACACTCGCGGCGTGATCCACATCGAGTCGCCCTCGACGGGCAAGAAGTACCACCTGGGCCAGGTCTTCCAGGTATGGGGACTGCACTTCGCGGCCGACGGCATCGGCGGCCTCAAGACCACCGGCGGCAAGACCCTGCGCGTCTTCGTCAACGGCACCCAGGTGACCACCGACCCCGCGGCGATCGAGCTGAAGAGCCACCAGGAGATCGCTCTCGTCTACGGTGACCCCGCCGCCAAGACCACTATCCCCTCCAGCTACGCCTTCCAGACCGGCGAGTAACCTCCACCCCGTTGAGTCGTGGCGTTTCCCGCACTTTTTCGGAGAACGGTTCGAGAAACGCCTCGGGTGAACGGAGGGGGTTGCGGGGGAACCTGGCGTTTACTTCCATACCTCGAGAGGTGGGCGAACGTGATACCCGGGGATTTTCCCGACGGGTGCTCTCTGCGGGGGCACCCGTGGGAGCTGGAATCCGGGTCGTACTGGGGGGAGCTCCTCGACCGCTTCGGGGCTCTGGAACCCTCGGGTACGGTCTCGTACAGCGGCTCTTCCGTGGTCACTGGGCTGCGCGAGGCGCGGATCCTCTTCCGGATGTGCTGATCAAGAAAGATCACAACTCGATGTGGACCTGGGCCGGGCGTCGTTGTCACCCTGTCAACTGCAATAAGCTCGCCGCATGAGTCACCCGGAACAGCCCTCGGGTGGCGGATCGACCGGTACGG
>JAOPYM010000471.1 GCA_025964615.1 Actinomycetes bacterium
GTACCCGTGAAGGCCGCTTTTCCAGGGCTGTCCCGGGTGGGCCGCGTCGTCTGGACTGAGGAGCGAGGGAAGACGGCGCGTCAAGGCCCACCCGGCCGCCGTGCCGAAGGCGCGGCCATGAACACAGCCCACCCGGCCGCCGTGCCGGAGGCGCGGCCATGGACACAGCCCGCCCGCCGCCGTGCCGAAGGCGCGGCCATGAACACGGCGCGGCCGTCTACTACCGGCTAAGGGCCTGGGCTGACCGGTGACGAGACGGGTGGCTCGCTCGGTGAGACGGGGTGCGAGGGCCCGGAGGTCGTGGGGTTCGGGGTGGGCGTGCCGGTCGGCGACGCCTGGCAGGGCGACTCGTGCGGAGTCGGCTTGATCTTCAGCTTCAGAGTACGGCGGGGCGTGGCCGTCACGGTGGGGCTTGCGGACGGGGTGGGGCACGGCGACAGACTCGGGGGCGGCACCGCCCCAGGGGCCGAGGAGCTGGACCTCGGCGGCAGCTGCGGCCCACCCGGATTGGCGAGGTTGGACGAGCCGGGAGACCCGCGCTCGCCGAGCGTGCCGCGGGGATGCGCACTCCGGCTCGCGGTGCTCTGGTCGCCGGCCGAGGTGATCTTGTCGATCGCCGGTGGTGCGGAGACCGCGAGCGCGGCCAGCAGCAGGGCCGCCGCCCCGGCCAGCACCGGGCGCGCCCAGGAGGTGGTGAGCCAGCCCCAGCCGTCCCGGCGTTCGCGCGCGGCGATCCGCCCGCGGATCCGCTCGAGCCCATCCGGCTCCGGCATGACCGCGTCCGCCTCCGCGTGCAGGGCACGACGGAGGACGTCGCCGTACTCGTCGAAGGGGTGGTTCATGACAGTTGCTCCAGGACGTTACGGAGCGCGGCCATGCCGCGCGCCGTGTGGCTCTTGACCGCTCCGCGGCTGATGCCCATCGCGTGGGCGATCTCCGCCTCGGAGAAGTCCGCGTAATACCTCAGGACGAGTGCCTCCCGTTGGCGGGTGGGCAGGTTTCCCAGGGCCTCGACCACCGCGGTCCGTTCCAGTTCCACGATCGCGCCGTGTTCGGCGCTGTGGGCGTCGGGCAGGCCCTTGGGAGCGTACTTTTCGACCACCGCGCGGTGCCTGAGCACCGAGCGGGACCGGTTGACGACCGATTGCCGCAGGTAGGACAGCGCCTTCTCCGGGTCGCGGAGCCGCCGCCAGGCGCCATGCATGGCGACGAACGCGTCCTGCACCACCTCCTCGGCGGTCGCTGCGTCCCTGACGAGCAGGATGGAAAGGCGTACGAGGGAGCGGTAGTTGGCGCTGTACAGCGTCGTCACCGCCTGGTCTGCGTCCCAGGCGATGGCCACCGCCCCGGCCGTGCCCCTGGCCACGAGGGTCTCGGTCACGTCAGTGGGACGCGCGCCCTCGTCGTCTGGTTTACGAAAGGGCATGCCCTGCCTTGCCTCGGTCACCTGTCCGCCCAACGCCCGGAGGTTCTGCGCTGCCGCCATGCCACCATAGCCAGCCGCTGACGATCGTGCCCATGGTCCCCGCATCAAGACCACTGTGAGGTGGGCAACCCCGGTAGTCTTCCGGCATGACGGACTGCCTGTTCTGCAAGATCATCGCAGGGGACATCCCGGCCAAGGTCGTGCGGGAGACCGATCGCACACTGGCCTTCAGGGACATCAACCCGCAGGCGCCCACCCACGTTCTCGTGATCCCCAAGGGCCACCATCGCGATGTCGCCGCGCTGGCCGCCACCGACGCGGAACTCCTGGCCGCGCTGCTGCTCGAGGCACACGAGGTCGCCGCCGCCGAGGGCGTCGCCGAGACCGGCTACCGGGTGGTGTTCAACACCGGCCCGCAGGCCGGTCAGACCGTCTTCCACGTGCACGCCCACGTACTGGGCGGCCGCGACCTGCGGTGGCCGCCAGGCTGAGTGGCGGGCCGATATTCGCAGGCGCAGGCGCGAGCACGGCCAGTAGCATGGTGGTAAGTACTGAGGAATCTGAGAAGGCAGGGGCGAACAGGCCGTACGGCCGGCAGATGGTCGAGTCAACACGTTCCGCGCGCAAGGGCAACGGTGCAGCGCGGCCACACGTCAAGATCGTGGTGCCGGACGACCATTCCATGGTCGGCCTGCTCGGGTCCCGCGACGAACTGCTCCACGTTGTCGAGCGCGCCTTCACCGGCGACATCCACGTCCGCGGCAACGAGATCACGGTCAGCGGCCCCGAGGACGAGATCAAGCTCGTCGCGAAGCTGTTCAACGAGCTGATCGAGATGGTCCGCAACGGCAACGAGCTGACGCCCGACGCGGTCGAGCGGAGCATCGCCATGCTCCGCGCCTCCGGCGACGAGAGTCCCGCAGAGGTGCTGAACCTCGGCATCATCTCTTCCCGTGGCCGGACGATCCGCCCCAAGACGCTGAACCAGAAGCGCTACGTCGACGCGATCGACAAGTACACGGTGGTTTTCGGCATCGGGCCCGCGGGCACCGGCAAGACCTACCTCGCCATGGCCAAGGCCGTGAAGGCGCTGCAGGACAAGAAGGTGAACCGGATCATCCTGACCCGTCCGGCCGTCGAGGCCGGCGAACGGCTCGGGTTCCTGCCGGGCACCCTGTACGAGAAGATCGACCCCTATCTGAGGCCGTTGTACGACGCGCTGCACGACATGGTCGACCCGGACTCGATCCCACGCCTGATGGCCGCCGGAACGATCGAGGTCGCCCCCCTGGCATATATGCGTGGCAGGACCCTCAACGACTCGTTCATCATCCTCGACGAGGCGCAGAACACCTCGCCGGAGCAGATGAAGATGTTCCTGACCCGGCTCGGGTTCGGCGCGAAGATCGTCGTCACGGGTGACGTCACCCAGGTGGACCTGCCCTCCGGGCAGCTCAGCGGCCTGCGGGTCATCCAGGGCATCCTGGACGGCGTCGACGATATCCACTTCTGTCACCTGGACAGCAAGGACGTCGTCCGGCACAAGCTGGTCGCCGACATCGTCGAGGCGTACGAGCGGCACACGGCGACGCAGGAGAGCACCGCGGCCGCGCCGCGCAGACGGGGGCGTTAGATGAGCATCGAGGTATTGAACGAGTCCGGGACGGCTGTCGACGAGCAGGGGCTCGTCACCCTGGCCCGGCATGTCCTCGACGGCATGGGGATCCATCCCCTGGCGGAGCTGTCGGTCCTGCTCGTGGACGAGGCCGCGATGACCGAACTGCACGTCAAGTGGATGGGTGAGGACGGGCCCACCGACGTGCTGGCCTTCCCGATGGACGAACTGCGGCCCGGCCAGGTGTCCGGCGGGTCCGCCGACGAGTCGGGCGCCCCCGATCCCGGGCTGCTCGGCGATGTGGTGCTCTGTCCCTCGGTCGCCGCGGCGCAGGCCCGGGAGGCGGGGCACAGCACCGAGGACGAGCTGCGGCTGCTCTGCACGCACGGCATCCTGCACCTGCTCGGCTACGACCATGCCGAGCCGGAGGAGCACGCGGAGATGTTCGGCCTGCAGGGCCGGCTGCTCGCCGCCTGGCAGGAGAAGCAGTAAGTCTTGAGCACCCCTCAGATCTGGCTACTGGCCTTTGCCATCGGGCTGGTGGTCGTGGCGAGCCTGTGCGCGGGCGCGGAGACCGCGCTGACCCGGGTCTCCCGGGTACGGGTCGCCGGCATGGAGCGGGAGGGCAGGCGCGGTGCCCGGCTGCTGAGCGCCGTCGTCGCGGACCCGGCCCGCTACGTGAACCTGCTGTTGCTGCTCCGGGTGAGCTGCGAGCTGACCGCCACGGTGATCGTCGCTGACCTGTGCATCGCGTGGCTGGACGAGACCTGGCGGGCGTACGCGACGGCCGCGGCGATCATGATCGTGGTGAGTTACGTGGCGGTCGGCGTGGCGCCCAGGACCCTGGGCCGCCAGCACGCCGACCGGGTCGCGCTGGCCGGGGCAGCGGTGATCCACCCGCTGGCCCGGGTGCTCGGGCCGCTGTCGCAGCTGCTCATCCTGCTCGGCAACGCGCTGACACCCGGCAAGGGCTTCCGGGAGGGCCCCTTCGCATCCGAGGCCGAGCTGCGTGACCTGGTCGACCTGGCGGAGCAGCGCCGGATGATCGAGCCGGACGAGCGAGAGATGATCCACTCGGTCTTCGAGCTGAGCGACACCCTGGTCCGCGAGGTCATGGTCCCCCGTACCGACATCGTGTTCATCGAGCGGGACAAGACGCTCCGGCAGTTCCTCACACTCTCGCTGCGCAGCGGCTTTTCCCGGATTCCGGTGGCCGGCGAGAACGAGGACGACGTCATCGGCATCGCCTACCTCAAGGACATCGTCCGGCGCAGCCACGAGTACCGCGACGGCGAGTCGGTGGAGACCGTCGAGACCGTGATGCGCCCCGCGACGTACGTACCGGACAGCAAGACCATCGACGAGCTGCTCCGCGAGATGCAGGCCCGCCAGATCCACCTGGCAGTGGTGATCGACGAGTACGGCGGTACCGCCGGTCTGGTCACCATCGAGGACATCCTCGAGGAGATCGTCGGCGAGATCGCGGACGAGTACGACGTCGAGGCTCCCCGGGTCGAGCACCTGCCGGGCGGCGCGGCCCGGGTGACTGCGAGGATGCCCGTGGACGAGTTGGCGGAGCTGTTCGACGTGGAGATCGACGTCGAGGATGTGGAGACCGTGGGCGGCCTCCTGGCCCATGCCCTGGGCCGGGTGCCGATCGCCGGATCGACCGCCACCGTCGCCAGCCTGACCCTCACCGCGGAGAGCCTCGCGGGCCGGCGGAACCGGATCGGCACGGTCCTCGTACTCCCCCTCGAACCGGACGACTCCGACGACTCTGACGGTAATGGATTCTTGACAGTGGGTTAATGCCTCGACCGCCGGGAATGATCACCTTCGCTTAGAGATCATTCGGGGGGAGATCTCGTTTTGAGGCGCATTGTTCGCGGGGCCGCGCTGGTCGTCGGGGGTTCCCTGGCCATCACGGGCTGCGGGGTTGACCGGACACCGAGGCAGCAGTCGACGGTTGGTCTGACCGCTGCTGTCCTGTCCCAAAAGGATCTACCGGCCGACTTCCTTCCGGCCGAGGACCAAGAGGTCTTCGGGCGGGTGGAGCCCAGGGATCCGGACTGCCGTTGGCTGCTCGCGCTGGCCGACCTGCGCGGTCTCCGCGACGTGCCTCAGACCCACTCCGTCTTCTACCGGGCGGCGCCGGGCGCCACCCTGGCCGAGCACGTGGTCGCACTGACCCCGGCACAGGCGGCCGCGCAGATCCAGTCCTTCAAGCAGGCCGCCGCCGGCTGCCCTGCCATCCAAGTCGGCCATCACGCCCGCCGGCTGAGGCTGCACCGGACTGCGATGAACCTGGCGGGGCTCGGCAAGGACTCCTTCGGGGTCCGCTACCGGCAGTACGCGGGCTCGCGCCAGCTCACGTACGACATCGTCATGGTCCAGGACAACGACTGGCTGCTCGTGCTCACCCAGCCATCCGTCTCGGACACCCACCACCGCGCCACCACTGAGCAGATCGCCGTGACCGCCCTGCGCATACTCCGCGCCGACGGAGCGCCGCCGCCGGTCTCGATGTCACCTACTCCCTGACCCTTAAAAGTTACTGACATCTCTGTCGGTTACACGGGCGCCGGTTACGCGGATGTCAGTACGTGGCGGAGGGTTCCGTCGGGGGCGGCGACAAGGATGGGCGCCTTGGGACCCAGGTCCCGTACAGCACGGACATCGGCCTCGGCGGGCTCGCCTGCGGTCACCAGGGCGGCGGCCTCCAGCTCCTCGGCGCCGCTCGCCACCGCCATCGCCACCGCCACCTGCAGCGCGGACAGCTTCAGAGAGGGCAGGTCCACCGACGTGGCTGCGTAGGTACGGCCGGTCTCGTCCCGCACGGCCGCGCCCTCGGCTGCTGAGGTACGGGCCCGTGACGATCTGGCCAGCGTAATGATCTTCTGGTCCTCGGCATTGATCTCACTCACCCGGTCACCCTATTTCACCAGCGGTGGGTGGCCGCGAGCAGGACCGAGGCGGCCGCCACACCGGCCGTGGAGGTCCGCAGCACGGTGGGGCCGAGCAGGACCGGGGTGGCGCCGGCGCCGGCGAAGGTCGCCAGCTCAGCGTCGCTGATACCGCCCTCGGGGCCGACGACCACGATGATCTCACCGTTGTCCGGAGCGGAGACGCCGCTCAGAGGAGCCGTGGCCGCCTCATGCAGGACGAGGGCCCGGGAGGCGGCGGCCAGGCGGCCGGCGACCTCCTTGGTGGAGGCGAGGTCGGAGACCTCGGGTAGCCAGGCGCGGCGGGCCTGCTTGGCCGCCTCGCGGGCCGTACTGCGCCACCGGCCGAGGGCCTTGTCGCGTTTGTCGGCCCGCCACTGGGTGACGCACCTGCTCGCCGCCCACGGGACGATCTCGTCCACGCCGACCTCGGTCATCGTCTCCACCGCGAGCTCGCCCCGGTCCCCCTTGGGCAGCGCCTGCACCACCACGATCCGCGGCCGGGGTGCGGGCTCTCGGCGCAGTTCGAGGACCTCGAGCTCCAGCGAGTCCTTGGCCGCGGCCACCACGGTGCACAGGGCCATGAGCCCGGCCCCGTCGGTCAGGTCGACCCGCTCACCGGCCCGCAGCCGCCGTACCGTCGCGGCATGCCGCCCCTCGGGACCGTCGAGCAGGACCCGGCCGGAGACCGGCAGCCCGGACTCCTTCAGGAACACCGGCGCACTCACCCTCAGCGGCCACCGGTGTTGAAGGCGTCGCGGAGGCGGGAGAAGAAGCCCTGCTGGCCGGGGGTGAACTTGCCGGGCGGGCGCTCCTCATCGCGCAGCTGGGAGAGCTTGCGCAGCAGCTCCTCCTGCTCGTCGTCGAGCCGCGTCGGGGTCTCCACATTGACGTGGATCATCAGATCGCCCCGGCCGTTGCCGTTGAGGTGGTTGATGCCCCGGTTGTAGAGGGGGATGACCTGCCCGGACTGGGTGCCTGGCCGGATGTCGACCTGCTCGGGCCCGTCCAGCGTCTCGATGATCACCTGGGTGCCGAGCGCGGCTGCCGTCATCGGGATCTGCACGGTGCAGTGCAGGTCGTCGCCGTCCCGCTCGAAGATCGCGTGCGGCCGTTCGACGATCTCCAGGAACAGGTCGCCGGCCGGGCCGCCGCCGGGGCCGATCTCGGCCTCGCCCGCGAGCTGGATGTGGGTGCCGTTCTCGACGCCCGCCGGGATGCGGACCTTGATGGTACGGGTCGTACGGACCCGGCCGTCGCCGGAGCACTCCCGGCATGGCGTGCGGATGACGCTGCCGAAGCCACCGCACTGCGGGCAGGGCCTGGAGGTCATCACCTGGCCGAGGAAGGACCGCTGGACCTGCTGGATCTCACCCCGGCCGTTGCACATGTCGCAGGTGTCCGGGCGGGTCCCGGGCTCGGCGCCCGTACCGGAGCAGACCGTGCAGGCCACGGCGGTGTCGATGGTCAGCTCACGGGTCGTACCGAAAGCGGTCTCCGACAGGTCCAGTTCCACCCGCAGCGTCGCGTTGCGCCCGCGCCGGGCACGGCTGCGCGGACCGCGCGCCGTGGCCTGGCCGAAGAAGGCGTCCATGATGTCGCTGAACGGGAAGCCCGCACCGAAGCCGGCACCGGCTCCCCCGCCGCCGCCCGCGAACGGGTCGGCGCCCAGGTCGTACATCTCACGCTTCTTGGGATCGGAGAGCACCTCGTAGGCCTGGGTGATCTCCTTGAACTTCTCCTGGGTCTCCGGGTCCGGGTTGACGTCCGGATGGAGCTCACGGGCGAGCCTGCGGTAGGCCTTCTTGATCTCGTCCGCGTTCGCGTCGCGGCGTACCCCGAGGGTGCCGTAGTAGTCGCGCGCCACTTACGACCCCGCCAGGATCTGACCGACGTACCGTGCCACTGCGCGTACCGCTCCCATCGTGCCGGGGTAATCCATCCGGGTCGGACCCAGGACGCCGAGCCTGGCCAGCGCCTGGTCTCCGACGCCATAGCCTGCGGCCACCACCGAGGTGGACCGTAGTCCTTCGAGCTGGTTCTCGGTGCCGATCCGCACCGTCAGGGTAGAGGAGTCGCCGGCCTCCCCGAGCAACCGCATGAGGACCACCTGCTCCTCCAGTGCTTCGAGCACGTCACGGAGGCTCTGCGAGAAGTCCAAATGGGCCAGGTTCGCGGCCCCGGCGAAGACGATCTTCTCCTCGTGCTTCTCGACGAGGGTCTCGAGGAGCACCGAGAGGACCGCCGCGGCGACCGGCCGGTCGACCGAGGGGACCTGGGCGGGCAGCTCTGCCACCGCCAGCGGCACCTCGCCCAGCTGGCGCCCGTCCAGTGAGGCGTTGAGCAGGGCGCGCAGGTGCGCGATGGAGTCGTCGGTCACATCGGTGAAGGTCTCGATGGTCCGCTGCTCGACGCGGCCGTTCGTGGTGATCACCACGAGCAGCAGCCGCTGGGCGCCCACCGGCACCAGCTCGACGTGCCGTACCGAGGAGCGGGTCAGCGACGGGTACTGCACCACGGCGACCTGCCGGGTCAGCTGGGCGAGCAGCCGCACCGTACGGCTGACCACGTCATCCAGGTCGTAGGCCCCATTGAGGAAGGTCTCGATGGCGCGGCGTTCCGGGGTGGACAGCGGTTTGATCGTCGAGAGCCGGTCCACGAAGAGGCGGTAGCCCTTGTCGGTGGGGATCCGGCCCGCGCTCGTGTGCGGCTGGGCGATGTAGCCCTGCTCCTCGAGCACCGCCATGTCGTTGCGGATCGTGGCGGGCGAGACGCCCAGGTTGTGCCGGTCCACCAGCGCCTTCGAACCCACCGGCTCGTTGGTGGACACGTAGTCCTCGACGATGGCCCGCAGTACAGCCAGCTTCCGATCGTCCAGCACCGTGTTCACCTCCTTGGCACTCCGTACTCCAGAGTGCCAAGTGTACGGGGCGTGGCGACAGAGTAGACGTACCGCTGGAGGCTCCGCCTGACTAGGGTGACCTGATGCAGAGCAAGGACTACGGCGACGACGTGCTCGCCGGGAACTGGCGGCTGCCCAGGCAGGGGCAGATCCCGGAGATCCCCGTCGAACGGGACCTGGTGGTCGAGGATCCCGACAGCGGCTTCTGCGGCGCGGTCGTCGGCTTTGCCAAGGACGAGGTGACGCTGGAGGACCGGTTCGGCCGGCGGCGGGTGTTCCCGCTGGCCAAGGCCGGTTTCCTGCTGGACGGCAAGCCCGTGACCCTGGTCCGGCCCGTGGCTGCGGCCGCCGCGCCGGCCAGGTCCGCGTCGGGCTCGGTGACCGTGCAGAACCTCAGGGCCAAGGTGGCCAGGGAGAGCCGGATCTACGTCGAGGGGCTGCACGACGCGGAGCTGGTGGAGAAGATCTGGGGCCACGACCTGCGGGTCGAGGGCGTCGTCGTCGAGTA
>JAOPYM010000477.1 GCA_025964615.1 Actinomycetes bacterium
CGCACTGTTCCTGTGCCCGGGCACCGCCACCACCGGCAACCCGCCACAGCTCTGCCAGACACCCGCAGCCAACGCCACCATCGCCAACGACGAGGACATCTACACCACCGCCATCCCCATCCCCTGACCGCCGGCTGGGCGGCAGGGACTTGGTGTCCCTGCCGCTTCCAGTCGTACCGAAAGGCAGGTCGCGCATGTCACGACATCTCATTCGGCGACGCATCCTGGCGGCCGTGGCGGCCGCCGCACTTCTGATCCCGGTCGGCGTGGTGATGGCATCTCCAGCCCTCGCCGCCGGTATCACCAACGGAGGTTTCGAGACCGGGAACCTGTCAGGCTGGACCTCCACGGGTGCCTCGACCAGTGTGACCACGTCGGGACCGCATTCGGGCACGTACGCGGCGCAACTCGGCACGAGCACACCGACCAACGGCGACTCCTCGGTCAGTCAGGCTTTCACCGCGCCGGCCACGGGCGGCACGTTGTCGTTCTGGTACAACGTGACGTGCCCGGACAGTGTCACCTACGACTGGGCGACCGCGACCCTCGCCGACACCACGGCGGGCACGTCCTCCACGCCGCTCGCCAAGACCTGCGTCGCGAGCTCCGGCTGGCAGCAGGTGTCGGTGAACGTCACCGCAAATCACGCCTACACCTTGACGCTGACCAGCCATGACGACAACTACTCCGGTGATCCGACGTTCACGAAGTACGACGACGTGACGCTGACCGCTGCCGCCCCACCGCCGTCCGGCATCACCAACGGAGGATTCGAGACCGGCAGCCTGTCGGGCTGGGCGGCCACGGGCGCCTCGACCAGTGTGACCACGTCGGGACCGCATTCGGGCACGTACGCGGCGCAGCTCGGGACGAGCACGGCGACCAACGGCGACTCCTCGGTCAGCCAGACCTTCGCGGTGCCGACCGGCGGCACTCAACTGTCGTTCTGGTACAACGTGACCTGCCCCGACACCGTCACCTACGACTGGGCGACCGCGACCCTCGCCGACACCACAGCAGGCACGTCCTCCACGCCGCTCGCCAAGACCTGCGTCGCGAGCTCCGGCTGGAAGCAGGTCACGGCCGCCGTCACAGCCGGCCACACCTACACGCTCACGCTGACCAGCCACGACGACAACTACTCCGGTGACCCGACCTTCACCAAGTACGACGATGTGGCGCTCAACAACGGGCCGCCGCCGACCAACGACTTCTCGATCACCGCAAGCCCGAGTTCAGGGACGGTCACCGCAGGCGGTTCGGCCACCTCCACCATCAGCACGGCCGTGACCTCCGGCGTGGCCCAGACGGTCGCGTTGTCGGCGTCCGGGCTCCCCGCCGGCGCCGCCACGAACTTCAACCCGGCCTCGGTCACCGCGGGTGCCTCATCGGCGCTGACCGTGACCACGAGTACGACCACCCCCGCCGGGACGTACCCGATCACCGTCACCGGCACCGGCACGTCGGTCACGCACACGACGACGTTCGGCCTCACGATCAACCCGGTGGGCGGAGGCCCGATCAGGGTCAGTACGGACCCGTACACCAACTCCACCAGCCAGCACGCCACCGAGGTCGAGCCGGACACCTTCGCGTACGGCAACACCATCGTCACCTCCTCCCAGGTGGGCCGGTTCAACGACGGAGGCAGCTCCGACATCGGCTGGAACACCTCGACGGACGGTGGTACGACCTGGCAGCACGGCTTCCTGCCCGGCATCACCACATTCCAGGGCGGCGGCTCGTTCGCCCGGGTCAGCGACCCCTCCGTGGCCTACGACGCCAGGCACTCCACCTGGTTGGTCTCCGGCCTGGTCATCGACACCGCCGCCAACGGTGTCGGGGTCACCATCAGCCGCTCCGCCGACGGGATCACCTGGCAGAACCCGGTGGTCGCGATCGGCAACGACGGCCAGGGCTACGACAAGGAATGGGTGGTCTGCGACAACACCGCGACCAGCCCGCACTACGGCAACTGCTACATCGAGGTCGACATCACCTCCTCGGGCAACACAGTGATCATGTCCACCTCCACCGACGGCGGCGCGACCTGGTCCACGCCGGCCTCCCCGGCCGACACCCCGTCCGGGCTCGGCGGGCAGCCTCTCGTCCAGCCAAACGGCACCGTGGTCGTACCGTTCTCCACGAACGGCACCTCCATCCGGTCGTTCACCTCCACCAACGGCGGTTCCTCATGGAACGCCAGCACCCTGGTCGCCAGTGTCAGCACCCACGCCGCCGCGGGCGGGTTGCGAGACGGCAGCGGCCTGCCCTCGGCGGAGATCGACAGCTCCGGCACGATTTACGTGGCATGGCAGGACTGCCGCTTCCGCTCCGGCTGCCCGGCCAATGACATCGTGTACGCCACCTCCGCGAACGGGACCACGTGGAGCGGCGTCTCCCGGATCCCGATCGACGCAGTGACCAGCGGCGCCGACCACTTCATCCCGGGCATCGGCGTCGACCACGCCACCTCCGGGGCCACCGCCAAGATCGGCGTCTACTACTACTTCTATCCGAACGCGAGCTGTACGGCGTCGACCTGCCAACTCGAGGTCGGCTTCATCTCCTCCGCCAACGGCGGCGCCACCTGGAGTACGGCGCAGACCGTCGCCGGGCCCATGTCCCTGTCCCAGATCGCCGGCACCACCCAGGGAACGATGGTCGGCGACTACATCTCCACCTCGGTCCTGGCCGGCAAGGCCTACGCGATCTTCGCGATCGGGAAGGCCCCGACGAACGGACAGGCCTTCGACGAAGGCATGTACACCGCCGGCGCGATCACCACGACCGGAGGCACGGTCCGCTCGGCGAACGGACCCATCTACCGGGCCCCGGCCCGGCCGGTCACCGTCCCACCCATCACCAGGCACTAGCCCGCCCGCAGCCCGGGTGCCCTCCCGATCACCGGGAGGGCACCCGGAACCCGCCCGTGACGGGGCAGCGCCCACGCCCATCGGCGGGCCGACCCGCCGGATGGCGGGGTCTTCCCGCCGGGTGGCATGGGCCACGGAAGTGTCCGGCGGGGAAGGATGTGTTCGTCCGTCGCGTCGAGATGAGGAGTGGACGTTGACGACTACGCCGCAGGTGGGACCGCCCGTGCCGTTCGACCCGGAGCTGGGCGCGGCTCTGGAGGTCGTACGCGAGTTCCTTCCGGAGAAGTTCACGCTCGAGGCCGTCTACCAGCTGCGGCCCGCGGCCTCCTGCTGACGATCGTCGGCAGCTGGGTCTATCCGCTGTTGACGATCCATCTGCCGCACCACGGCTACGGCGAGACGCCGCTGACGCAGACCCGCACCCTGCGGGGGAGGGTGGTGCCCGCCCTCTTCCTCGAGCTGACCTACCACCTGGAGCACCATCTCTATCCCCAGATTCCGAGCCACAACCTGGCGAGGCTCGGGCGGCGTCTCGACCCCTTCTTCGAACAGGCCGGTGTAGAGCCATGGCGGGTGATCTGAGCACGTGGCCCGGGGTGGCGAGACCAAGGAGCGGATCCTGCGCGCGACCGTGCGGACCCTTGCCACCGAAGGTTTCGGCGGCACGACCGCCCGCTCGATCGCCCGGACCGGTGGGTTCGCCCCAGGCGTCATCTACTACCTGAAGGGTGTCAATATTCGGCCTACAGCGCTGACCTGCGGCTTCACGCTCAGGGTGGTGGGGTCGTCAGCCAACTCTTCGGTACTCCCCGATCAGGCCTCCAAGGACATCGTGACGTTGGATCTGGCCGACCCGCAGCGGGATCACGTTCGGCTCATCGGTGGGTGCGCGAAGGTCGAGGGACCGATGCGGCCTGTGCCAGTTGAAATGAGCGGCATACTCACCCAAAACGGTCCGAAGGTGTCGCTCACCGAAGATCAGCATCCGGTCGGTGCACTCGGAGCGTGCCGTGCGCACCCACCGCTCGGCATAGGCATTCGCGCGAGGTGACCGCGGCGGGATCTTGATCACCTGGGTGTCGTTGCCCACCAGCACCTCGTCGAAGACCCGCGTGAACTTGGCATCCCGATCGCGGATCAAGAACCGGAATGCGTTAACCCGATCTCCCAAGTCAGCCAGGAGGTTACGGGCCTGCTGCGCGACCCAGGCACCGTCCGGGTTGGCCGTCACGCCAAGCACGCGCACGAACCGTGTGCCGACCTCCACGACGAAGAAAACGTACAGGCGGCGCAGCGTGACGGTATCGACAGCGAAGAAATCACAGGCCAGCGTGCTCGCAGCATGGGCACGAATGAAGTCACGCCACCGATCATCGTCGCGGCGGGGTGCCGGCCCGAGCCCTGCTCGTTTCAGGATCCGGCGGACCGTTGAACCACTCACCCGGTGGCCCAGCCGCTTCAGCTCACCGCGGATCCGTTCATAGCCCCATGATCGGTTCTCCCTGGCCAGCCGTTCGATCAGCGCCACGATCTCCGGAGAAGTCGAAGATCCGGCTGACCGCCGCACCCGACCTTGAAACCGCAGGTCAGCACCGTAGGCCGAATAATGACACCCTTCAGGCAGTACGGAGGGCTGGTCCAGAACGCCTGCAGCGCACCGGGCATCAACTCCTCCCGGCCGATCGCCTCCCATGTGCTCGACCCGATCGCCGCCGCGTCGGCCCGCCCGTCCAGGACCGCACGGATCGCATCCAGCTCGCTGCGGCCGGGACGTTCGTGAACCGTAAGGACACTGGCACTTGCCCTTTCCGCTGGTCAGCGGTGCGATGGGATGAGTACGGAAAGCAACCAGAGGCGGGCGACGATGGCGGCGACACAGACCAGGGTGCGCAGTACCGGCTGCGAGGTGCTCGCGTCCGCGCACCCATGTCCTGGTCGCGGTGGTGCGGGTGCTGGCGGGGTTTCCCAGGGTGCGGAGCCCACGTCGTGTGGGGGCCGGGTCGTGCGGCCGCACCGGGCGAGCCGCACCGTGCGGGCCAGAAGGAGTAGATCATGACCATGGCGATCGTGCTGTCGGGTGGCGGCAGCCTGGCAGCGGCTCAGGTCGGCATGTTGCAAGCGCTGGCCGCCCACGGGGTGTCCGCCGACCTGCTGGTCGGTACCTCGGCGGGGGCGTTGAACGCCGCCTACCTGGCCGGGCGGCCATGGCCCGACGGAATCGACGAACTCGCCGGGCTATGGCGATCGGTGCGACGTGAAGACATCTTTCCGGTCCGGCCGCTGACCGCGCTGCGGGCACTCGCCGGACACCGTGACCATCTGGTCCCCAGCGGCCGGCTCCGGCGGCTCCTGCAAAGCCACCTTGCCTACGAGCGGCTCGAGCGGGCGGCGATCCCGGTGCGCATCGTGGCCACCGAGGTAACGACCGGCGCCGAAGTGGTCCTGCGAGAAGGATCAGCCGTCGACGCCGTGCTCGCGAGCGTCGCCATCCCCGGGATCTTCCCACCCGTCCGAATCGACGCCCGTGATCTGATGGACGGCAGCGTCTGCAACAACGTCCCAGTCTCTGTCGCGCGGAGCACAGGCGTCACCGATGTCTACGTGCTCGACGCCGGATACGCCTGCCTCCTGGCCGCGCCTCCCACTTCCGCGCTCGGCATGGTGCTGCACGCACTCACGATGCTGCTGCACCGCGGAACAGAAGCTACCGCGGCGGCACATCCCATCCGCGTACACATACCACCGCCACTGTGCCCGCTGGCGGTCTCACCAGCCGACTTCGGCCACACCGCCGAACTCATCGAGCGGGCACTGATCAGCACTGACGCCTGGCTCCAGGACGGCTGCCCAGAATACGTGTACGGCCTCGCACACCCGCACGACCAACCGGCGTATCGGCAGGCACACGCCGTCTGACCAAGCGCCGACGGCCGGCGAGCCTCCCGCGCACGCCTTCGCAACCGGCAACAGCCTCCTGGCCGAGATCTTCCCGTGCGTCGCCGCGACCCGTCGGCCGCTAACTCCGCAACCGAGTCGTCGTTGTGTTCCCGCTGCTTGCGAGCAGCGGCTTGCCCAGGACCCGGCCCGCTCGATGATGCGCTGCAGACTTCATGACCGAGAAGGCCCTGCCCTTACCGAAAACCCATCCGGCCTGGTGGGGCGGGTACGCGGGTCGGGGGTTTCACAGGGCTGCGGATGCTGATGGCACTTCGCGGGACCGACGATCGCTGCGGCATAATGTCCGGCCGTGCTGCTACGACTCGCCTGCCTGACAGTGTCGAACACGTTCGCCATACTGCGGCTGCTGCCGCTGGGCGACCGCGACAACAAATATAGATGATCTTGAGCAGTCCGTAGGCATCCCATCGGCACATGCGACAGCGGCCAGCACCCACGTTCTGCCCAGTGGCTATATAGGCCAGCTAAAGATCTTTACTAGGCGCGCACCACCGTTAGAGCC
>JAOPYM010000482.1 GCA_025964615.1 Actinomycetes bacterium
ACGGCAAGCAGCTCGACACGCAGACCCAGCTGTTCTCCCCGCAGACTCTCGAGGCGGTCATCCTCGCGGCGGCGAAGACCCCGGCCACCCCGAGCCCGGCCGGTTCGGCCACCCCGAGCCCCAGCGCCTCGGCCACCCCGAGCCCGAGCGCTTCGGCCACGCCTTAGAAAGCCCGCGCGGCGACTACGGCCGTCGCGCGGGTCACTGGCATAGGATCAATCGCTGACCCCCCTTGACCTGCATGACGTCGACGGGGGATGACCATGGGCAAGGCCGACCGGCAGCGTACGGCGAGAGACCGACTGGCCGTGGAGCGAGTTCGCGAGGAGCAGCGGCAGAAGCGCAACAAGGCGATCGGGATCAGCGTCGCCGCCGTAACGATCCTCGCGGTAGTGGTGGGCATCGGGGTCTGGGTCGCGAAGATCAAGAACTCCGGCGCGGCCACGGTGTACACCGGGCCAGTCGCCCCGGTGACCCGGGAGACCACCGGGTCGATCACGATGGCCAAGCCGGGAGTGGCCACCCCGAAGCTGGAGATCTTCGAGGACTTCCAGTGCCCGATCTGCCAGCAGTTCGAGCAGACGAGCGGCGGCACGATCAAGCGGCTGGCCGCCCAGGGCCGGGTACGGGTGAACTACTGGCCGTTTCAGCTCTTCCCGCAGGAGCCGCTGGCGGGCAACTCCCAGCGGGCCGCGAACGCCGCGCTGTGCGTCCCCGCCGGCAAGTGGATCCCCTTTCACGACACGCTCTACAAGAACCAGCCCCCGGAGGGCACCACCGGGTTCTCCAGCAAGCAGCTCGTGCGGTGGGGTCATGACGTCGGCGTCACCGGCCAGGCGTTCGCCGCGTGCGTGAACGGCCTGCAGAAGAAGGCGCAGCTCCTCTCGATGACCACATACGCCGAACAGCAGCGCGGAATAAGTGGCACACCGACCGTCTTCCTGAACGGCAAGGACCTCGCTCTGAACACCGTCCTCGACCCGACGTCCCTGGAGAAGGCCGTCCTCGCCGCGAAATGAGCGGACCGTCACTGGGGTGCCCGCCCCTGACGCATCCGCTCGCCGGAGACGGTAACGTCAACGCTCATGCAGCAGCCGCTCGCCTTCATCCCCAGCCCTTCGCAGGGTGTCTGGCACCTGGGGCCGTTCCCGCTCAGGGCGTACGCCCTGATGATCATCATCGGCATCGTCGTCGCGGTCTGGCTGAGCGAACGGCGCTGGACGGCACGGGGCGGCACCCCGGGCACGGTGATCGACATCGCCGTGTGGGCGGTGCCGTTCGGCCTGGTGGGCGGGCGGCTGTACCACGTCATCACCGATCACCAGCTGTACTTCGGGTCCGGCAAGAACCCGGTCGACGCGTTCAAGATCTGGAATGGCGGGCTCGGCATCTGGGGGGCGGTGGCCCTCGGCGCCCTCGGCGCGTACATCGGGTGCCGGCGGCGCGGCGTGAACATCCGCGCATTCGCCGACGTCGTGGCGCCGGGCATCGCGCTCGCGCAGGGCATCGGCCGCTGGGGGAACTGGTTCAACCAGGAGCTGTACGGGCGGCCGACCAACCTGCCGTGGGCCCTGACGATCGACGCCAACCACCGGCTCCCGCAGTACCAGAACGTCGCGCACTACCACCCCACCTTCCTGTACGAGTCGATCTGGGACATCGGGGTCGCGATCCTCGTCATCTGGGCGGGCAAGCGCTTCACGCTCAACTGGGGCCGCTCGTTCGCGCTGTACGTCGCCGCCTACACGGTGGGCCGGGGCTGGATCGAGTACCTGCGCATCGACACCGCGCACCAGTTCCTGGGCCTGCGGATCAACGACTACACGGCGGCCGTGGTGTTCCTGGGCGCCGTCGCGTACCTCTATGCCCATCGCGGCAAGGGCGGTGTCGAGGAGCTCCTGGAGACCGCTCCGGCCGCGGGGGCCGAGCCCGCCGCGACCGACACCGAACGCGACACCGATGTCGAACGCGACACCGATGTCGAACGCGATACCGACGTCGAGCGGGACGTCGACGCCGAGACCGAGGCGATGGCCGAAGAGCCGGGCGAGCCACAGAAGCACGCCGAGCAGGCTGACGACGCCGTCGAAGAGACGGCAGACGAGGCACCGAAGAAGCGATGAAGACCGAGATCCACCACGAGCACCGCGACGTCACCGGAGGCTGGCTGAGACCCACAGTGTTCGGCGCCATGGACGGCCTGGTCTCCAACTTCGCGCTGATCGCCGGAGTCGTCGGCGGGAAGGCGGGCCACCAGACGATCTTGCTCACCGGGCTGGCCGGGCTGGCCGCCGGCGCGTTCTCGATGGCGGCCGGGGAGTACATCTCGGTGGCATCCCAGTCGGAGCTGGCCGAGGCGGAGATCGAAGTGGAGCGGCATGAGCTGCTGCACAACGCGCACGCCGAAGAGGCCGAGCTGGCGATGCTGTACGAGTCACGGGGGCTGGCCCCCGAACTGGCCCTGGAGGTGGCCAGGCAGCTCTCCCAGAACCCCGAGGAGGCCCTGGAGATCCACGCGAGGGAGGAACTGGGGATCGACCCGGGGAACCTGCCGTCGCCGGTCGTGGCCGCCGGGTCGTCGTTCCTGTCGTTCGGGATCGGCGCGCTGCTGCCGCTGCTGCCGTATCTGCTCGGCGCGTCCAACCTGTGGCCGTCCGGGATCCTGGCCGTCCTGGGGCTCTTCGGAGCCGGCGCGCTGGTGTCCAGGGTGACCGCCCGATCCTGGTGGTTCAGCGGGGTCCGTCAGCTCGTCGTGGGCATCGCCGCCGCCGCCATCACCTTCGGGGTGGGTGCGCTGGTGGGCGCGGCCGGGGCGTGACGGGGACTCCCCGAAATGGGGATCAATTGGACGTTTGTGTTCGCTGGGGCTGGGAATGGCGCTAGGCTCGCCGCACGCCGTGCAGGGCGGAACGAAGCGGAGGAAGAGTGAGCGACACGGGCTCCCGCGTGAACTCGCGGCAGACCGGCGAGGGCGACTTCTGGCCGGACGAAGACAAGCCAGCTACCTCGCGGACGAAACTGTTCGTCGCCATCGGCGCTGCCATCGCGGTGCTGGTAATCGCCGGAGCGGGTGCGGTGTTCCTGCTGGGCGGCAGCAGCGGGGGAGGAGCGGTCGCGTCGGCCAAGGACTCGCCAACCCCCACGCTCTACACCCCCTCCATCGCGGCCGCGGGCACCGGCAAGCTGGACAAGCGCGCCGACGACAGGCGGGCCCTCAACGACGGCGAGGTCTTCGGTGACTCCCAGACCGTGAAGTACGGCAAGTACACCTTCACGCTCGCCGCCCGTCAGGTGTCCCCGGACTGCGCCACGGCCGCCTGGGGCGAGAAACTCCTGGCCGACCTGAAGTCGTTCGCCTGCAGCCAGATCGTCCGGGGCGCCTACCTCAGCCAGGACCAGCAGTACTCCGGCCAGTTCATCGCGGTCAACCTGGTCAGCGCCGACGGCGCGCAGCAGATCATCCGGGACCTCGACCCGCAGACCTCCTCCGGCTTCATCAAGCCCCTGCCCGGTGCGGGCATCAAGAACTTCGGCGCCGCGTTCAGCGCCGCCTACGCGCAGCCGTACGGGCACTACGCCGTCGTCGCGTGGGTGCAGCGCAACGGCGGGGTACGGCCCGACTCGCTCAACGAGATGATCGACACCAGCCTCGCCGTTGAGAAGCCGAGCGACTTCATCTGGGAGCGGCTGCTCCTGGTCGGTGGCTGACCGGAGACGCTGACCGCCAGATGAGCCGTCGCCGCAGGACCCGTACCAGCAGGCGCATGCCACCGATCGTGTTCTTCGGGGGAGCCGCCGGACTGGCGATCCTGCTGGCGGCCGTGGCGTTCGCGGTGGCCGGGCTCACCGGTAGCGCGCGGTCCGCTCCCCGGCAGTCCCAGGTCGCCGACAGCGGGCCGACCCCGCAGTCCTACTTCGACTCGCCGTCCACCAAGGTCTTCACCGGAATCGACCGGCGGTCCGCGGACCCCGCGCCGCTGACCCTGGACGAGGTCTTCCCGGCCGCCCCTCTCGCCGACGGCCGGACGAAGTCACACCTGGCGCTGGCCGGCAAGCGCCTCGACGACCATTGCGACCAGGCCGTCTGGGGCCAGGCGCTGGCCGCCGACCTCCGGAAGGCGGGCTGTACCCAGGCCGCCCGGGGCCTCTACACCGATCCCAGGACCGGGTACGCGGCGGCGATCACCATCCTCAACCTGGACGGCGCCGCCAGCGCGAACCGGATCGTGCACGCGCTCGGCCCCCAGGGAGACGGCGGATTCGTGCTGCCGCTGCCGGGCCCGGTCGGTACCGGTTTCGGGATGGCCCGAGGGCTTGCCATGGGCCACTACGCGGTCATCTCGTGGGTCCAGCGGATCGACGGGACCGGCGACGAGCGGAACGAAGCGCTCCTGTCACTGCTCGTGACGACCGGAAACCCCCCCTCGGTCTATGGGCGGGCTGCGGCGCACACCCCCTGACCTGTGGTGATCATCGTCACCGGGTAAATGAGTCGTTTTGAGTTTTATGCGCCCGCTATTCTGGATACATCCAAGAGGGGCGACCGCCGCAGCGGCGCCATCGGGGGATCAACGGCGTTCGAGGCCGACGGTCACCCCACAGGTCGGCGTAGGCAGGAGTGAACGATTCATGGCTTTGATGTGGGACAAAATTTCCCGATCTGGGCCAGTCGGGCATGATCCAGGCATGTTGTAACCTCTTAGAACCGCAGCAAGGGCCAGCGACGTCCCCGGACTGCACTGACATCTGCCAGTGACAAGACGACGGGAGGGTCGATGGTGGCTGCCGCCCTCAACCCAGGCCGGGACCCCAACAGGTTGCCGCAGAGCCAGGGGCTCTATGACCCGGCCAACGAGCACGACGCCTGTGGCGTCGGCATGGTGGCCGACCTGCAGGGCCGCAAGAGCCACGACATCGTCGAGAAGGCTCTGACCGTCCTGCGCAACTTGGACCACCGGGGAGCCAAGGGCGCTGAGCCCGACGACGGCGATGGCGCGGGCATCCTGACACAGATCCCTGACGGGTTCTTCCGGGAGGTAGTCGACTTCCCGCTGCCCGAGGCGGGTGCCTACGCGGCCGGTCTCGCGTTCCTGCCCTTCGACGGCACGGAACGCGCCAAGGCGATCGCGACGATCACTGACATCGTCACCGAAGAGGGCCTCACGATCCTCGGCTGGCGCGAGCTGCCGTACGACCCGCGTTTCTGCGGCCCGACGGCCCGCAAGGTCATCCCGCACTTCGCCCAGCTCTTCGTGTCCTCTCCCGAGGGGCTGTCCGGCCTCGAACTGGACCGGGTGGTGTTCTGCGCCCGCGAGCGCATGGAGCAGGACGCGACGGTCTACTTCCCCAGCCTGTCCAGCCGTACGATCGTGTACAAGGGGATGCTGACCACCCCGCAGCTTGAGCCGTTCTTCCCCGACCTGTCGGACCTTCGCTACGCCAGCGGCATCGCCATGGTCCACTCGCGGTTCTCCACCAACACCTTCCCGGCCTGGGCGCTCGCCCACCCGTACCGCTTCATCGCGCACAACGGTGAGATCAACACGGTCAAGGGCAACCGGAACTGGATGCGCGCCCGCGAGGCGCTGCTCGCCTCCGACCTGCTGCCCGGCGACCTGTCCCGTACCTTCCCGGTCATCGACGACGTGGCCAGCGACACCGCCTCGTTCGACGAGTGCCTGGAGTTGCTGCACCTCGGCGGCCGGTCGCTCCCGCACGCGGTCCTGATGATGATCCCCGAGGCCTGGGAGAACCACACCGAGATGGACCCGGCCCGCCGGGCCTTCTACGAGTTCCACTCCACCCTGATGGAGGCCTGGGACGGCCCCGCCAGCGTCACCTTCTCCGACGGCACCGTTGTCGGCGCGGTCCTGGACCGCAACGGCCTTCGGCCTGGCCGGTTCTGGGTCACCGACGACGGCTTCGTCGTCCTGTCCAGCGAGTCCGGCGTGCTCGACATCGACCCGGCGCGCGTCGTCCGCAAGGGCAGGCTGCAGCCCGGCCGGATGTTCCTGGTCGACACCGCCCAGGGCCGGATCATCGAGGACGACGAGATCAAGGCCTCACTGGCCGCCGAGCACCCGTACACCGAATGGCTCGACAAGGGGCTCGTCCGCTTCGAGGAGCTGCCGACCCGCGAGCGGGAGATCCCGACCCACGACACGCTGGTCAAGCGGCAGCAGACCTTCGGCTACACCGAGGAGGAGCTCCGCATCCTCCTCGCGCCGATGGCCCGCGTGGGCGCCGAGCCGATCGGCTCGATGGGCACCGACACCCCCATCGCGGCGCTGTCGGAGAAGCCGCGGCTGCTGTTCGACTACTTCAAGCAGCTGTTCGCGCAGGTCACGAACCCACCGCTGGACGCCATCCGCGAAGAGCTCGTCACTTCTCTGCAGTCCACGCTCGGGCCCGAGGGCAACCTCCTGCAGCCCGGTCCGTCCTCCTGCAAGCGCCTCGTGCTGCCCACCCCGATCCTGGACAACGGCGAGCTCGCCAAGATCATCCATATCAACGACGAGGGGTCGCTGCCCTACCTCGACGCCCACGTCGTGCACGGCATCTACGATGTGCACGGTGGCGGCGAGGCCCTGCGGCACCGCCTCGACGAGATCTGCGACGAGATCTCCGAGGCCATCGTCAAGGGCACACGGATCATCGTGCTCTCCGACCGGGGCGCCGACGCCGGTAGCGCCGCCATCCCGGCGCTGCTGCTGACGGGCGCGGTCCACCACCACCTGATCCGGGAGAAGACCCGCACCCAGGTGGGCCTGATCATCGAGACCGCCGAGGCCCGCGAGTGCCATCACATGGCGCTGCTCATCGGGTACGGCGCGTCCGCGGTCAACCCGTACCTGGCCCTGGAGACCGTCGCAGACCTGGTGCAGACCGGCGTGCTCACCGGCCTCGACGAGGCCAAGGCACAGCGCAACCTGATCAAGGCCTACGGCAAGGGCGTCCTGAAGATCATGTCCAAGATGGGCGTGTCCACGGTCGCCTCGTACACCGGTGCGCAGATCTTCGAGGCCATCGGTCTCGGTGCCGAGGTGCTCGACACGTGCTTCACCGGCACCTCCTCCAAGCTCGGCGGCAACGGCTTCGCCGAGATCGCCCGCGAGGTCGCCGCACGGCACCGGCGCGCGTACCCCGTCGGCGGCAACGAGCTCGCGCACCGCACCCTGCAGATCGGCGGCGAGTACCAGTGGCGCCGGGAGGGCGAGCCGCACCTGTTCAACCCGGACACGGTGTTCCGCCTCCAGCACGCCACCCGTACCCGGCGCTACGACATCTTCAAGGACTACACCACCCTGGTGGACGACCAGTCCGCGAAGCTGATGACCCTGCGCGGGCTCTTCCAGCTCCGTGCGGGCGTGCGGCCGGCGGTGCCGCTCGACGAGGTCGAGTCCGTCGCGTCCATCGTCAAGCGGTTCTCCACCGGCGCGATGTCGTACGGCTCGATCTCCGCCGAGGCGCACGAGACCCTTGCCATCGCGATGAACCGGCTGGGCGCCAAGTCCAACACCGGCGAGGGCGGCGAGGACCCGGAGCGGTTCACCGCCGACGCCAACGGCGACCTGCGGCGTTCGGCCATCAAGCAGGTGGCCTCCGGCCGGTTCGGCGTGACCAGCGAGTACCTCACCAACGCCGACGACCTGCAGATCAAGATGGCGCAGGGTGCCAAGCCCGGCGAGGGCGGTCAGCTGCCCGGCCACAAGGTCTACCCGTGGATCGCCAGGACCCGGCACTCCACCCCCGGCGTCGGCCTCATCTCGCCGCCGCCGCACCACGACATCTACTCCATCGAGGACCTCGCCCAGCTCATCCACGACCTGAAGAACGCCAACCCGGCCGCCCGTGTGCACGTGAAGCTGGTCGCCGAGCTCGGCGTCGGAACGGTCGCTGCCGGAGTGAGCAAGGCGCACGCGGACGTCGTGCTGATCTCCGGCCACGACGGTGGTACGGGTGCGTCCCCACTGACGTCGCTGAAGCACGCGGGGGCTCCCTGGGAGCTCGGCCTCGCCGAGACCCAGCAGACCCTGCTGCTCAACGGGCTGCGCGACCGCATCGTCGTGCAGGCCGACGGGCAGCTCAAGACCGGCCGTGACGTGATCATCGCCGCGCTGCTCGGCGCCGAGGAGTTCGGCTTCGCCACCGCGCCGCTGGTCGTTTCCGGCTGCGTGATGATGCGGGTCTGCCACCTCGACACCTGCCCGGTCGGCGTCGCGACCCAGTCGCCGGAGCTGCGCAAGCGGTTCACCGGCAAGCCCGAGTTCGTCGTCAACTTCTTCGAGTTCATCGCCGAGGAGGTACGCGAGTACCTGGCCCAGCTCGGCTTCCGTACCCTCGAAGAGGCCATCGGGCACGTGGAGTACCTCGACACCCGTACGGCCATCGACCACTGGAAGGCCTCCGGGCTGGACCTGTCGCCGATCTTCCACCAGCCCGAGACCCCGTACGGCACCTCTTTGCACCAGACCGTTCCGCAGGAGCACGGACTGGAGAAGGCGCTGGACAACACGCTGATCCAGCTCGCCGAGGGCGCCATCGCCTACGGCGACAAGGTCTCCCTGGAGATGCCGGTCCGCAACGTCAACCGGACCGTCGGCACGATGCTGGGCCACGAGGTGACCAAGAAGTGGGGCGGCGAAGGCCTGCCTGACGACACCATCTCGGTCACCTTCACCGGCTCGGCCGGCCAGTCGTTCGGCGCCTTCCTGCCCTCGGGCATCACCCTGCGGCTGATCGGCGACGCCAACGACTACGTCGGCAAGGGCCTGTCCGGTGGGCGCATCATCGTCCGCCCGCCGGCGAGCGTGCCGTTCGCGGCCGAGACCCAGATCATCGCCGGCAACGTCATCATGTACGGCGCGACGTCCGGCGAGGCGTACTTCCGTGGCCTGGTCGGCGAGCGGTTCTGCGTCCGCAACTCCGGTGCCACCGCGGTCACCGAGGGCGTGGGCGACCACGGCCTGGAGTACATGACCGGGGGACGGGTCGTCATCCTCGGCCCGACCGGGCGCAACCTCGCCGCTGGCATGTCCGGCGGCGTCGCGTACGCCCTGGACCTGCGGACGGACCGCGTCAACCCGGACATGGTCGACCTCGAAGAACTGACCGACGAGGACCGTACGTCCCTGCTGGACCTCGTCAGCAGGCACGCGGACGAGACCGGCTCCACGGTGGCCGCGAAGCTGCTCGCCTCGTGGGACACCGAGGTCGAGCGCTTCACGAAGATCATGCCGCGGGACTACCGCCGCGTTCTTGAGGCAGCGGCCAAGGCCGAGGCAGAGGGCACCGACGTCAACGAGGCCATCATGGCCGCTTCACAGGGATAGGGGGGTTCATCATGGCTGACCCGAAGGGTTTTCTGACGGCTGGGCGCGAGCTCCCCAAGCGCCGTCCGGTGGACGTCCGTATCAAGAGCTGGACCGAGGTCTATGAGGACTTCTCCAAGCCCGCGCTGGAGAAGCAGGCCTCCCGCTGCATGGACTGCGGCATCCCGTTCTGCCACAACGGCTGCCCGCTGGGCAACCTGATCCCCGAGTGGGCCGACCTCGTCTACCGGGGCGACTGGCG
>JAOPYM010000518.1 GCA_025964615.1 Actinomycetes bacterium
GTTTCCCGCACCGTGGAGCGAACCGGTGCGGGAAACGCCACGACTCAACGGTCAGGGCAGGGCTTGCACTTCTTCGATGATGGCGGGCATCTGCTCGTTGCTGCTCTTGCCGAACTCCAGCAGGAACGCGATCTGCTCGTCGGTGTAGGCCGCCAGCCGCTCGGCGAACGCCCGGCCCATCGGCTCGAAGTAGCTCCCGAGGTGCTCCACCTTGCCGGGTACCAGTTCCACGATCACCCGCCGCCGGTCGTCGGCATCCCGGGTGCGCTTCACGAATCCCACCCTCTCAAGGCGGTCGACCACGGCCGTGATGGCTCCCCCAGTGGTCACGCCCATCGCCTTGGCGAGCTGCCCCGGGGTCAGAGGCCCCTCGAGGATCAGCAGGTTGACGCACTGCATGTCGGTGACGTTGATCCCCGCCTTGCCGGCCACGGTGTTGTGCAGGAGCACCGTCCACATGGTCTGCCGCTGCATCACCAGGGCCAGCTCGCCGTACATCTCCGAACGCGCAGGCATTCAATATCTCCAAATTAGAGCAACTCTCCTGAAGAGATCATAGCGCCGTCCCCGGCATCAGGCCAGGAAGCAGGGCGGACCACTGGACCACTCTTGACACCAGGGAAGACCACTCCTACGGTGATGCACGCATTAGGAAACATTCCTAACTGTTAACTGCAAGGAGTCTCCCCCCATGATTCGGATGCGGTTGTTCAGTGTCCTCGCTGCCGGTGCCTGCCTGGCCGGCGCCGGGATGGCCTCCCCCGCCATGGCATCAGCCCAAGGCCCCCAGTACGCCCACGGCGAGCAGCTCCCCGCCCACATCTTCGCGCCCTACTTCGAGGCGTACCTGACCGACAGCCCGGCCACGCTGGCGCAGCAGTCGGGCGCCAAGTACCTCACCATGGCCTTCCTGCAGACCCCCGCCCCGGGTTCCTGCACGGTCACCTGGAACGGAGATCCCACGACGCCGGTGTCCGCCGCCGTCTACGGCGAGGACATCGCCAAGATCCGCGCGACCGGGGGCGACATCATCCCCTCGTTCGGCGGCTACGGCGCCGACCACGGCGGTACGGAGATCGCGGACAGCTGCACCAGCGTCCCCGCGATCGCGGCGGCCTACGAGAATGTCATCACGACCTACAACGTGACCCGGCTCGACCTCGACACCGAGGACAGCTCGCTGACCAACGTCGCCGCGATCGACCGGCGCAACAAGGCCATCAGGCTGGTCGAGGACTGGGCGGAACAGCAGGGCCGCCGCGTGCAGTTCGTCTACACCCTGCCGACCAACACGACCGGCCTCGGCACGACCGGGGTCAACGTGCTGCAGAACGCGGTGCAGAACCACGCCCGCATCGACATCGTCAACATCATGACGTTCGACTACTACGACAACAAGCCGCACGAGATGGCGCAGGACACCGCCAACGCGGCGGGCGCCCTGCAGGCCCAGCTGCACACGGTGTACCCGCACAGGACGTCCGCCCAGCTCTGGGCGATGACCGGCATCACCGAGATGGTCGGCATCGACGACTTCGGCCCGCCGGAGGTCTTCACGACCGCCGACGCGCAGAATGTCGAGGACTGGGCCCGGTCCACGGGCATCGCAGAGGTGTCGTTCTGGGCCCTGCAGCGTGACAACGGCGGCTGCGTCGGAACCGGGGGCAGCAACACCTGCTCAGGAGTCACCCAGCAGCCCTACCAGTTCAGCCACATCTTCGAACCCTTCACCCGCTAGTGCTTGGGCCGCGCGGCCTGGACTGAGGAGCGAGGGAGCCCGCGCACCGCGTGAGCGGAGCGAGCGCCAGCAAGCAGGAACCTCGTTGAGTCGTGGCGTTTCCCGCACCTGATTACCAAACGGTGCGGGAAACGCCACGGCTCAACGGGTTGCTTCGGCGATCTGCTTGGCCCAGCGGTAGTCGGCCTTGCCTGCCGGGGAGCGGCGCATCTCATCCACGAAGGCGTAGGTACGCGGGACCTTGTAGCCCGACAGGAGACCCCGGCAGTGCTGGTCGAGCTCCTCGACCGTGGGCGCCGCACCGTAGGACTGGATGACCGCCGCGACCCGGTTCCCCCAGCGTTCGTCGGGGATACCGGTCACCACCGCGTCGTAGACCGCCGGGTGGCCCTTGAGGACCGCCTCGACCTCCTCGGGGAAGACCTTCTCGCCGCCGGTGTTGATGCACTGCGAGCCGCGCCCGAAGATGGCGATCGTGCCGTCCACCTCGACGGTCGCGATGTCACCTGTCAGAAGCCACCGCACCCCGTCGACGAGCGGGAAGGTCCGCTCGGTCTTGCCCGGGTCGTTGTAGTAGGCGAACGCGATGCGGCCGCTCTTGGCGACCTGCCCCTGCACTCCCGAACCCGGGACGACCACCTTGAGGTCGTCGTCGAGCACGGTCAGCCGCGAGCTGTTCGGCTTGAACTTCAGGCCGGACTCCGGCGAGCTGCCCTCGGTCCCCGAGGCGGTGTAACCGGACTCCGACGAGCCGAAGTTGTCCATGATCGTCACGTGTGGCAGCAGTTCCTGCAGCCGGGCACGCACGGTGCCGGTGAGGATCGCGCCGGTCGAGCTGATCACTGCGAGGCCGGCCAGGTCGTACGACCCGGAGGCCAATTCGTCGGCCAGCGGGATCGCCATGGCGTCGCCGGTGATGTTGACCGTGAAGACCTTCTCGCGCTGGATGGTGGCGAGTACGTCGGCCGCGTCGAACTTGCGGGTGTAGACGATCGTCGAGCCCATCCACCAGCCGATGAACGTGGCCATCTGCGCCGCGCCGTGCATCAGCGGGGCCGCCGCCATCATCACGATCGGCGGGTCGAAGGTCTTGGCGAACTCAAGGACCTCCTCCGGGCGCGAGTGCGGGTCGCCGTAGGGGTTGCCGCCGCCGAAGGCCATGAAAAGGTCCTCGGTACGCCACATGACGCCCTTCGGCATCCCGGTCGTACCGCCGGTGTAGATGATGTAGACGTCCTCGCCGGAGCGCTCCGGGAAGCCGTCACGACCAGCGGGCTGCCCGGCCACCGCGTCGTCCCAGAGCAGGGCGCCGGGCACCGCGGACGGGCCGCCGACCGCGATGAGGTGCCGCAGCGCGGGGACGTCGGGCGCGGTCACCGCGACCCGCGAGTCGAACTCGACGTCGTACACCAGCGCGACCATGTCCGAGTCGCGGTAAAGGTAGAGCAACTCGGCCTCGACGTAGCGGTAGTTCACGTTGATCGGAACCGCGCGGATCTTGAGCGCCGCGAGCACCGTCGCGATGTACTCGACGCCGTTGTAGAGCTGGACGCCGACATGCTGCCCGGGCCGTACGCCCGCGATGAGCAGGTGGTGCGCCAGCCGGTTGGCGTGGCTGTCCAGCTCGGCGAAGGTCAGCTTGTCCGTACCGCAGATCACCGCGGTCCGGTGGCCGAGGCTGTCGGCGAGCGACTCGAAGAGATCCGCGTGGTTGAACTCCATTACGGCTTCTCACTTCCCACGATCCACATGGCGAAGAACTGCGCTCCGCCGCCGTACGCGTGACCGAGTGCCTTGCGGGCACCGTCGACCTGGTGTTCGCCGGCCATGCCACGAACCTGCAGCGCCGCCTCCGCGAAACGGATCATGCCGGAGGCACCGATCGGGTTGGAGGACAGTACGCCGCCGGAGGCGTTCCAGGGGATGTCCCCGTCGAACGCGGTGGCGCCGCCCTCGGTGAGCTTCCAGCCCTCGCCCTCGGCACAGAACCCCAGGTTCTCCAGCCACATCGGCTCGTACCAGGAGAACGGGACGTACACC
>JAOPYM010000525.1 GCA_025964615.1 Actinomycetes bacterium
AGGAGCGTCGATTTTCCGGCCCCGTTGGGGCCGATGAGGCAGGTGATCTGGCCGACGGGTACGTCGAGGTCGACGCCGCGCAGGATGTCGCCTTGGCCGTAGCCGGCCACGATGCCGTGCAGTTGCAAGCTGGCGTCCATTCAGTCTCCAAGGTAGGCGTCGAGGACGCGCGGATCGGTCTGCACCTCGGCCGGAGCCGCGCAGGCGATGAGGCGGCCGCGGTCCAGCACGATGACCGGGTCGCACAGGCGCATCACCAGGCGCATCTCGTGCTCGACGATGAGGAAGGTCACGCCCTGGGCATGCCGTCGGCGAATGTGCTGCTCCATGGCCTCGATCATGATCGGGTTGATGCCGGCGGTGGGTTCGTCGAGCAGGACCAGCACCGGCTCGCCCATGAGCACGGCGGCGAATTCGAGAAGTCGGCGCTGTCCGTATGACAACGTCCCGGCGTGTGACCCGGCGTGCTCGGCCAGCCCGAACTCCTCGAGGAGGTCGCGGGCGCGATGTCGGTCGGTGCCGGACACACGCAGGCGGGGCAGCGCGTGCCAGGGTTGGGCGCGGCCCAGTACGACGTTCTCCAGCACCGACAGTCCAGGGAAGATCCTTGCCTGCTGGAAGGTGCGTCCCAGGCCCAGGCGCTGGAGGCGGCACGGGTCTGGCCGTACCGGGTTCCCGCGAAAGGCCACGGTCCCGGCGTCAGCGGGAAGGTAGCCGGTGATGACGTTGAAGGCCGTCGTCTTGCCCGACCCGTTGGGGCCGATCAGGGCGGTCACCGTCCCTTCGGGGACTTCGAAGCCGCACTCGTCCAGGGCCCGGATGCCTCCGAAGGATTTGCGGAGTCCCTCAACGGCGAGCAGCGTGCTCATACCCGCTCTCCTTTGTCTGTGATCGAGTCTTTGTCCGCGATCGAGTCGGCGATGTGAGCACGCGGTGTGTGGGCACACCGTGTTGTGAGGCGGGTGAGGCGGGTGAGGCGGGCGGCGATGGACGGGATGATCCCGTCGGGCAGGAGGTAGATGACGAGGAGGAACAGCGCGGCGTAGGCGACGAGGTAGAGATGGCTGGCCCCGTAGCGGTAGGCGAAGTACTGCTGGGCGGGGACGATGAGTGCCGCTCCGACGACCGGGCCCCAGAGGGTGCGGCGGCCGCCGAGGAAGGCCATGAGGATGACGCCGAGCGACAGGAGCGGGTCGATGGCGAAGCCGGGGAACACGAAGGTGACGTAGTAGGCCCACACGGCTCCGAAGCCGGCGGTGAGCCCGGCGCTGAGAGCGAACGCGACCAGCTTGACCAGTTCGGTCTGTACTCCCAGGCCGCGTGCGCGGTCCTCGTCGTCGCGTACGGCGTTCAGTGAGAGGCCGAGTTTGCTGGTGCGCACCGCCCAGCACACCAGCAGGGTGAGTGCGAGGAGGGCGGCCATGGCGTAGTAGAAGGGCCGCTCGAAGGTGGTGGCGGGGAACGGCGCGAGGGGGACGGAAATGCCCTCCGAGCCGTGGGTGAGGCTCCGCAGGTTGTAGGCGAAGGTCTGCACCATGAACATCACGGTGATGCTCAGCAGCGCGAAGGTGGCGGCCCGGGTTCGCATCAGCAGCCGGGCGATGGGTAGCACGGCCACGCCGGTCGCGAGCGCGATGGGCAGGACGAGCAGGAAGGACCGGTAGCCGGCGCCGACTCCGATGTGGTTGGTGCCGATGGCCATGGCGTAGGCGCCGATGCCGAAGAAGGCGCCGTGGCCGAGGGCCGGGTAGCCGGTGTAGCCGCCCAGCAGGTTCCAGGCGGCGGCCAGGCCGGCGTACATCAGGGTGAACACCAGCAGGTTGACCTGCCAGTGCTGCCCGATGATCAGCGGCAGTGCCACGAGCAGTGCGGTGAACACCGCGGCCTGGGCGGCTCCCGCGGGCCTGAACCGAGATCCTGCGACCCGGGTCACAGCGCGCCGCGCAGACGCTGGCCGAACAGTCCCTGGGGCCGGACCGAGAGGACGCAGAACAGCACCACGAGGAAGGAGAACGCCGACCAGTCGGGCGAGATCTCGGCGGCGACCACCGATTCGATGACACCCAGGACCACCGCCGCCACGATCGTGCCGGGCATGCTCGCCATCCCACCGAGCACGCCGATGGACAGCAGCTTGGACAACAGGTCGTACTGGGTGTTGCCGTTGAAGGGGAAGATCATGCCGAACACAGCTCCCGCCGCGCCCGCGGTGGCGACCCCCAGGCCCATGCCCAGGGCCGATGTCCGTTCCACGTCGACGCCGAGCAGCCGGGCGGCGACGGGGTTTTCGGCCGTCGCCCGCAGCGCCCGGCCGAGCTTGGTGCGCAGGCGGATCACGTGCAGCACCCCCAGTACCGCCACGGCCAGCAGGCAGGCGAAGAATCGCACGGCGGGGATCTGGAAGCCGGCGACGGTCCAGGACAGGTCCGTGTAGGACGGGGTGATCAGGCGGGTGTTGGTCTTGTAGACCAGGTCGAGCAGCCCTTGGATGCCGATGCCGATCGCGTACAGGACGATCAGGGCGAGCTCGCCGCTGGAGCGGGCGAGCGGGCGGATCAGCACCATGTACATCGCCGCGCCGACGACGAACATCGCCGGAACGAGCACGAGCACCGAAAGGAGCGGGTCGAGGCCCAGTGCACCGAACAGCGTGTAGGTGAGGTAGGCGGACAGGATGGCGAAGATGGCCTGGGCGAAGTTGATGGTGCGCGTCACCCCGTAGATCATCGTCTGGCCGCTGGCCAGCAGGGCGTAGACCCCGCCGATCAGGATCCCCACGATGGTGGCCTGCACGAGCAGATGCACGGCTCAACTCGCCCAGGACGGCTTGGCGACCGGGCTGGTCACGGCCTGCTCCGGCGGGTACACCGGTTGCAGTTGACCGCCGGCCCACTGAACGACGAGGTCGGCCCCCTGCGGAGCGCCGTCGGCGTCCCAGCTCAGGTCGCCTTCCACCGTGGGCCAGGTGCCCTGGTGCAGGGCGGCGATGATGGAGGCATTGTCGATCTTGCCGGTGCGCTGGGCCACCAACTCCAGCAACTGGCCGCAGGCGTAGGCTTCGGCCGCCGCGGGGTCGATTCCCGCGGCGGTTCCTCCGTACTTGGCGACGTATGCCTTGACGAATTCGGCGTTGCCGGGCCGCTTGGCCCCCGGGAACCAGTCGCCGGTGCTGAAGATCCCCTCCGCGTTGGCCGTCCCGACCTTCGAGGCGAAGCCAGGAGCGTTGGGCCCGCCGGTGAAGAACAGGAACTTCGGACTCCAGTGGGCCTGGGCCATGCCCTTGACCTCGGCCACCGCGTCCGGCCCCCCCGTCCCCGAGACGATCAGGTCCGGCTTGCCCGCGACCAGCCGCGACACCACGGGTGCCAGGTCGACGGTTTCGGCCGCATAGGTCTGCGAGTACACGGTCTTGATGCCGGCGCCTTCGAGGCGCTGGCGCACCCGGGTGACGATCGGGGCGGTGAAGGGGTCGTCGGCGGAGGGATAGGCCGCCGTCTGCGGACGCTGGCCTGCCGGCAGCGACAGGATGTAGTTGGCGAACGCGTCGCCCGAGCTCACGACCGGGGCCGGCTGAGCCAGGAACAGGTCGTGCAGGTGCAGCGCGAAGACCGCCGGACCGGCGCCCGAAGGCTCGATGAAGGCGTATCCGAAGCGGCTGGCGATCGTCGCGGCCGGGATCGTGAGCAGGCTCGAGAACGGGCCGAAGACCAGATCGACATGGCTGGCCGTGATCAGGTTCTGGTAGTTGGTGACCACCTGGGTGGGGTTCGAGGCGTCATCGGCGATCTTGAGTACGACCTTGCGTCCGTGCAGCCCGCCTTTGGCGTTGACCGTGGCGGCCCACAGTTGGTAGCCCTTCTTCGCCGGATCGGCGAAGTCGGCGAAGTCGCCCGACAGCGACATCGAGATCCCGATGGTCAGCGGCTTTCCCGAACCGGTCGATGAACCTGACGTGGTCGAACACGCCCCGAGCAACATCGCACCGGTCAGGCATACCGCGCCAGCCCAGCCAAATCGTTCCACGATCCTCGCCATGCGTCCGATCCCTTCGCTCGCAGCCACCTCGTATGGGAACGTTGCTCCCGACTTGGCAACACTGTTACCGTGACGATAGTGACGTGGCCCACAGGGCGTCAACAGCGACGGAAGGAAGCCCATGACTGACAAGCTGTGGCTTGACCCACCCCGCAGTCGAAGGAGTATGCCATGTCGGAGGCTGACGACCCTGGTCGCGGTCTGCGCCACCCTGTTCACGTGCACGGCCGCTCTCCCGGCGGCCGCCTCCACCCCGGGCATCACCATCCCCGCGGACGAGTCGCCGCACAACACCAAGAATGAGTGGTGGTACTACACCGGCCATCTGGCCGGCCGCGACCCGTCCGGCAAACTCCATGCCTATG
>JAOPYM010000539.1 GCA_025964615.1 Actinomycetes bacterium
GCGCCGCCCCGCTGGACCGCCTGATCGCATACGGCCGGGCCCGGTTCGCGTTCATGCTCAGCCACCGCGAGATCGCCCGCGCCACGCTGGACGGCAGCCAGTCCGTACCGGCCGGCTCCGAGACGCCCCTGTCCCGGACGCACATCCGCATGCTGCTGGGGCAACTGCGGCTCGGCGGCGCCGACCTCGACATGCTGACCGTCCAGCTCACCGCCGCCCTGGACGGCCCCCTGCTGCTCTACCTGTCGGCGTCCGACCTCACCGAAGCCGCCGCCGGGATCGAGGAGCGGGTCCCCCGCGCCTGGCAGGACCTCGTCCAGCGCGTCTGCCGCCCCTGACCGGCACCTCAGCCCCGCTCCGCCCTCGGACATGCCCCTCAGATCCTGTACACCGCGCAATCCTCCGCGCCCTTCTGCCGCCGCCACTCCACACCAGCAGACGGCACCGCCACCTGCTCAGACGCCGAGTACACGGCGCAGCCACGGAACCGGCGCCGCCAGGGCAGCCCGGGAAAGCGCCGCCTGCGGCGCGGCCCCCCAGAACCCATGGAAACCGCCCGGCCAGACATGCAGCTCAGCTTGACCTCAGTTCGACCCGAATGAGGCGCTCACTTCCTCGCGCAGCACGTCAAGGGCGCCCTTCGCCATAAAGGCCACGTGTCCCCAGGTGGCGGGCCAATCCGCCGGCGGGAAGGCGAGCCCGATCTCCTTGAACGCCTTCACTGCCCGGTGGCGGGCGTCGCTGTGCTGGTTGGCGACGCGGATGTGCCGGATCGCCACCAGAGTCGCGAAGGCGTCCCGGATCCGATCCGCCACCTGCGGCTCTACCTGACCCTCGAGGAAGCGCTGCACCTCCTCCAGCGCGCCGCCTTTGGGAGGCTTGGACTCACCGGGGCGAACTGCGCGGGACAGGACGTCGGCGAGCGCGCTCATCAATGAGTTGAAGTCGCCCTCGTCACCGCAATCCTGGGTGAGGCGTGCGATGCTCGCCGGGTCCAGGTCCACGAACAGGTGTGAGCCCAGGCCGTCCTTCCACACGGCGTTGAGATAGCCGATGGCGTACGGGATCTCCATCGCGCTGAAGGAGATCGGGACGGTCGGCGGAGCGTCCGGGGAAATACGTTCGATCACCCGGTCCAGGTACTCATCGACGCTGGTTACACCGCGCAACTCGCGCATCGTTCGGACAGTGGCCCAGTTGACCATGATGCTCTTCCAGTCTTCGCCGCCTTGGATCATGTGCCCGAGGGCCGGCTCGTGCTGGAGCAGTTGGCGCAACTTGTGCATCGTGGCATCGACGGGAGGGGCCGCTCCCTCCCCGATGCTGACGGTCAGGACACGGTCGGCGAGATTGGCCACCGAAAGCGTCGTGTCGATCGACGTGTACGGAGACGGCGTCAGCCTGCGGATCTCCCGGTCGATGTGGGTGATGGCCGTGACGAACGTGCACAGGAGCGACTCGGCGGCGGGAAGGTGCCGCAGGCCCGCGACCGTGAGCGCCATCGGTTCGTCGTGCCGGGGCAACTGCCCCGAGTTCTGGTACCAAGTGAGCCCGTATCGGGAGAACGGCGGGGTGGGACTCGGGTGTTTGACCTGCGGAAGACTGCGTAGGACGCGGAGCGCGTCCATGTCTTCCTGATCGAGGACGAAATCGACGTAGTCCCACAGCGGCCACTCACCGTTGTCGGGGCTTGAGCAGCAACCACTCGGCCAGTGGCGTTAGCGAGCGGACGCGGGCGGAGTTACCGCCATCCACCGCAGCGATGCGGGTGGCACCGGTCAGGTGGTGCTCGTGCAGGGGTGCCGTACTCTCTGGCGGGTATTGGCGCTAAGGAATGACACCCCTGGTCAGTGACGCGATCATGTGGTCGAGGACGCGGGATCGGCAGGTGGACGCTTCACCGCGGCCTGGGTGAGGTCGGGGACGCCGTCCATGTCGTTGCGCAGTGCCAGGCCGTGCCAGTGGATGGTGGTGTCGGCGGGCAACTGGTTGACCAGCCGCGCCTGCACCACGTCCCCAGCCCGGACCCGGATCTCCCGGCCGGGCAGAACGGTGCCCGGCGAAGAGCGCGTGTCCCATCCGGTTCCAGGCCAGCACGTCGCTTCGGCGACCCAGATACGAGGGCACGGCCACCCGCAGGCGAGCAAGTTCCTCGCCGGTGCACCGGCGCCGCAAGCTCACCGCATCCCCGGAGGCCCCGGCCATGTTCGGACGTTCGGCCGGCCGACGTCGGCCGCGTCCAACTCCATCTCCATCAGGGCCCCGGCGTTGTCCGGACACGTACCCGACCCGCGAGGACGCGAATCGCATCATCAGTGAGCTCCTGCCCGGACGTCCGTGGTCGACCTCCCTGCTCAAGGGCATGGTTCCGGTGTAGAGCGGGTCGCTGAGGAAGACTTCGTCGACCCCCCATCGAGACCGTCACGGCGATATATACCGGAACGCTCCGTGTGACGGCGAATGCGCCTGGCATCACGAACGCCGCCGACAACAAGTCCGTCGCCCGAAGCGCGATGAAGAAACCAGCCATTCCCCGATTGACGTCGCGTTCCACCTCATCAGTGGCACGAAACCCAGACGAGCGCGCAGTCGCCGCAGCGGACCGGCGACGTCAGACGCGCTCCGTGGCTCCACGTGCCGCACGTTACCGGTCCCGCACCCAGCCGCAGCAGCGTTTCGTCGCATCGGTAGGCGTTCGCGCCTGTCCGCCCGTCGTCGGCCGATACCCCCGAAAACGGGGGTATCCGGCCCCATACGCGGCTGCCAGCATGGACGTGCCCGGTCCGGAGGAGAAATGAACGCGCGATGAAAGGTAGTCGAGCATGGACGACAAGGAAACAGAACCGCAGGCGACGGAATCGAGGAACGACGTAACCGGTACCCTGTCGATCGTCGCGACGCTGGTGGGATGCGCCATCCTCCTCTACTGCATTATTCGCATGCGGACCGGTATCTACGAATCAGAGATTATTCCGCAACTCGTCGTGCCAGGCGCGATCGGCGCCGGTCTGGCCTACCTCGGATATCGCGGCCTCGGAGGCGGGAAGAAAGGAGACAAGCCGTGAACCGGCTCCGCCGGCTGGTCGGCGCGGTGGCTGGAGCGTCCATGGCCGTATCAGTTCTGGCGGCCTGCGCCGACAAAGACGCGGCCACCATGACCTGTCAGCAGTACTACAGCAGCGGCCCGGGCGGCGTCGTGGCATCGCCGTCGGACAAGCAGGACAGCGTGATCACCACCCTGCTCGTGCAGCACAACCTCGACACCGGCCCGGTCAACGTCGCGAAGGCCCAATACAACCTAGACCGGTACTGCGAATTCGGCTTCACCGGCCCAGGCGACTCCACCGCGAATCTACGGATCGCGAATATGCCCGCCTGGACGAACAAGTAACCACCGGCACCGCCAGGGAGTAACCCATGAGTTTTCGCGCCACCCCGGCACGTCGCGGCATCGACGCACTGATCTTCGGCGCGTTCGGCGTGTTCCTGCTATTCCTCACCTTCACCTCGGCTCTCGGCGACTGGAAATCCGGCCTCGGCGGCGTAGCGATGATCGCATACGCCGCCTATATAGCGTTCGGTCGACGCACCTACTGGGTCAGCTACCAGATCTACGCCCTCGCCATCGTCGCAGTGATCATCTTGGGCTTCATGGCCACCCACAACGGCCAGGCATGACCACCGATCCTTCTCGCGCCGCTCTACCGGCGTGTTGCGAATCAAATGTCACGGCACGGTACATGACCAGTGTCGTCTGTTCGATGAGGTGAACCGATGCGTCGTACGTCCGCCCTGATATCCATCACCAGCTGCCTGACCCTGGCCGCCTGCGGCGGCGGGTCGCAGCCGCCTGTCGCCGCCAGCCCGGTCGTCACCGTGCCATCAGCCACCGCCCCAGCCACCCTGGGTACCGGCACCCCCACGATCGCCGTACAGCCGATCCCCGCACTTTTGACCAAGCCTGGCCGGCGTGTATGACCACGAGCGCCGCGTCGGCGTGCGTACGGACGTTGTGCAGAAGTGTCACAGTGGCGCGTTTTAGTGCGAGTGCCTGCGCCGCGGCCAACCGAGCGTCGCCGCCGAGCTCGGCGACGACCTCGATGGGCAGGTCATTGAACCCGTCGACGGATGCTGCGATGACCCCACCGAGCGTCTGGACGTCGCCTTTCGTGACCGATCCGGGGACGCGGTGGCGGCGAGCGGGTACTGAAGCGCGTTCCCCGCAATGGTCCAGACGTCCAGCCCGGACCAGACCAACATCTCGGCCAGGTACACCGAGGCGATCAGAAACGACAGTAGGGCCGCCCGCCGCAGCGATCCCGCCCAGACACCGAGCCCGACCGCGGTACCAAAGGCGTATCCCGGCGCCCACACCAGCCACGACCCGATCTGGACATTGCCCGGGAAGATCGCACCGACCGCGACCAACGCGACGATCGACAGGCACAGATCGGCGACACCCCACGGCCACATGACCAAGGCGCCCGCGCCGTGTCGGGTTAGAGTTGGTGTGTTGCTCCTGCCCCCCGGCGATGTGCCCGTGTCCGCTGCTTGTGTGTGGGGCTGGATGTCATGACAATGTTCGGGGCCCGGTGCGGGCGGCGGGCCGAAATGGGTCGGCACCTGCGGGTTTCCTTCATGCTCCGGTGCCGCTGTGGTCCCCTGAGCCCACTGTCCCTGTCGGCATGGTCAGGGTCGAGGTCTGTCCGCGTTGTTCGTGTACCCCGGGTGGGGCCGGAGCGGTCTGGTCGGCTGGGGAGCGCAGATGCCTGAGACGGTGGCGGCCGCAGCGGAGCGTTCACCCCTCCGGGTCCTGGTGGCCGGCTCGTCTGGATTCATCGGTCGGCGGCTTTGCCCCGCGCTAGAGGATGCGGGCTACGCGGTGCGGGCGATGACGCGGTGTCCTGATGCCTATCGCGGCTCTGGTGAGGTGGTGAAGGGCGATGTGCATGATCCTCATTCGCTGCGGGCCGCCCTGACAGGCTGTGACGCCGCCTACTACCTCGTGCATTCTCTCGCTGATGCCGACTTCGCACGGCGCGACGCCGAGGCGGCACGGACCTTTGCCCGCGCCGCGGCTGAGGTGGGACTGAGCCGGATCATCTACCTGGGGGGTCTTGGCGACGACGCGGATGACCTGTCCGCCCATTTGCGCAGCCGACGGGAGGTGGAGGGCCTGCTCGGTTCGGCCGGAGTGCCGGTCACCACGCTGCGAGCCGGGATCATCGTTGGCTACGGTGGCATCTCCTGGGAGATAGCCCGTCAACTGGTGGAGCACTTGCCGGTCATGGTCACACCGTCCTGGGTCCGGACCCGGACCCAGCCGATCGCGCTGGCCGACGTGGTCCGGTATCTCCTCGGCGTGATCGAGGTTCCGGCAACCGTTGCACGTGCCTTCGACATCGGCGGCCCAGAGGTGCTGGCCTACGTCGACATGCTGCGCCGGGTGGCTGCCATCGAGGGCCGGCCGCTTCTGGTGCTACCGGTCCCGTTCCTGTCCCCGCGCCTGTCGTCGCTGTGGCTATCGCTGGTCACCAACGTGGACGTGCAGACCGGTCGGTCGTTGATCGACTCGATGACCAACGAGGTGGTGGTGCGTGACGACAGCATCCGCGGGCTGGTTCCCTTCGAACCGATGGACTTCGACGACGCGGTGCTCCAGGCGCTCGGCGAGCGGGTCAAGGCAAGGCGGGCACCGTGAAACATGCCGTGCACAGGTGGCGCTGTGCGCCACCGGCAGCACGGCCATCGTCGCTGATGGACCCCGTCCAGGCCCCCCGTGAGTCAGAGCCTGCCCTGCACCATCGTCGTCAGGTCGTCGCCGTCGCATCTTTGGTCGGTGCCGGGCTGCTGAGCAGATCACTGTCGACAGAACATGGCTCCCCGCAGTTCTACACCCTTAGCCTCGGTGTGGCCGGAGTATGGATCACGGGCGGGCTGAGGTCGGGCCTGGTCACCCCGAGCCGGATGCGGAACCACGATCACGTCCTGCGCCGGCCAGTGATCACCCCGGTGCTCATCGGGGTGGGGGCGTTCGCAGGGTTCTACCTGTGCGCCCTCGCCGCCCGCCATATCCCGGTACTCAACCGGTCCATCTCGGCGGTCCTACAGTACGCCAACTACGGATCGGGTCCGCTCGTGTTGCTCACAGCTCTGGCTAACGGTGCCGCCGAGGAGGTCTTCTTCCGCGGCGCGCTGTATACCGCGATTGGTCACCACCACCCGGTCGCGGTGTCCGCCGCCGTGTACTCGCTGACCACCGCCGCCACCCGCAACCCGGCCCTCGTCCTCGCCTCGACCGTGATGGGCACGCTCTTCGGACTCGAGCGCCGCGTCACCGGCGGTGTCCAAGCACCCATCCTGACCCACCTGACCTGGTCGACACTGATGCTGCGCTTCCTCCCCCCGCTGTTCGACAACCGCCAGGAACCCAAACCTCCCCGCACCCGACACCGCCTCGTGATACCCCTATGACCTGGCCCGTCCGCCTCCCCTCATGAAGTGACGGTCCTTCCCCGGACGTACATGCTCGTGCTCGATGTCCAGATCGAGGTCATGGGGGTCAAATGCACCCCCGGCGAACGAACCGAAGACATAGACCTCGGTTGTCAGGGTCAATGGCCACTGATCGAGCTGGGCATCGAGGTCGCGCAGCACGAGTTCGACCAGTTCGGTCGCGCGCTGCCGGTCCATGGCCCGAGTCTTGCACCGGACGCTTGCTGAGCGGAGATATGGCCGGCCACCGGCAGAGGTCCTTGCCAGGGGTGCGGTACCAGTCCTGAGCTGGGAGTTGTCCTCGTGGAAGGTGACATCGCGGGTCCAGTGGAGGCGGTTTCAGCCGACGTTGACACGGACCGATCCGGGCCGCGAGTTGCGGGTCGCGGCGGTAGCAGAGGCACGGACCCGTCGGGTGCGCCCGTCGAGCCCGTGTGGCGCCGGCTATGGGCCGGGTGTCAGAGCGGGGTGTAGATGGAGAGTTTCAGTGCTGGGTGGTCATTGGCCTGGAAGGTCGTGTAGCCGAGGGTGAGGACGCCTTGTTCGGGGTGGTGAAGAGTCTTTTGGCCGTTCCCGCTGGTCGCCGACCTCCTAGACGTCCGCCAAGCCTTCCTGCGCCGCATCGACAACCAGCAGATCGTCTCCCCCCAGCGGAGCTCACCCGGCGGGCAACGCCGCTACAGCCGCCACGAGATCGGCCGCGTCCAGCAGGTCGTCACCATGATGAGCCAGGGCATGACCCTGCCCGCCATCGCCCGCATCATCGAACTCCAGCACCAACTGGCCGCCCTCACCCAAGAACGCGACCACCTCGCCGCCCAACTCGCCGCCCACCAGCACCGCCTCCACCCTGGCAACGCCGAGCCCGGCCACGCCGGGCAAGACGGTACCCAACACGGCGTCCAGGACGGCCCGCACGACACCGCGCCGTGACCGCAACAGCCAACGGCAGGCCGGGGCCGC